>NZ_CAKUCL010000163.1 GCF_934643405.1 uncultured Actinoplanes sp.
CTGTCCACCACGATCGCACTTTGTAGCCGAAGCGAACGCCACGCGGCTTCTCGGTGAACCGCGAGGTGGCTACTCGGCGATCAGGCCATCGAGCGGGGCGACGTCCGTACTGGCCGTGGCATGGCAGCGCATCCGCCGATCGTCGTAGCCGGCATCCGGGATCAGCGGAGCGCGGCAGATCCGTATGCTCTGCCAGGCTGGATCCGCTGCGCGGTCCACGCCGGCACGCTGTTCGTGGCGGTGTTCAGGCTATGAGCAGACGAAGGCCGAGTTCTGCGGCGTCGAGGGCGACGAGGTCGCGGTTGCGCTCGGCCCATCGGCCTGAGGCCAGGTCTTCGCGGAGTCTGCCAACTGCTCGCTGCTCGGCTTGCGGTCCGACTCTGGTCCATACCGATACCGCGCGGCGCACATGGTCGTCCAGATAGGCCTCGGGTCGGCGCCAGTGCGCCTCGAAGAAGCCGTCAGTGCAGTCCCACGGGATGAGCACCGGCTCCGCGCGGCCCCCGATTGCTCGAGTGAGGTCGGCCAAGGACGGCCAGCCGATGAGAAGGTCGGCGAACTCGGGCAGGTAGTCGCGGGTGAGCCAGAACCGCTCGCGCCCGCCCGTGTTGTCGGCGTCGTAGGTGAACACGACCACGCGGCGGGCCACCCGTTTCATCTCCCGGAGCCCGGCGACCGGGTCCGGCCAGTGATGTACGGTGCTGACCGCCATGGCGGCGTCAAACGACTGGTCCTCGAACGGCAGGCTCTCGGCTGCCGCGGCGACGCACGGGGCGGCGCCCGCGGGACGTTGTGCCCGCATGACCGCTGACGGCTCCACCGCCGTGACGTCGCGATCTGGTGGTTCGTAGGAGCCGGTGCCTGCTCCGACGTTCAGTACTGTTCGGGCATCCCCGAGCGCGTCCCAGATGCGTGCGGCGATCCGGGGCTCGGTGCGCCGCGTGGCCGGGTAGGCGGATCCGATGGCGTCGTACAGTTGCGCGCCGAACATTTTCAGTTGCTCCTCTGGGGTTGTCCTGATTCCCATTGCTCGTGCCTGTAGTTCCCTGTCGATGGCCGTCACCATGGCAGCAGCACGGTCACGCTGCTGCAGCAGCAGACCTCGTAGCTGGCGCAGATGCGCGACCGCATCGGTGTGCGGGTCATCGACCAGATCGGCGATCTCGCGCAATCCGAAGCCGAGCCGCCGATAGGCGAGCACTTCCCGCAGCCGTTCCACGTCGTCTGCGGAATAGGCGCGGTATCCCGCGACGGTCCGCGCCGATGGCTGCAACAGCCCGATCTGGTCGTAGTGATGCAGCGTGCGGATGGTCACGCCGGCCAGCTCGGCCACGCGCCCTACGGTCAGGTGCTCCTCCACGCCTGTGACTATGTGGCATGACGCCACGTGAGGCACAAGCGTTTCGCTGCATGATCGAGTTTCCGCTTCTCGGCTACTTGTTTCATTGCGCTAGGACCAGGGCCTGGCCAGGCTTCGGTTCAGGCGTCCGGGCTGTCGCTCTCTTTTCGGCTGCCCACCTTGGTGTGGCTCTCATTTGGCCTGCGCTGTCCCGTTGGGCTCATGTTCCGGAGGCCGTGCAGGCGGCAAGGATGTCGTTGGGGTGCCGGTGGATTCCGCCGCGGCCAGATGCTGCAGGCGGCGGATGGCGGCGTGCCGGTCCCCGCGCCGGCCGATCGCGTTACGCAGGAGGGGCCCATTCTCGCGGCCGTCGACTGCGCGGGCGACCGCGGGCGGCAGCGGGAGAAGAACAACCTCGCCGCCTTTGCCGCGAACGCGCAGCACGCGGTGGCCGTGATGGGCTCGGAAAGGCAGGACGTGCAACCCGGGCCCGGTTCATCCGCGGTCGGTGTGCGACGCCGCGGTCGGCGGGGGCGTGAGCGCCTGGCACGGCGTCTCACCACCGGCCTGGCATTCACGCCCAGTGCGTTCGTGGCGCTCGGCGGCGCCTGGCTTGCTGTGACTCCGCTGGTCGTCGACGTCCGCGATGCCTGTCCGTGGTGGAACGACGTCGGGGGCGGCACGGTGATCACCGTTCTTGCCGCGATTCGCATCGTTGTACCTCGACGTACCGGAGCGCTGAGCTCGATAGCGGCGATCGTCGGTATTTGGATGGTTGCTGCACCGTTCGTCCTGAGTTTCACTCACCTACCGGGTGTCACCTGGAACAACATCATCGTGGGTGCACTGATAGCCGGTATCGCGGCCGTGAGGCGCGTTCACCGGCGAAGGCATGCAGCCCGTACGGTAAGAGCACTTGGTGCTGGCTTTGCCTTCTCCCGGTCACGTTGATGCGATGTGGCGATGGCTTCAGTCGTCGATGATGGTGACCCTGGTGGCGCGGGGACCGCCGAGGAACGTTCGGTTGTTCTGGTACGCGAGCTGATAGCAGCCGCGGCCGGCGTCTTCGTCGCTGCGGTTGCCGATGTGGTGCTCTGGCCCGCCGGTGAGATCGCCGGCAGGGCGGTGACGCTCGCCTTCGTCTGCGGAATTGTCGCCGGGCGACTGTCGGATCTGCGGACGGTGGGAGGTTTGATCGTCATGGCGTGTTCGGCGTTCGGCGTGGCGGTCGCCGGATACGGAGGCGACCACGATGCAGATCTGTCGTATTGGTCGTACACCCGATTATCTGCTTGGCGGTGCTGCTGGGCGTCGGCCACCGCCGGTTGAGGGCTGTTTCGAACGACAAGACCGATGACGGTCAGTAACGCTGGTGAAGCGCGACACGACGGTTGTCGGTCAGGACGGCGGGCGACAGTCCGCGGTAGCCGGTAGGGTTATCGGCGGTGCGCCGGGAAGTCTGGTCGGCAGATATCTAACTTCGACTGCGAGAGTTGGTTCCCGTGCCCACTTCATCCCGCCCGACCCCGAGCGTACTCAGTCGTGGATCTTGGGCCGAGGCCCGTCGCATCGCCGATGTGCTGCGCAGGGAGACGGTCGGCGGAGTCCTGCTGCTAATTGGGACGCTGATCGCGCTGGTGTGGGCGAACACGTCATGGTCGGACCGGTACGACGCGCTGGTGGGCTTCCGGGCCGGCCCGTCCGCGTGGCACCTCGACCTCTCCCTGGGTGCCTGGGCCGCCGACGGGCTGCTGGCGATCTTCTTCTTCGTTGCCGGGTTGGAGCTCAAGCGCGAATTCGTCGCGGGGGATCTGCGTGACCCTCGGCGGGCTGCTGTGCCGGTAGCGGCCGCAATCGGTGGAGTGATTATCCCGGCGGCCTGCTACGCGCTGCTGAACCTTGGTGGCGCGGTGAAGGGTTGGGCCATTCCGACCGCTACGGACATCGCATTCGCCCTGGCGGTGCTGGCGGTCGTCGGCCGGTCTCTGCCGTCGGCCCTGCGCACCTTCCTGTTGACTCTCGCCGTCGTCGACGACCTGCTCGCGATCATGATCATCGCGGTCTTCTACACCACGCACCTGTCGGTGCTACCGCTGCTCGGCGCCCTGGTTCCCCTGGGACTCTTCACGGTGCTGGTGCAGCGACGGGTGCGCTCCTGGTGGCTGCTGTTACCGCTGGCGGCGCTGACGTGGTCGCTGGTGCACGCGTCGGGAGTCCACGCCACCGTCGCCGGGGTGCTGCTGGGCTTCGCGGTGCCGGTGCTGCGCAGAGACCGGACGGACGGTCCTGGTCTCGCGGAACATTTCGAGCACCGGTTCCGGCCGATCTCCGCCGGTGTCGCGGTGCCGATCTTCGCTTTCATGTCGGCCGGCGTCACGATCGGCGGCTGGTCCGGGCTGACCTCGGCGGTGACCGATCCCATCGCTTTGGGCATCATGCTCGGGCTGGTCGTCGGGAAGCCGATCGGCATTCTCGCGGCTACGTGGCTCACGGCCAGATTCACGCGGGCCAAGATCGATACGGGGCTGAACTGGATCGATGTGGCGGGGTTGGCGATGCTCGGCGGGATCGGCTTCACGGTCTCACTGCTGATCGGCGAGCTGGCCTTCGGCGTGGACGGCGAACAGGACGATCACGTCAAGGTCGCCGTGCTGGTCGGGTCGCTGACCGCTGCGCTCCTGGCCGCGGTGGTACTGCGGATCCGTAATCGGACCTATCGGCGGATGTTGGAGGCTGAAGAGGTTGACCGCGACCGTGACGATGTCCCGGACGTCTACCAACATTGAACCAAGACGGCGCGGGCAAGCGGACCAGCGGGTGGCTCCGGCGTAGCGTGACGGTATGCGCGCCCGCGACGTGTCGATCTCGATGAGTACGGTGACCGAGGACCTGCCGGCCCGTGAGGCGGTGAAGGTCCTCGCGGCTCAGGATCTGCCCGGGTTGATCGTGGTGGACGGCAAGGGTCGCCCGCTGACGGTGCTGGCCGGCACGCAGGTGTTGCGGATGGCGTTGCCGTCGTACTGCCAGGATGATCCGGCGCTGGCCCGGGTGGTCGACGAGGCCGCGGCCGATGTCATCTTCGAGGGCATCGGTGACCGCACGGTCGCGGAGCTGCTGCCGAGGAACCGGCCGGAGTTGCCCGTGGTCGGTGCCGACGCGACGGTGCTGGAGGTGGCGTCGGTGATGGCGCGGTCGAACGTGCCGCTGGTGGCGGTGGTCGACGGCGATCGGGTGATGACCGGCGCGATCACGCTGGACGGTTTGCTCGACCGGATGTTGGCCGCGTGACGCCGGTTCAAAACGCGAAGAAGCGCAGCCACAGGTAGGGCACGGCCAGGGTGATGGAGATGGCGGTGACGATCAGCCCGTACTTGGTGAAGCCCCAGAAGGTGATGCGGTGTCCGGCTCGTTCGGCGATGCCGAGTACGACGACGTTGGCGGAGGCTCCTACTGCGGTGGCGTTGCCGCCCAGGTCGGCGCCCAGCGCGAGGGCCCACCAGAGCACTTGGGCGTGATTGTTGCCGCCGGCGGTGTCGACGAGCTCGCCGACGATGGGGCTCATCGTCGCTACGTACGGGATGTTGTCGACGATCGCTGATAGTACGGCTGATGCGCCGAGCAGTAGCACGGTGGCGGGCCATAGTTTGCCTTCGACCGCACTGGTGGCGGCGTGGGCGAGGGTGTCGATGACTCCGGTGGCGACCAGGGCGCCGACCATGACGAACAGGCCGGCGAAGAAGATGAGCGTCGGCCACTCGACGTCCTGGGCGACCTCGCGGGCGTCGAGCCGGGAGAGCGCGAGCAGCAGCAGCCCGCCGAGCAGTGCCACCACTGATGGCTCCAGCCCCACGACCGTATGCAGGGTGAAGGCGACGAGGACGGCGCCGAGCACCGACAGGCTGAGCACGACCAGCCGCCGGTCGCGGATGGCGTCGGTCTCTCGTAGCGCCATGATGCGTTCCGCGCGGGCGGCATCGTAGCGGAAGGCTGCGCGGAACATGATGCGGCAGAGCAGCACGAGCACGATGAGGACGACGAGGACGAATGGTGCAAGGACGCTGAGGAAGTCGTTGAAGCTCAGTCCGGAGCGGCTGGCGATGATGATGTTCGGGGGGTCGCCGACCAGTGTGGCAGTGCCGCCGATGTTGGAGGCGAGCACCTCGGCGATCAGGAAGGGCACGGGGGGTACGCCGAGTCGCTCGCAGACCAGCAGTGTGACCGGGGCGACCAGCAGCACGGTGGTCACGTTGTCCAGGGCCGCGGACAGGACGCCGGTCACCACGATGAGAATCACCATGATCGGGAACGGGCGTCCGCGGGCCTTCTTCGCCGCCCAGATGGCCACGAACTCGAACAGCCCGGTGCGTTTGAGCACGCCCACGATGAGCAACATGCCGAGCAGCAGGAAGATGACGTTCCAGTCGATGCCCGCGTCCTCGGAGAAGAACGCGTGTTCGGCGTCGGTCGCGCCGATCGCTAGCATGATCGCCGCGCCCCCGAGCGCCACCGCGACCCGGTTGATCTTCTCGGTGGCGATCAGCACGTAGGCGGAGAGAAACACCGCCACGGCGATCCAGGCCAGAGTGTTCACAGTTCTCCCGGGGGTGGTCGGCCGTCATCGCATCGCCGACCAGACTTCCCGGCACACCACGATCAACCTAGCAGCACCGAATCCCTCCTCACGGCAGGAGAACGGGCCGGCCGAGCCCATACACGCTCATGGGCGGCCCTCGGCTTGCCAATTCCGATCATCGGAGGCCGCTGTGGGCCGTCAGAACCGGAAGACCGGATGCATGTAGCGGGCGCTTCAGATGGCGCATGTCCGTCATGCGGTGAAGCGAGTCGACGCCGGGTGTGTCGCCCGGGTGTCCGACGGGGGCATGGCGGGGCAGCCAGGATGCTGTGTCACGCCATGGGCGACCCGTCCGACGTCCGTGTCGGCTGGCCGAGGGCCACTCGGCGTCCCGCGCACGAGGTACCGCGTGGACAGGGCAGTCCTGCCACCCTGCTTTCTGCATGGTCGCACCCCCGCCGGATCGCCGTGATTCGCCTCGCCACCACTTCCAGACGATGATGAACACGACGGCGGCGGCGATCGGTACCCAGAACAGGTAGTGCACGCTGGTGGCCAGTTGCCCATGACGAGCAGCCCGGTGACCAGGAACGAGCCGATCAGTCCGCCGAGGGCGTAGCGGGGGCCGAGTCGGGAACGGGCCAGGGGGAAGGCGGGTCTGCGGGTCTTCATCGCGATGCGGGCGGACATCTCGGAGTAACACATGATGCCGACGACTGCCAGAACGGTGACCCAGGCCAGGCGTAGTCCGATCGGGCGCCGACCAGAGCGTCGGCGACCAGGTCGCCGATGTCGATGAACCCGCCGATGGCCGACAGCGTCCCCAAGGTGAAGCCGAGCAGCATCTTCGGCTTGAAGCTCACCGCGCCAGCTCCTGGCGCAGGTCCTCGAGCTGTTGGGCGAGACGGGGCAGGGGACCGGCCAGCTGCGGCAGAGTCTCCCACTGGTCGCGATGCGCGGCGAGGGCTTCTGTCACTCTGTCGCTGTGGGTGGTGACGCTGTCGCGGATGTCGTCAGTGCCGGGCGGCGGGTCCCAACCGGCGAATCGGTCCGCTGTGGCGGTGGCGTCAGATTCTGCCTCGTCGAGTGCAACGACGGCGGCCTGGCGGGTGACATCGTCTCTCCCGACGGCCCCGATCCACAGCTGAGCGGTCTGAAGCTGGGAATGAAGGTAGTCCACGGTCTGTGTGGCTTTGCTCACGATAATCGGTCGCCGACCGCGGCGGCGTGTGGCCGAACCATAGCGCGGCCAGCGCCGCGAGTGCCGCTCACGTCACGGCGAAGATCTTCCGCACATCGATTGCCTTACCCCGGCCTGCGCCGGCAAAGGGATGGCGGGAACGGCCGGCCATGCTTGACCGGTCTGCCGGCGGGCAGGCGTCGGCATAGGTCCAGGATCGTTTATTCCGGCAGGTCAGATCTGCCCCTTCGACGGGGCCGCTCGCCGGTGCGACGGTGTGCGCCACGCTATCGCCGCCGTCGCCTTCTGGCTGACCGTCGCGGCCCCTCTTGACGCGGCTGGGCGCGCATGCGGTCGTCGCTCGGCTGCGGTTCCTGCCGGCGTCAGCCGGCTGACCGGCCGCCCGCTGCGAATCGTGATTCCAGTCAGTCGGGCGCGTCGGCCCGCGCACCTTTCGCCGCTGCCGGCATGACGGCGACCGGCTCGCCGCTGACGCGGCTGCTCCGTGGCGTTCGACCGGGTCGCGGTAAGCGGGTGCGGCTCCGCCGGCACCGATACGCCACCATGCCGGGCACCTGGAGCCACTCCGGCCCTGACCCGACGAGCAACGCCGTACACCGTCCGGCCGGAGGCGACCGGACGGTGACGGCGCTGATGTCTCTCCTACCCGCACCAATACCATCCACCGCCGGTACGCCGTTGGCACCCCGCAGCCATTCGGGTCAGCCGAGGTACTTCTCCCAGGGACCGGTGATGGCCAGGGTCAGGCCGGGATCCTGCATGTTGACGAAAAGGACCTTGGCGTCGTCGCTGAAGGTAGGCCCGCAGAACTCGGAGTCGTTGAGCTGGTTGCGGGCGATGGCGTAGGTCGGGCCGCCGGGGAAGGAGCTCAGCACGTGGGAGGCGCCTTTGCCATCCTCGGCGAGCACAAGGCTGCCCCAGGGGGTCACGGTCACGTTGTCGGGGCCGTCGAAAGTCATGTCGGTGTACTTCGCGGGGGCGCCGTCCTCCGCGGTGCTCTGGTGCGGGAAGTACGTGACCAGCTGAATGGTCTCGGACCGATAGTTGTAGAACCACACCATGCCGTCGTGTGGGACAGCGTCCGCCGGCAGCTCGCCGTCCGACCACGCGAACGAGTTGACGACGTACACGCCCTCGTCGGTACCCCACACGCCCTCGAATTTGCGTCCGCGGGTGACCTGCCCGTCGGTGAACTGCTTACGCACCGACGTGGTCTTCGCGTCGCGCTCCGGCACCTCGACCCACCGGACCGGGAACGGCCGTCCCAGCTGGGCGGAGGTCAGATAGGCGACATCCGGCAGCACCGAGCCGTCGTCCATGATGATCTGCATCGCGGCGAGGACCCCGGCTGTCGGGGAGAGGCGCGTCAGCACGCCAGGACCGACCTTGACGCCTGCCGGCGCCGTCCACCGGTAGAACAGGCCGTTGGGCTTGGACGCGTCCTCGGACAGGTAGATGTGGGTGCGGTCCTTGTCGATGGCCAGGGCCTCGTGGGCGTAGCGGCCCAGGCATTTGATCGGCCTCGGGTCCGCGGAGCCGTCGGCGTGGACCTCGAAGACGTAGCCGTGGTCCTTCTGCAGAACGCCGCTACGGTCGCCCTCCTGCCACGCCTCGCCGGCCCGGTCCTCGGTCTCTTCGCAGGTCAGCCAGGTGCCCCAGGGGGTCGGGCCGCCCGCGCAGTTCGCGACGGTGCCGGACAGGGCAACGAACTCGCCGAGGTTGCGACCGGCCCGGTCGGTGCTGATCACCGTGCAGCCACCCGCGTCGACGGCGCCCGGATCATAGACGGTGCCCTTCACGTGCGGTACACCGTGCGTGTCGCCCGGATCGATCTCATGGTTCTGGATCAGCGTGTAGCGGCCCCGGCCGGCGTCGTAGGCCGCCATGCCGTCGTGGCTGGACGGGGTGAGGCCTTGGCCGCGGTCGAGCCGGGTGACTCCGGTGCGGGTGACGACGGCGTAGCTGAAGCCCTCGGGCAGGGCCAGGATGCCGGCAGGGTCGTCCACCAGCGGCGGAAAAGGCACGTGAGTTGCCGGTTTCTGCACCCGGCCGGGGTGGGCCTGGGCCAACGACGGGACGGCGCCGGCGACGGCAAGACCGACACCGGCGGCAGCGCCACCGGCCAAAAAGGTACGACGAGAGGCAGGCACGAGAGAAGCTCCCCTGAAGAACGGATCAGTTCCGTGACAGCCCAACCCCGCCCGCCGACCACGACATGCCATCCGTGTGAGGACTTCGCGACATCGATATGAACTCCCGGCGTCCCGGAGCCGTGATGGCTATGTCGTGAGTCGACATCCACAAAAACCAATGAAGAACAGCCGGGTGGCGTGCTTGTCCGCGGCAAATCGTACGCCCCACCATTCCGTCGCGACCTCGCCAAGAGCTTGCATCGGCTGGTGCAGCTGCCCGGCGTCGTCGGGCAGCTGGCCACCGCAATAACCAACGGTGCCGAGATCTCACCGAGGAGATCAACACGATCGCCGCGCAGATCGAAGGTCAAGCCTCCGAGGCGACGCTGCCCCGGAGTCTTGACAGAGGAGCTATTTACAGTCTCCCGCGTCGCCGTCGCGGAGCATGTCAGCTGCACCACCGAGAAGCATCTCAAGAAGCACGGCTACAACCCTCACGACGCCGACTGACAGGTTCAACGGGTTCAATATCGGCGCTGGGCGTGGGCCAGGGAGTTGGCGCGCCGGTGCCGGGCCGGAGCCAGGAAGTCGACGTTCACGCCGGCGCCTGCGCCGGGCGTCGACTCCCAGCCACGGAACTTCTCGGCGAGCGCTCGCACCCGCGTGTTGTCGGGACCGAGCGCGATGTAGAAGAGCGACTCGTCCACCTGCGGATCGTCGCCTCCCCACCGGACGACGCCTTCGCAGTCGGCCAGAATGTCGCGCAACACCAGCTCTTGCAGCGGGAAGAAGCCGCCCTTTGCCCGGGATCCGGGACGGATGCGGATCGCGGTGCCCGAGGCCAGGTTCGATTCCGGCAAGGCCGGGTTGACCTCGGCGGCTGGTCGCCAGCCAGCCAGGTCCATCGGCGGGAGTTCCTCGATCTCGTAGTGGAACCGGCGGGCGACATGCAGCAGGATCGCCTCGACGTCTCCGATCCAGACCGGCACGCTGAGGCCGGTGCCGGCCACCGACCGAGTCCACACCTGGGAGTCGACGTCGACGTTCGCCTGCAGGGCCCATCCGTTGGCCGAGGTCCCGGGATGTTTTGGGGCGCTCCACGCCGCGACAGTGGGCAGGGCCGGGCTGACCGCGGTGGCGACGCCGGCGAGAACGCCGGTGCCGAGAACGGTCCGCCGGGTGATCCGGAGATTCATTCCTCTACGTTCCTTCCTTCGTGGGTCGAGTTGATGATCAGGCGGCGCGGCAGAGCGCGTTGTAGTTCTCCAGCACCTGGTACAGCCCGACCAGTTCCCTCCCGTATTGCTGGGCGGCGTCGTTGGTGCCGTTGTATCGGGCCAGAATCTTCTGCGAGTCCTCCACGCTGGTGGTCAGGGACGGCCGGGGAAGGCCGATCTGATGAGCGTTGTAAACGGTCACGTACGCCGCGGACGAGATGTTGTAGACCGGGTCCTGAAGCTTGTCCCAGATCGCCCGGGTGAAGCTGTCACTCAGCACGGTGCCGTTGATGATGCCCTGCTCGATGCAGTAGTTGCGGGCGTCGCGCGCCACCCAGGCGAAGATCTGGCCGAGGCCGGTGCTGCAGTCGTCGAGAAACCCCTTGCGTACGAGATCGTCGGTGACGGCGTCCTGCGCCCAGAGCTTGCGTATCTCCCACATCACCGGTGTCTGCACGAGCGCCTTGCGCAATTTGAGCGCACGGGCGAGGTTGGTGAACAGCCCGTCGTATTTCATGATCACGTCGAACGCCTCGGTGGTGCTGATGACGTCCCAGGTGACCCAGTCCTTGTCGACCCAGCCCGAGCCGCCGGTCTCCGGCACGCCGATCGAGGTCAGGTACGTCCGGATGTCCGTGAGCAGCCGCGACCGGTAGGTCGCCTGGTCGAAGTCGACGTCCAGCCCGCTGGTCACCGGTGCCGGGTTGAACTCGTTCTGGCCGGTGTCACGGCCGGACGCGATGTTGTTGTCGATCTCGATCGCACCGCTGCCGGACCCGATGGTCTTCGTGACGATCTGGTCGAACGCCCAGTTCGTCGGCAGCGGGTAACCGAGGTTCCCGGAGAACCCGGACGACATGTCGGACACGAACGACGTCCAGGCGTAGCCGGCGTCGGAGACCCGCTGGCACACGTTGCGCGGCCCGTAGATGCCGACCTCGTAGTTGGAGAGCTCGCCGAGCGTCTCGTAGACGCCCCGGAAGTGCGGAATGATGTACTGACTGACCTCCGCGTCCATGGCGTCGTAGTCGACCGCGAAGTAGATGAGCGTGCCGGGCTTGAAGCCGTGCACCCGGGCCCATTCAATTGCGTTGTACGCGTCGGCGCAGCCCTGGCTGTAACTGAAGTAGTCGGCCGACCGGGAGTATGTCTGATAGATCGGGAAGCAGCGGAGCCCGTTCGCCACGATCGTGTCGAGTTCACCGGGCTGGATTTGCTTCTCCGGCAGACTCGTCGACGACGGGTTGTAGAGGTACCGGCCGATGTACTTGTAGCCGGCGTCTTTCAGCGCCTGCGCCCGCGCCGAGGTTATCTTCGTGACCCCGTCGCAGGCCGCGCCGCTCCGGGTCTGGTCGCCGTACGACACGAGCAGGGACGCCCACGTCGCGAAGTTCCCGGTGCCGGTGACAGGCAGCTTCGCGAAGGACTGGAAGCTCTCGACGGCGGCCTGCGTGTCCGCGGTGAAGTCGCCGAATGCGACCTCCCGCGCGTTGAGCCGCATCGCCGCGGTGAACAGCTGGGCCCACGGCCCGGTCGTGCCAGTCGAGACGGTGTGGGTCTTCAGGCCGGCCTGGGTGGCCGGGCCGAACACACCGGTTGCGGTGCCGTCGGCCATGCCCAGTTCGTACTGGACGGCGAACAGCATCGACTTGGCGACGTCCCGCGAGTGGTGGCCGTCGCAGGGGATGACGAAGAAGTCCCGGCGGTTGATGTACCGGCCGTTGAGCCACTGCTGGATGGAGCGGATCACGTCCGAGCCGTTGTTCACGGTGACGTAGGCGTCCATGTTGAACAGTGCCTTGACCACCTTGGGCTCGAGGGAGGAGCCCGGGAACGCGCTCGCGACGCCCATGTCGCGCTTCAGGGCGGCGACAGCGGCCTGCACCCGCTCGTTGTAGGTGCCGTCGATCCCGCCGCCGTCGTAACCCTTGCAGTAGAGGGCGGACTGGAGGATGCAGCTGAAGGCCCACGACGGCACGGTCGCCGCGTTGAGACTCGGGTAGCGGCTTTGGAGCGTACTCAGCGTGGTCGGGCCGAAGTTGTCTGACAGGGACGCGATACCCATTTCGTGCTGGAGCGCCCGCGTCAGCGCGTACATCGTGGTCCAGCCGGTCTGGCCGTCCTCCGTCAGCTTCGATATGCCGAGGACGGCGCCGTTGGCGTACGTCTCGTTGATGAACCGCTGAGCGCGGAGAACCATCTCGTCAGACATCGATGATCTTTCTGCGAGGAGTGGGCAGCGATCTTGATGCGCGTCAACGTAACAGCGTCCGTCGATTCACAAGGGGCGATGCCTTGCGGGCTCAGCGTGACCGGATTCGGCGCCGGGATATCTACCTCGCTAAATACCGAACGCGACCGGAACGCCGAGAGACGGAGATCACCGCGGACACAAGCGTGTGTACGGTCGCTACGGTTCACGGTATGAAGAGCACCGCGACGCACCGGCTGCCGGCCACCCTGCTGATCGTGATCATGGTGGTGGTCGGACTCTGCGGGGTGCCCGCGGCCGTGATGTTCCTGGTGGCGGGGGTGGCCGGCGGGTCGGCCCTGGTGAGCCTCGGGCTCGGCGCGCCGGCGCTCGTCGCGTACGGCGTCGCGATATGGCTGTGGTTGCGGGCCCGGCGCCCGGGAGCGGCCGGGCGGGCGTGGCTGCTCGCCGCCCTGGGGACGGTCCTCGTCGTCGGCGCCTCGATCACACCGATCACGATCATCGGCAAGGCCCTGCTGAGCGAATGGCAGGAGACCCAGCCGGGCGGCCGCGGCTATCAGGGACCCTAGGGGCCGGCCGGTCCGTGGTCACAATGGCCCACCGCGAGTGACGCCCCGGCTCGCAGCGCGTCGTCTCCGATCAGGCCGGCCGTGTCGTGCGGTTCCGGGGTGAACGCCCCGGAGCCGGCCATGAGCAGCGCGGACAGTTCCCGCAACTGGCGGCACATCACCTTCGACGGCCGGCCGCGTGACCTGCGGCCATCGATGCTGCGGGTCGGCGTGCTGCTGGAGGAGGCGGCTGTGGGGGAGCGGCGCGGGCTGCTGCGCCGGATGCCGGTGCCGTTGCGCGTCGCCTACCGCCTGGTCGGCACGCCGATGTACGCCGTACGGGTCGGCAGCGTGCGCAGCCTGCTCGACGACGACCCTAGAGGCCGGCGTCGCGCACGCCGGCGTGCAGCCGTTCGGCCGCGACGATCAATTCTTTGAGGCTGGAGACGCCGTACGGCAGGGGCACGTAGACGTGGTGCACCCCGGCCTCGCTCAGGGCGGCGATGTCCTCGACGATCTGGTTCTCCCGGGTGTCCGGCACGCCGGTCTGGAAGATGCACTCGGTTCCCGGCAGGTCGGCGAGCACCGCGCCGGCCTGCGCGGGTGTGATGCCGGTGGCCAGCCAACCGGTGCCGCGCCGGACGACTCGGCTCAAAGCCGTCCGGTTGGATCCGGCCAGGAACAGCGGGATCCGGCGGGCCGGCTTGGGGTTGATGGAGCTCGGTGCGATCCGGTATCGCTCGTTGGCGAACACCACCGGGTCCGGGCCCCAGACCTTCTCGGCCACGTCCAGGAATTCGTCGAGAGCCTGACCGCGCTCGGCGATCGGGCGCGGCGCGGTGGCCTCGAACTCGTCGATCGACCAGCCCGAGCCCAGGCCCGCGATCAGGCGGCCGTTGCTGGCGGCGTCGAGGGCGGCCATGGTCTTGGCCAGCCGCACCGGCAGGTGCAGCGGCGCCACCAGGACGCCGGTGCCCAGCTCGACGCGCTCGGTGACGGCCGCCGCCATGGCCAGGGTGACCAACGCGTCGGTGCTGTTCGCGTAAACGTCCGGCCAGGCCATGTCCGGGATCCCGTAGAGCCCGTGCGGTCCGCTGGTGTCGTCCGGTCGTAGCACACGCTCGTACGCCCAGAGGCTGTCGAACCCGATGTCCTCGGCCACCTTGGCGAAGGTGGTGACGTCGGTGGCGAGGTCGTAGTCGGTGGTCTGCGGCAGGTTCACACCCAGCTTGATCGGCACGCGGTGAGCCTAGCGTCGCCTCGACGCGCAGCCACAGGCGGGTTGGATCTTGCGTACGGACGTTACCGGCCATAGTGGACTCGGGACCGGCTTGATCGTCACCGCCGTGCGGGCTTCCGTCGATGTCCGGGCAGCCGGGAATCGGTCCCGAGGCCGCCGGGCGCGCCGGGCTGCTGGACGGCCACAGGGTGATCCTCGACGGCGAGATCGTCGCGCTGGAACCAGGGGACCGCTTCTTCGGGGGGCCGCCGCCGAGCTTTCCAGGCGGAGTTGCACCGAGCGGCGGGCAGTGACGAGCCTGAGCGGTGGGCAGCCGTGAACGCGTTTGCGCCGCTGCGCCGGCCGTACGAACTGAACCTCGCGCATGGCGGCCACGCTCGCCACCCACGGGGCCGCCCGCAGGCCCGGGAGAGATCGGCCGGGCTCTCAGCATCGCCGAAAGCGTGGGCGCCAGCCTTCTCCGCTCCAACGTCGTGACGATGGCAGGGCCGCCGGGATCGCTGCGGACGTCCGGCCGGGCGAGGTCGACGTTCACCCAGGCGGCGGCAGTGGCCTACCGCTCAATCTGCCGAAATGACGATGTCCCGGCCGCCAGGCGCGACCCGCGGAATGCCCTGGAGGCGCCGATCGTGGGTGACCGCAATGGCGGGGGAGCCGCTGGTGATCCGTGCAGCGGTGTGGAGTCACCGGTCACCGGCGGCCCGCTCCACGGCCGCGATTAGGCGACCTCTCCGGACGGAAGCAGAGCGCCAGTCGTGCCGCCCCGGTGTTGGGCTTCACCTCGTGGCACCCAGGAATCCGGTACGTACAGCAGCAGCACGACATATATCAGGTCGAACACCGCGCACAGTGCTCCTACACCGAGCAGGAACCGGTTGTGCGCGAGGAGGCCGAAGGCAATCGTCGGCGCGGCGGTCCCGATCAGTTTGGCAACGCCGATGAGGACGGACTGGCCCTTCGCGCCGCGCCTGGCCACGTACATGCTGATGAACAAGATCGACATGATCAGGTTTTGCAGGAACGCCGAATAGGCGCCGCCCAGCCGTGAGCGGAACTCAGCGAGAAACAACAACTGCACGACGACCGAGACGAGCAACGCAAGGATGCTCCACGCGCCGAAGACCCAGCGGGCAACCGTCGGCGGCCAGTACCGGCGCCCGTACCGGAAGTAGGTGTAAAGGATGCCGCAATCAAGCAGGGCCCAGCAGACGTCGATCACGCCTTGGAAGTCGCCGCCGCTCGTCAGGGAGATGCCGGCGTACAGTGCCTCCCAGGCGAGGTTGAGAGCTAAGGCGTGTTTCATAACCACTCGCCGATGATGGTGATGGTCAGGACGGCTTGGAACCGGACGGCCAACTTGTCGT
>NZ_CAKUCL010000164.1 GCF_934643405.1 uncultured Actinoplanes sp.
TCCAGCATCTCCACCGGCACCTCGGACAGGAACGAGCGCATCATCCACACCGCGATCGGCAGGTTCATCGAGGTGTAAAAAATGATCAGCAGCCAGATGTTGTCCAGCAGGCCGGTGTTCTGCGCGAACAGGTACAGCGGCAGCAGGCCGGCCACCACCGGCAGCATCTTGGTGGACAGGAAGAAGAACAGCACGTCGGTCCACTTGCGGACCGGCTTGATGGACAGCGCGTACGCGGCGGGGAAGCTGAGCAGCAGCACCAGGGCCGTGGAGACCACGCTGGCGGTCAGCGAGTTCAGCAGCGGCGGCCACGGACTCGCCCCGCCGGAGAAGAACTCGCGGTAGCCGTCGAGGGTCAGCGGCGCGAACACCGACGGCGGGTTGGTCGCGGCGTTCTCCTCGGAGTGGAAGGAGGTCAGCACCATCCACACCACCGGCAGCACGAACAGGATGCCGACCACCCAGGCCAGCAGCGAGAGCCAGATGTTGGCGCCCTCGCGGCGCTTGCGGACCGGCCGGCCGCGCTCGTCGCGGGTGGCCGGGACCGGCGCGGTCTCGGTGATCGAGCTCATCGGCCGCTCTCTTCCTTGAACAGCGACGACACCGTGCGCAGCGCGAACGTCGCGATGATGATGGTGCCGATGACCACGATGACCGCGGCGGCGGACGCACGGCCGTAGTCGTGGGCCTGGTAGAAGATCTGGTAGATCGTGTACGGCAGGTTGGCCGTGCCCAGGCCGCCCGAGGTGATCGTGAAGACGGCGTCGAAGTTCTGCACGATGTAGATCGAGCCGAGCAGCGCGCCCAGTTCCAGGTACTGCCGCAGGTGCGGCAGCGTCATGCTGCGGAAGATCTGCCAGGTGCTCGCGCCGTCGATGCGGGCCGCCTCCACCACGTCCAGCGGCCGCCCCTGCAGGCCGGCGAGCAGGATCAGCATCATGAACGGGGTCCACTGCCACACCAGGGCGAAGATGACCGCCCACAGCGGCATGTTGCTGATCCAGTCCGGCTGCGGCGGCCGGTCCGCGCCGAACAGGTTCCAGATCCACGTCAGCGCGCCGTTGAACAGGCCGTACTCGGGGTTGTAGAGCGCGTGCTTCCAGATCAGCGCGGCCGCGACCGGGACCACCAGGAACGGCGCGATCATCATGGTCCGGACCGCGCCGCGGCCGCGGAATTTGCGGTCCAGCAGCAGCGCGATGCCCAGGCCGAGCAGCAGACTGATCAGCACCACCCCGACGGTGAGCAGGATGGTCGTCCACACCGCGTCGCGCATGTTGACGTCGGTGAAGACCCGCTTGAAGTTGTCGAACCCGGCGAACCCGCGCTCGTCGGGGTAGTACGCGTTCCAGTCCATGAACGAGATGACCAGGGTCGCCACGAACGGCAGCTGGGTCACCACGATCATGAAGATCAGCGCGGGCAGCAGCGGCGCGCGGCGGGCCCAGCCGGCCGCCCGGGCCGCGGTGCCGGGCGGTTTCGGCGGGGTCTCGACCCGGCCCGGGCCGGTCTGTTCGGCTACCGACGTCATCGTTGCCCCCTCATTCCTGCCGGGACTGGTAGCGCTCGGCGACGTCCTCGGCCAGCCGCTGACCTCGCCGCAACGCCTCGCCGACGCTCATCTGACCGGCGATCGCGGAGCTGACGTACTGCGACACCTGGGTGCCGAGGTCGGTGAACTCCGGGATGTCGATGAACTGGATGCCGATCGCGGGCCGCGGCTGGGTGCCCGGGTTGCGCGGGTCGGCGCTGGAGATCGCGGCCTCGGTGGGCGCGGCGAACGCCGACGCCTCCTTCAGGTAGTCCGCGTTCCGGTAGGTGGAGGCGCGTTTGCCGGCCGGGACGCTGGACCAGCCGATCTGCGAGCCGACCAGTTCCTCGTACTGCTTGCTGGACGCCCAGGAGATGAACTTCCAGGCGTTGTCCTTCTTCGCGCTGGCCTGCTGGATGCTCCACGACCACGCGTACAGCCAGCCGGAGCTCCTGGTCTTCACCACCGGCGCGGCGACGTACCCGATCTTGCCCTTGACCTTGGAGTCGTCGGCCTCGAGCGAGCCGGCCGCGCTGGTCGCGTCGTACCACATCGCGACGTTGCCCTGGATCAGGTTGTTCAGGCACTCGGTGAAACCGGCCTGCGGCGCGCCGTTCTCGCCGTGCGCGCGCACCAGGTCCACGTAGAACTGGGTGGCCTGCCGGAACTCCGGCGAGTCCACCCGGGGCGTCCAGTCCTTGTCGAACCAGGTGCCGCCGAACGTGTTCACCACGGTGGTCAGCGGCGCGAAGATCTGCCCCCAGCCGGGCTGCCCGCGCAGGCAGATGCCGCGCATGCCGGGCTGCTTGCCGTCCACCCGCGCGGCGATGGCGGCGACCTCGGGCCAGGTCGGGTTCTTCGGCATGGTGACGCCGGCCGCCTCGAGCACGTCCTTGCGGTACATCAGGAACGACGACTCGCCGTAGAACGGCTCGCCGTAGAGCCTGCCGTCGTCGGCGGTCAGCGACTGGGTCATCGGCGGCAGGATGTCGGACTGGTCGAACCCGGTGTCCGCCCGGGCGTAGCCGTCGAGCGGCGCGATCCACTTCGACTTCGCGTAGATCGGGATCTCGAAGTTGCTCAGCGAGGCCACATCGTACTGTCCGGCCTGGCTGGAGAACTCCTGGCTGATCTTGTCCCGGACGTCGTTCTCCGGCAGGACCGTGTAGTTGACGGTGATCCCGGTCTGCTTGGTGAAGTTCGCCGCGGTCAGCCGTTGCAGATCGATCATCTGCGGGTTGTTCACCATCAGCACGTTGATGCTGTCCGGGCCGCCACCTCCGGGACCGCCGCCCCAGCCGGCGCATCCGGCGAGCGCGAGGGTGAGGACGGCGGCCGCGGCGGTGGCCGCGCGGATGTGCCTGCGTGCCATGGGGCCTCCCGGCGATGCGGACGTCGTCGTCATCGGCGCTGTGACGCCGGTAACACATCGATGCTCAGTACATGCCCGAGATCGACGGGATGTCAACCGTTCGTCACAGTGCGTGGGACGTCCGTCCGCGCCGGATCAGCCGGACGTCCTATGTGGAGGTCACCCGGGCCTGGCGGCCACCGACCGCGACCACGTCGCCGGGGTGCAGCTGGCGGCCGCGCCGGGTGTCCACCTCGCCGTTGACCGTCACGTCCCCCGAGGCGATCAGGATCTTGCCCTCTCCCCCGGTCTCGATGAGGTCGGCCAGCTTGAGGAACTGTCCGAGCCTGATCATGTCGCCGTCGATCGCCACGTCCCGCATCCTTAACCGACCGCCCCGCTCGTCACCCTGAGAACCGACTGAAGACCACCATCATCTCCGGTACGGCGAAGAAACTTCCCGGCGGCCTTGAACCTTTCCGGCGCCCGGTACGAACTACCCCTCGTGAGGCACTTCCAGCTGGCCCGCCGTGCGGGCATCCCCACCGCTGCCGTGCTGCTCGGCGTGCTCGCTGCCGGCCCCGCCCTGGCCGACGTCGTGGTCAGCCCGGCCAGCGCGCCGCAGGGCAGCGGCCAGAACTTCACGTTCCACGTCACCAACGACGGCACCCAGCCGATCTCGCAGGTCAAGCTGGCGCTGCCCGGCGACACGTCGGTCGCCGAGATGTACCCGCTGTCGGTGGACGACTGGGCGCCGCGGATCGGCATGCGCAAGCTGGCGACGCCGCTGCCGCAGATCCACGGCGGCGTGCCGGTCACCGAGGCGCCGGAGGCGATCACCTGGATCGCGATGCCGGGCAAGGAGCTGCGGGTCGGCGCGTCCACCGACCTGACCGTGGCGATCGGCCCGATGCCGGCACTGAGCACGATGAGGTGGAACCTCACCGCCACCTACGCCGACGGCAGGCCCGGGCCGGCCCTCACCCCGCCGGCGGTCACCCTGACCCCGGCCGGGCCGGCCGACGCGACCACCGGGCACGGCCACGGGGCCGCCACCGCCGGCACGTCCGACGCCGAGAACCAGTTCTTCGCGCAGGCCGTCGCCGACGCCCAGCGCGGCCCGTCGTTCTGGGCGGTGGCCGGCTGGGTGGTCGCCGGCCTCGCGCTGCTGGCCGGCGTGGCGCTGATGCTGCGCGGCAGGCACCGGGCCGAGCCCGACGAGGACGAGCCGGACGACGACGAGCCGACCGACGCCCCCGCCTCGGCGGCGGCCCGCACCTCCGGCTCGGCCCGCACGTCGGCCTCCGCGTCCACCCCCGATTCCGCCTCCGCCTCCACCCCCATCCGGGCCGGCGAGAACGAGCCGGTTGCGGCCGGGGGCAAATGGAGCTTCAAGGGATAAATGCTTTACCGCCCGCCACCGGCGGCGGGCGGTAAAGGTGCGAGGACTCCCGCGCGTGGTGGACGCGGGGACGGTCGTGCCGACGCGCGTGGGGCGCGAAGCACGACGGCGGGTGGGACCTATTGGGCAAGGTCCGCGATCCGCGGAGGGGCGGGGAGAGATGTTCGGCTCTCCCCGCCCCTCAATACGTGCGGGCCCTCAGCGGGTGCGCAGGGCCTCGATGATCTCCTTCTGCACCTGGGCCGCCTGCTCGTGCGGGACCTGGCAGGTGCCGGCGGCCACGTGGCCGCCGCCGCCGTAGCGCAGCATCACCTCGCCGACGTCGACCGGGGACGTCCGGTCGAGGATCGACTTGCCGCAGGCGAACACGGTGTTCAGCTTCTGCCGGCCCCAGATCACGTGCACCGACACGCGCGACTCGGGGAACAGCGCGTACACCATGAACCGGTTGCCCGCGTGGATGACCTCCTCGTCGCGCAGGTCGACCACCACCACGTCGCCGTGCACGGTGGTGACCCGGCGCAGCTGGGCGACGAAGAGGTCGTGCTGCTCGTGGAACAATTCGGCCCGCTCGCGCACGTCCGGCTGGGCGAGGATCTCGTCGACGTCGTTGTGCTCGATGCACCAGTCGATCAGCTGCATCATCAGCTGGTAGTTCGCGATCCGGAAGTCGCGGAAGCGGCCCAGGCCGGTGCGGCTGTCCATCAGGAAGTTCAGCAGTGTCCAGCCCCGGGGGCGCAGGATGTCGTCGAGCGTGTAGTCGGCCGAGTCGGCCTGGTCGACCGCGCGCATCAGCTCGGCGGACACCTTCGGGAAGCGGCCGGCCCCGCCGTAGTACTCGTAGATGACCCGGGCCGCGGACGGCGCCTCGGCGTCGATCACGTGATTCGCCCGGTCGCCCTCGTTGCGCAACGTCTCCGAGTGGTGATGGTCGAACACCAGGTGCGCGCCGGGGGCGTACGGGAGATTGGTCAGGATGTCGTTGCCGGTGACCTCGACCTCGCCGTCCTGGACGTCCTTGGGGTGCACGAAGGTGATGCCGTCGATCATGTCGAGGTGGCGCAGCAGCACCGCGCACACCAAGCCGTCGAAGTCGCTCCGGGTCACGAGCCGGTACTTCACGGGTCCCCCTCTTACCGTGGCGGTATTCACCCCAGTTTGCCACCTTTGTCGGTGAGGCCCTGGTCGCATCGGGGGATGAGATCTGAACCACCGGCGCGCGGTCTGCGTAAGGTTTCCTCGGACCAACGAATCGGTCGGAGGACTCGGAGACCATGGACAACGCCCCTCAGCTCATCCAGGAGCGCAGCGCCCCACCCGCCACGCTGGTGATCTTCGGCGCGTCGGGCGACCTGACCCGTCGCAAGCTGCTGCCGGCCGTCGAGAGCCTGGCCCGCCACAACCGGCTACCGAGCGAGTTCGCCCTGGTCGGCGTCGCGCGCACGCCGATCTCCGACGAGCAGTTCGCGGACAGCGCGCTCGGCGGGCGCACCCTGGCCGACAAGGCCCAGCTGGCCGGCGGCATCCGTTACGTGTGCGGCGGGTACGACGACCCGGACACGTACAAGCGGCTCGGTGAGGTCCTCGACGAGCTGGACGCCACCCGCGGCACGTCCGGCAACCGGCTGTTCTACCTGTCCACTCCGGCCGAGGCGTTCGAGCCGGTGATCAACGGGCTGGCCGGCGCGGGGCTCAACCACCCGCGCGAGGGCACCTTCTCCCGGCTGGTGATCGAGAAGCCGTACGGGCGGGACCTGACCACCGCGCGCGAGCTGGACGGCGTGGTGCACGGCGCGTTCGACGAGCACCAGGTGTTCCGGATCGACCACTACCTGGGCAAGGACACCGTCCAGAACGTGCTGGCGCTGCGCTTCGCGAACTCGATCTTCCAGCCGATCTGGGACCGGTCCTGGGTCGACCACGTGCAGATCACCGTGGCCGAGACGCTCGGCGTCGGCACCCGCGGCGGCTTCTACGAGCAGGCCGGCGCGATGCGGGACATCGTGCAGAACCACGTCCTGCAGGTGCTGGCGCTGGCGCTGATGGAGCCGCCGGCCTCGTTCGACGCCGAGGGGCTGCGCAACGAGAAGGTGAAGCTGCTGCAGGCGATCCGGCTGCCCACCGACCGCGACATCGCCGACCTGGCGGTGCGCGGCCAGTACACCCGCGGCGGCACGCGCGACGACCTGATGGCCGGGTACCGCGAGGAGACCGGCGTCGACCCGCTGTCGAAGACCGAGACGTACGCGGCCATGCGGCTCAACGTGGACAACTGGCGCTGGGCCGGGGTGCCGTTCTACGTGCGGACCGGCAAGCGCCTGCCCGCCCGGGTGACCGAGGTGGCGCTGACCTTCCAGCGTCCGCCGCACCTGCCGATCCCGCAGGACCAGCTGACCGGGCTGGAGGCGGACGCGCTGATCCTGCGCATCCAGCCGAACGAGGGCATCTCGCTGCGCTTCGGCGCGAAGGTGCCGGGCCACTCGTTCCGGGTGCGCACGGCCAGCATGGACTTCTCGTACGAGCAGACCTTCACCGAGGAGTCCCCGGAGGCGTACGAGCGGTTGCTGCTCGACGCGCTGGTGGGCGACCCGACGCTGTTCATCCGCACCGACGAGGTCGAGCAGTGCTGGCGGATCGTCGACCCGATCATCGAGCACTGGGCGAACTCGTCGTCGCCGATCCCGACGTACGAGGCCGCCTCGTGGGGTCCCACCGACGCGGACCGGCTCATCGGCCGGTCCGGGCGCCAGTGGCGTAACCAGATCTAGGAGGGTTCGCGGGCGGCGAGGACCTCCAGGGCCCTCGCCGCGTGCTGCTGCATGTCCCGCTCGGAGTGGATGACCTCGAGGACGCGGCGGTCGGTGCCGATCACGAAGGTCATCCGCTTCGTGCCGAGCGGGCCCAGCGGGAGCCTGCGCCGGACGCCGAAGGCCGCGGCCACCGCCGAGTCGGGGTCGCTGAGCAGCGGGTAGTCGAAGCCGTGCCGATCGGAGAACTGCTTCTGCCTCTCCGGCCGGTCGCGGCTGATGCCGACACGCTGCGCGCCCGCCGCGCGGAACTCCGCGGCCAGATCGCGGAAGCTGCACGCCTCGGCGGTGCAGCCGCTGGTCATCGCGGCGGGATAGAAGAAGAGCACCACCGGGCCGTCGGCGAGCAGCGTGCTCAGGCGGCGCGACACGCCGAACTGATCAGGCAGCTCGAAATCCTCGACGACATCACCCTTGTCGATCGCCATATGATCAAGTTACCCCCCGGTAGTGGATTCGGTCGCGGGCATCCCCTCCCCTAGGCTGGTCCCACCCCGGCTACGATCACCCCCCACCGAAAGCGACACCGTCATGCAGGTCTCGGTCGCGCACCACCCGCCGAACACGGCTGTCCTGGTGCTGCGCGGGTCTCTCGACATCGACACCGCACCCTCCCTGAAGGCCAACCTCAACCGGCTCGTCGAACGGCCCGCGCCCCGCGTGGTGGTGGACGTGTCCGGCCTGGACTTCTGCGACTCGATGGGGGTCGGCGTGCTGGTGACCGCGCACGGCCGGGCCATGGAACGCGGCGGCTGGGTGCGTCTGGCCGCGCCGTCGGGCTTCCTGCGGCGGTTGTTCTCCACCCTGGGCCTGCTGGACTACCTGGCGCTGTTCCCGGACGTGCAGGCCGCCCTCACCGACTGAGCGGCCCCCGGCGCCGCGCCGTGTCCATTGCGGACGTACGCCGCGGGTGCCGGGCGGCGATGTCTAGGTCTGCCGGTCCGCGGCGCCGGTCTGCACCGTCTCGAGCGCGGCCACCGCGGCGCCCCGGGCGCCGGCCATGTCCAGGTCGGCGACCAGCGCGAACGACGTGACGGCCTGCTGTTCCTGGCGCAGCTGGGTGTGCTCGCGCACGGTGTTGAGGAACCACTGCCGGAAGCGCGGCGCGGCCTCGACCACCCCGCCGCCGAGCAGGTACGCCGAGGGGTCGGTGAAGTTGGCCGCGATGGTGAACAGCTTCCCGATCGCCTTGGCCTGCTGGGCGAACACCGCCAGCGCCAGCGGGTCGTCCTTCTCCCCGTACGCGCGCAGCATCTTCGCGGCCTTGCCGACCGGCTCGGCCGCCAGCGGATGGCCGGGGAACTTCGCCAGCCAGTACGGCAGCAGGTTGTTCCTGATGCCGGTGAGCGACGCGATGCTCTCCACGTCGCCGGAGAAGCCGCAGTTGCAGGACGGCACCGCCTGGTCCGGTTCGAGCACGTCGTGCAGCGGGATCTGCACGTGGCCCAGCTCGCCGGCCATCCCGGCCGCGCCGCTGATCACCCGGCCGTTCTCCACGACGCCGCCGCCGAGGCCGGTGCCGACGATCGCGGACACCGACGAGCGGTTCATCGCGTCGGCGCCGAAGTGGCGGTGGTGCGCGTACAGCGCGGCGGCGTTCGCGTCGTTGTTGTAGATCACCGGCAGGCCGATGCGGGCCTCGAGCGCGCCGCGGATGTCGTAGCCGTGCCAGGACACCTGACTGAAGTTCGTCGACCCCTTCGACGAGATCACGCCGGTCGCGCTCGCCGGGCCGGGGGTGTCCAGGCCGACCGCGCGCACCAGGGTCAACGGCGTACGGGTCAGTTCGAGGATGTGGTGGAAGGCCTGGGCCAGGGACTCGACCGCGGACTCCGGCCCCTCGGTCACCAGGCTCGGATTCTCCACCAGGTGATCCACCAGGAACTGGCCGGTGGCGTCCAGGACGGTGGCGTTGTTGCAGGTCCCGCCGTTGTCGAGACCGACGACGACCCAGGACGCGGGGGTGCGTACCGATTCAGCCTGATCCACAGGCTTGAGCGTACGTCCGTGGTGCGCGAGGCGGTACGGGTGCGCCCCGATTGCGGCTTCGTTAGTCACGGTTGCAGCCCTGACTCGCCGCGCCGTACGGGTCGAAGGGTCCGGCATGACGACCCGCCGCACGCTTCTCGCCGCCGGAGCCGCCACCACCGTCGCCGCCGCCGTCGGTGGCGTGGCCGCCGCCCCCGCGGCCGCCGCTGCCGCCCCCGCGACCGGCACCGCCGCGCTGCTGAGCCCGGACCCGATCGCGCACCTGCTGCGCCGGGCCACCTTCGGGCCGACGCCGGAGTCGATCGCCGAGGCCACGAAGCTGGGCGTCGCGGGCTGGCTGGACCGGCAGCTGAACCCCGCGGCGATCGACGACGCGGTCTGCGACCGGGTGCTCGGCC
Source organism: uncultured Actinoplanes sp. (assembly GCF_934643405.1). Classification (GTDB taxonomy): domain Bacteria; phylum Actinomycetota; class Actinomycetes; order Mycobacteriales; family Micromonosporaceae; genus Actinoplanes. Next base: position 9,479 of record NZ_CAKUCL010000164.1, read on the forward strand.
GGCTGCCGCTGGCCGGCGCGGACATCGCCGGCGTGCGCGCGCGGCTGAAGGAGCACTCGTACGACGCGTTCGGCCAGCTGGGCCGGGCGGCGATCGCGCGCGCCGCGTGGAGCAACCGGCAGCTGTTCGAGGCCACGGTCGCGTTCTGGGCGAACCACCTGCACGTGGCCGCGCCGTCCAGCGGCGTCTGGGACAGCCGCACCGACTACGACGTCACCGTGCTGCGCAAGCACGCGTTCGGCACCTACGCCGGGATGCTGCGGGCCGCGGCCCGGCACCCGGCGATGCTGACCTACCTGGACAACCGTTCGTCGAGCAAGGCGCACCCGAACGAGAACTACGCGCGCGAGCTGATGGAGCTGCACACCGTCGGCATGATCTACACCGAGGACGACGTGAAGGCCGCGGCGAACCTGCTCACCGGCCTCACCGTGAACAAGAGCGGCCTCTACACCTACGACCCCGCCCGGCACGCCACCGGCGCGGTCGACGTCCTCGGGTTCCGCCACGCCAACGCCACCGCGGCCGGCGGCGAGGCGGCCGCCCTCGCGTTCGTCGACCACCTGGCCCGGCACCCGGCCACCGCGCAGCGCATCGCCACCAAGCTGTGCGTGCGGTTCGTCGCCGACGAGGCGCCGGCCTCGCTGGTGGCCAAGCTCGCCAAGATCTACCTGGACAACGACACCGCGATCACGCCGATGCTGCGCGCCCTGTTCACCTCGCCGGAGTTCGCCGCGTCGATCGGCCGCAAGGTCCGCACCCCGTTCGAGGACCTGATCGCCACCGTCCGCACCCTCGGCCTGGGCCCGGAGGCGTCCGGGGTCAAGTCGCTCGACGCCCTGTACAACGGCCTGGTCAACGCCGGCAACGCGCCGTTCCGCTGGAGCCCGCCGAACGGCTTCCCGGACGTCGCGCCGGCCTGGTCGTCGCCGTCGGGCTTCCTGCTGCGCTGCAACGCCCACCTCAACCTGGCCACCGGCTGGTACCCCAGCCAGCTCACCCGTCCCACCGACATGCTCAAGGCACTCGCGCCGGTGCTGCCGGCGACGTGGGGCGCGCTGGTCGACACCCTCGCCGTACGGCTGGCCGGGGTGAGGTTGCCCGCCGCGCACACCGCCGCCGTCCTCAGCGTCGCGGGCAAGCTGCCGACCAGTCCTCTGACCGCCAAGGACAAGTCGCTGCCCGGCAGCCTGCCGTACCTGGTCGCACTGGTCCTGGACTCGCCGACCTTCCAGCTGAGGTGATCATGAACGGGTTGTCCTGTGCCGAGATGTCCCGCCGGTCGGTGCTGGGCGCGGGCGCCGCGCTGCTCGGCGGCGTGGCCGGCGCCGGGGTCGCCACCCGCACCGCGTTCGCCGCGCCCGGCTACACCGGGGACACCCTGGTCGTGCTGTCCCTGCACGGCGGCTTCGACGGGTTGTCCGCGGTGGTGCCGATCGGGGACGCGAACTACTACACGGCGCGTCCGGCCATCGCCGTACCGAAATCGCAGGTGATCGCCGGGGACGGCACCTTCGGCCTGCACCCCGCGCTGGCGCCGCTGCTGCCGTTCTGGCAGGGCGGCAAGCTGGCCGCCGTGCACGCCGTCGGGCAGCAGAACCCGACGCGGTCGCATTTCGCGGCCATGGAGGCGATGGAGAACGCCGCGCCCGGCACCTCGCTGCGCAGCGGCTGGCTGGACCGGATGCTCGGGCAGACCGGCGCGACCGGCCCGCTCGCCGGGGTGTCGGTGGGCGCGGCCATGCCGTCGCGGCTGTTCGCCGGCCCGGTCCCCGCCGTCTCGATGGCCGGGGTCACCGCGTTCACCCTGGCCGGGGACTCGGCGAAGCGGCCGGTCGCGGCGGCGTTGCGGGCCATGTACGCCGACGCCCCGGCGGCGCAGGCCGGTCCGGCGCTGGCCGCGGACAAGGCCCTCACCGCCACCGCCGCGCTGCGCGGGGTCCCGTACACGCCGGCCGGCGGGGCGGTCTACCCGGCCACCGAGCTGGGCGCGGCGCTCAAGGACGTGGCCCGGCTGATCAAGGCCAAGGTGGGCCTCGCGACCGCCGCGGTGGACTGCGGCGACTGGGACATGCACGACGCGCTCGGCGCCGCGGCGAAGGGCCAGCGGATGTACGACAACCTCAACGAGCTGGCCCTGGCGCTGGCCGCGTTCGCCACCGACCTCGGGCCGGAGGGCATGAACTCGGTGACGTTGCTGACCATCAGCGAGTTCGGCCGCCGGGTCGCCGAGAACGGCTCGCACGGTGCCGACCACGGGCACGGCAACGCGATGTTCCTGCTCGGCGGCGGCATCCGCGGCGGCAGGGTCTACACGAAGTGGCCGACCCTGGCGCCGGGCGCGCTGCTGGCGGGCGACCTGGCGGCGACCACCGACTACCGCGCGGTGATCGGCGAGCTGCTGCAGAAACGCTGCGGGCTGGGCGCGCTGGGCGAGGTCTTCCCGTCGGTGAGCCCGTCGTCGTTCGGGCTGGCCGCGGCCCGCTGAGCCGGGCCGCTCCCGGCGGCCACCGGGCTGACCGCCGGCCGGGCCGCTCCCGGCGGCCACTAGGCTGAGCGCTGATGGAACCAGCGGACGGGCATGTCGTCGACGGCGCCGGCGGGGACGACGGCTTCGCCTCGCTGCGCCGTGCCTCCCGGCCGCGGGCCGAGCGGTACGAGCTCGGCCGGTCGTTGCGGCAGCGGGCGCACCGCTCCGACCTCGCGCGGTGGTCCGCCCCGGCCGGGCGGGCCGACCCGGTGGCGCAGATCACCGAGGCCAACAAGGGGCGGCTGCCCGAGCTGGTCCCGGTGCGGATCGGCCGGATGGTCGCCTCGCCGTACGCGTTCCTGCGCGGCTCGGCCAACGTGATGGCCGACGACTTCGCCGGGCTGCCGGCCACCGGGATCACGCCGGTCATCTGCGGCGACGCCCACCTGGGCAACTTCGGCTTCTACGCGTCGCCGGAGCGCGAGCTGGTGTTCGACCTCAACGACTTCGACGAGGCCCACCCGGGGGCCTGGGAGTGGGACCTGCGGCGGCTCGCCGTCAGCGTCCACGTGGCGGGCCGGCAGAACGGCTTCGGCGAGAGCGCCTGCCACGACGCGGTGCGGCACTGCGTCGAGGAGTACCAGGATCAGCTCGCGCACCTGGCCGAGCGGCCGCTGCTGGCCCGCTCGTTCGACCGGCTGGACGTGGACCGGCTGCGCTCGGCGGCGTCCAAGGCCAGCTTCCGCGAGGAGATCGAACGGGCGGCGCGACGGGCCCGGCGGCGCACCAGCGACCGCGCGCTGCCCCGGTTCACCGAGCGGCGCGACGGCAGTGCCCGGCTGGTCGAGGAGCCGCCGCTGATCACCCGGCCCAGCAACGAGGAACGGGAGCTGCTGGCCGCCGCCCTCGACGGGTACCTGAACACGCTGCCGCCGCACTGGGCGCGCATCCTGGCCGGGTACCGCATCGTCGACATCGCGCACAAGGTCGTCGGGGTCGGGTCGGTGGGCCTGCGGGCGTACGTGGCGCTCTGCGAGGGCAGCAGCCCCGACGACGTGGTGTTCCTGCAGCTCAAGCAGGCCCGGCGGTCGGTGATCGCGCCGCACCAGCACGGCGAGCGGGCGTGGCACCGGCATCAGGGGCAGCGGGTGGTGGAGTACCAGCAGGCGCTGCAGACGGTGTCGGACCCGCTGCTGGGCTGGGCCACGGTCGGCGACACGCAGTTCTACGTGCGGCAGTTCCGCGACATGAAGGGCGCCATCGTGGTCGAGGGCATCGACGCCGGCGCCCTGGCCGACTACGCGGGCATCTGCGGCTTCCTGCTGGCGAAATCCCATGCGCGAACGAGCGGAGCGTCCATGATCGCGGGATACATCGGGAACGGCGGGAAGATGGCCGAGGCGTTGTGCCGGTTCTCCCGCACGTACGCCGACCAGGTGGAGGCGGACCACGCGGCGCTGTGCCGGGCGGTGCGCAACGGCGTGCTCGCGGCGGAGACGGCGTGAGCGGCCCGGTCGACCCCGGCAGCCCGGCGCTGCACGAGTTCTGGACCGAGCGGCATCTGTGCACGCTGACCACGCTGCGCGCGGACGGGTCGCCGCACGTGGTCGCGGTCGGCGCCACCCTCGACCCGCAGGCCGGGGTGCTGCGGGTGATCTCGTCGCGGTCGTCGGCGCACGTGCGGCACGTCCTGAAGGGACAGAACCGGGTGGCGGTCTGCCAGGTGGACGGCGCCCGCTGGGCGACCGTGGAGGGGCGCGCGGTGATCCGCGACGAGCCGTCGGTGGTCGCCGACGCGGAACAGCGGTACGCGCGGCGTTACCGGCAGCCGCGCCCGAACCCGGCCCGGGTCGTCATCGAGGTGCGCGTCGAGCGGGTGCTCGGCTCGCGCTTCTAGATCCGGCCGTCGGTGGTGAACGGCCCCACCTTCGCGGGCAGCACCAGGCCGGCCGCGGACAGGGCGTGCAGCAGGTCGATCAGCTCCTGACGGCTCTGCGGCTCGCGGTGCGGCACGTCCAGCGCCCGGGCCGCCTCGACCGCGCGGGCCGCGATCGCCGCCTCGACCGCCCACAGCCGGTGCGCGCGCATCGCCAGGGTGGCCGACGCGGTGAGCTCGCCGTGCAGGCGCAGCAGGCGGCGCAGGTCGGCGGCGAGCTGCTCGATCGGCAGGCCCAGCGGCGCGGGCGGCTGCGGGCGGCTCTCCCGCCAGCGTTCGGCCAGCGCGCCGCACCACTTCGGACCGTAGACCGCCACCGCGCCGAGCAGGGTCGGGGCGGCCACGATCAGGACGAGCTTGCCAACATCCCAGACGTTCACGACGGGCTCCCGCAGCCGAGACACCCTTCGACGATCCGCCTGCGCGGCCCGCAGCGTCAAGTTCCTTAATTTCCGGTACGGCCCGGACCGCTCACCGGACCCGGCCGCGGGGCACCAGCCGGGTCAGCGGCATGGGCGGAGCGGGCAGCGGGTCGCCGTCGTAGCCGCGGACCGTGCCGAACCGGGGTGTGGCGTCGGCCCAGTCGCGGCGGGCCTGGACGATCTCGTCGTGGTCGCGGCCCACGAAGTTCCACCACATGACGATGCGCTCCTGGAACGGCTCACCGCCGAGCAGCAGCAGCCGGGCCTCGTGCTCGGTCCCCAGCCGTACGGAATCGCGCCCTTCGCCCAGATAGAGCAGTGGTCCCGGCTTGACCGTCACGTCGTGCACGCTGGGCGCGCCGTCCAGCGTCATCACGGCGTACTCGAAAGCGGGGTCGAGAGGCAGGGTGACCTCGGTGCCGGCGGCAAGGGTGATCTCCGCGCCCACCAGCGGGGTGTGGCAGCGCGCCGGCGAGGTGACGTCGCCGAGCGTGCCCATCAGGACGGTCGCGCGCAGGCCGCCGTCGACGTGGACGGGCAGGTCGGCGTGCTGGGCGAAGGCGGGCGGCATGTCCCGCGCCTCGTGCGGCAGCGCCACCCACAGCTGCACGCCCTGCAGGATCGGCGTGTGCTGCCCGGGCGTCTCCTCGGAGTGGGCGATGCCCCGGCCGGCCGTCATGATGTTGAGCTGGCCGGGCCGGATCTCCTGCCGGGTGCCCAGGCTGTCGCGGTGCAGCACCTCGCCGGCCACCAGCCAGGTCACCGTCTGCAGGCCGATGTGCGGATGCGGGCCCACCCGCATGCCGCGGGTGCCGGTCAGATCCTCCGGGCCGTACGCGTCCAGGAAGCACCAGGCGCCGACCATGCGGCGATGCTTGTTCGGCAGGGTGCGGGTGACGGCGAAGCCGCGCGGACCGCCGAGGGCGACCGGAGCGCCCTCGAGCAACTCCAGGGCTGATGCGTCCGGACCCACCTCGGGGTCCGCTTCGAAGCTGCTCACGCTCTCATTGTGCGCTTGTGGCGGAACGGCGGCGGTGTGCACCCCGCCGCCGTCCCTTCCCGGCCCTGGCCGCACCTGGCGTGACCTCACACCCGACGGGGGCGTGCCGGTGCGAGCGTCCCAGATGGTGGCGCGGTGGCGGCCGTCTTGTTGCACGGGGGGCGGTGGCCGCCGGCCGGGGGATCAGGCGTGCCTCCACCGTGACACCCAGCCGCGGCTTGATCCGTGCCGGGCGGGAGTGGGATTCCCCACGTACCGGTCGGCGTCGACTCATCGATCTCCGTGACGCCGCTCCCCCGATCGAGGTCGTGGGGATCCTCAATTCGGGTTTAAGAGTTGCTTAAGTCCGATCGCGCCGGTGGGATCGTGTCGCGCCGGCAGGCATCGACCGTCTCTACTGGGGCCCGACGCGTTTGAACTGTTCGACGCGGCCGGACGTACTCCCCGCCGAGGACAGAGCCCGGCCTCGCGACGGCGCCATGATCCACTCAGGGTCACGG
>NZ_CAKUCL010000165.1 GCF_934643405.1 uncultured Actinoplanes sp.
CGTTCGGCGTGCAGCAGGTTTGAGACGAACAGCACCGTCTCCTCGCGCACGGACAGCGCGGCGGTGTATGTGACACTCATCCTCGACGCAGAGCCCCATGTGAAGTTGATCTGTGGAAGGACCACCTTCATACCGGGGTTCTGCGTCATCTTGTTGCACCACAGCGGTTCCGGCGCGTCGCCCACCTGACGCACCAGCTACACAGCGTCACCCGTCGTTACGCGGAATGGCTCAATGCGCAGACCACAGACCGCTGGGACCAGCCATTCAACCCTCAAAGGCAGGTTGGAAAGGGCTCAGTGCTGGCACGACTGACTTCCTGTCATGGTCATGAGGACATAGTCAAGAAGCTTAATGAAAGCTGAGGGTAGCCCAAACCGAATATATGGTTCGCGGTCCGGTCTGTGGTGTTGGTCATGTCGCATCCACTGAACATCCCGTGCGGAGGCCCCGTTTGCGAGACAAAGGGTCACGGGAGGGTTGTCTGGTACGGGAGCGATTACGTGAGCGGGCTCGCGGCGGCCCAATCTTGGTCCCTCGATCGCAAGGGCTCAGCTAAAAAGCTGAGACGTGGAGCAACTTTTTCTTCAGGGAGGAATCTTCTGTGCGTGTATTGAAACGGTGGAAGTTGGGGTCGTCACTGCGGTGACTGCCATAGCGGTCGTGGTGACGGGGACCGCGGCCCACGCGGCTAAGCCCGGTGAGGCTTCGATGGGTCGGTTTGGTGTGACGCCATCAACTTGGGTGGTGTGACCGATCGCTCGCACTCGGTAGCCTGGCAACAATTCCACGGCGGTGAATGTCATCACCTGATAGCCGCCGGAACCACCCTACTCGCTTACATCATCAATAGTGGCCTCTTCGTCTATGCAAAGACGGTGAGGAAGGAGTAGCAGGACAACAGTCCCGGCTCTCCGCATGCGGAATGGCCTGGGCATCAGGGAATGCAATTCCGCAGAGAAAGAGGGTTAAATGCAATATTTGAAGAGACGGTGGGCAGCCGTGGTCGCGATACCTGCTGCCCTTGCGATCGCTATCTCCAGCGGCACCGCTCATGCCGCCCCCCTGAACCTGCCGGGCGAGTCGACACAATGGCAGGAGGACGATATAGATGACGGCAGTGGTCACCTCGGACCCGTTTCTACATCGGACACATACCACGAAGCCTATCAATCGAACAATGTTCAAGTCTCGACATGGCGGGGGAACGACAGCCACATCTGGTTCAGTTACCGCAACGGGCCTGCATACACGATCGACTCGAACGCGCACACCAATGTAGCACCGTCAATAGTGCCGTTTGGCGATGGTTGGGCGGCCTTCCATGTCGGTACCGATCACAGAATTTACTTTGTGACATCCACCAATAACCCTACTGGACGTGGTGAGTGGGGTGTTTGGACTCCTATTGCGGGTAACACCACAGCCCAATCTGTTTCAGTCACGCAACTGGGACCGGGATCGGACCAGCTTATACTGGCATATCGCGGCGACAGCACGGCCACAAGCGATGATCAGCGCCTTTGGTGGCTCTATTTCAACGGCAGAGGGTGGAGTGCTCCCCAGCTGATGACCAGTTGGGCACGGAGCCCATCGGCGCCATACGTCGCTTGGGGAAATACCGAGGGAGCCGGGAGCGTCGCTGCCGTGCATAGGGGTACCGACGGCCACGTCTATCTTTCGGTCCTGGATGTTGGCGATAACTCCTGGCCGGCTTGGCAAGACCTGGGTGGCAGCGCCAGTTCCAGTCCTGTGATCGCAATTAATTCATTCGATGACGTTGTTGTATCCTATCGAGATTCCGGTGGGCATCTACATACGAGCGCGGCCGCGGAGGGAGCGGGTTTTAGCCCCTGGGAGACAGACCCGACTGGCTGGCAGACCAATGTTTCGCCAGGCATATCAACAGTCAACGGTGCGGTTTACCTGCTGTTGACGGGACTCAACGGCTTGGTCTACTTCAGAAAGACCTTCAACCGGTAACCGTGGCCGCTGGCGACTCGGGGTAGCAGACGACCACACCGCACGGGCTATCACCTCCGAGATGAGACAGCTCATCCCAGCAGCCCACAACACTGGCGAATACGTCTATGTGAAGACGGTGACGAATAGGTAGCACGACAGCGGCCCCGGCTCTCTCCGCCTGCGGAAGGGCCGGGGCCGTTCCGATCTCCTTGCCTCGGTGGCGTTGGAAAAATGCGGTCATGACCTTGGCCAGGGCCCATAATGCCGGGTAGCTTAAGTTGATCATGTTGGATGATGTGCTGGGTTTAGCGGGTAGAACTTGGGAATTGGCTGGTCGAGATGACGGATGTAACCATTCAGCTGGTTCTTGACCTGAGTTGATTTGATCTTGTGTCTGGTTCTGATGCATCCTTACCCGCGTGTCCGACTCACCGTCCATCGTGGAGCTGCTGGAGCGGCTGGCCCGGTTGGAGGCGGCGCTGGGGGAGCGGGACGCGCGGATCGAGGTGCTGACCCGGCGGGTCGCGGAACTGGAAGCGGCGCAGCGGAAGAACTCACGCGTGTCATCGAAGCCGCCGTCCTCGGATGGGCCGGTCAAGCCGCCGCCACGCTCGCGGCGGGAGTCGACGGACCGGGCGCCGGGTAAGCAGCCGGGGGATCCGGGGTTCACGTTGCGGCAGGTCACCAACCCGGACGAGGTGATCATTCACCGGCCGCGGCGTGTGACGGGTGCGGGGCGTCGCTGCGGCGGGCGCGGGTGACTTCGGTCGAGACTCGGCAGGTCATCGACCTGCCGGCAGTGAAGCTGCGGGTGACCGAGCACCAGATCCAGCACCGGGCCTGCCGCTGCGGGACGGTGAGCATGGCGGCCGCACCGGACGGGGTCAACGCACCCACCCAGTACGGGCCACGGGTGTGAGGAATCGGTGCCTATCTGGTCGGCTACCAGCACCTGCCCTACGAGCGGGCCTGCGAGACGCTGTCGGACCTGCTCGGCGTGGGCATGTCAGCGGGCACCCTGACCACCGTGCTAGCCCGCACCAGCAGCGGGCTGTCCGGGTTCCTGGACACGGTGCGGCAGCGGCTGGCTGCCGCTGCGGTGGCCCATTTCGACGGGACCGGGCTGAGAGTCGCTGCCGGCGGGGCCTGGGTGCATTCGGCGTCCACCGACCGGTTGTCCCTGTTCACCGTGCACCCCTCCCGCGGCCATGACGCCATCACCGCCGCTGGGGTACTGCCCGCCTTCACCGGTATCGCGGTACACGATGAGTACACCCGTACCGCCGTTACGGCGCTGCCCACGCTCTGTGCAACGCGCATCACCTGCGGGAACTGGCTGGCATCCTCGCGACGCCGCCGCCCCCGCCGCCCGGGATCTGATCGCCACGGCCACCGGCGAACCGTGGTCGTGGTTGGCCGAGCAGAGCGACCGGGCGCTGCGTACCGGCGCATACCCGGCCGCCGCCAGGCTTGCGCTGTGCGCGTACCGATGGCATGTGCGGCTGGCGGCGGCGGATTGGTCGCTGCCGCGCCGCACCGGTCTCGGTGTCGCCTCCCGCGAGGTGGCGACCAAGCTGTATGTGAATGGCTTCGTCGCCTGCACCCATCTGCCGGAGCGGCAGGAGATCGCTCGCACCGGCGACGAGCTGCACGACTCCGGGTCGGTGCGGGAGGCCTGTCATCGCCAGCTCCGTCAGCTGGGCTATGAGGCGGTGACCGGTGAGACATGCTCGCCGCGCAAACCGCGCGGTGAACCGGTCCTCATCGCACGTCCAAGGTTCAGCGAGGGAACGGACAGATTGTTGTGCAAGGCTTTCATCTCCTACCAGCGCGACGACCTCGCGCTGGTCGAGCCCATCATCGCCCGGCTTCGCGCGGCCGGCATCGACGTCTGGGTCGACCGCGACGATCTGCTGGCCGGCGAGGACTGGCGGCGCGCGGTGCGGCGGGCCATCCGATCGGGCGGCGCGTTCGTCCCGATGTTCTCGCCGCGCTATGTCGCCCGCCGGAGCACGTACATGAACGTGGAGCTGAGAGAGGCGATCGAGCAGGCTCGGTATCACCACATTGACCGACGGTGGCTGGTCCCGGTGATGCTAGAGCGCTGCGAAATCCCCGACATGCCGATCGACAGCGTCACCGATCTCACCCACCTGCATTACCTCGACTTCTCCGCCGACTGGAACGCCGCGATGGCATCCCTGATCAAGGAATTGCGGTCGATCCTCGAAGCCGACTGACCCAGCACGGACAGGAGCACCGATGTCCGACGACATCCCGATCTGGAACGACCCCGACGTCATGAGGATCTATCAGGTACGCAACAGGCAGCCTTTTCCGAACTTCTACGTCTTCAACGACGACCCCGACCAACTCCAGCTCGTCAGCGACTTCGTGCAGGCCGACCAGAACGCCGGCTCGGACGGGCCGCCGACCGCCCTCATCAACGCCTGCCTGGCGGCCATCCGAGCGGTGGAGAGTCTCGCCGCCGCCGTGGACCCACGCTGGCTAAAGTTCTTCACCTACATGACCGACGCCAACAACCACTTCCTCTGGGATCTCTACCACCCCAACCTGGAGGTCGGAGCGATCGCCTCTTGGACGGTCGAGACGATCGAACGACACGGGTGGGGACCTGACGGCAACTCCACGCCGATGGGCCAGCGACACAGCAACTCGCTCGGCCTCGCCGCCGCGGCGGGATGGGCGCCGCCCACGGGCGGCGATCGAGCCAGACGAGCCGCGATCGAGGGTGGCTTCTAGCTAAAGCTCGAGTGCCTGACCAAGAACCTTGAGGTGTTGGGGTCAAGCGGCCTGGGTTGGCGGGTTGGCCCCAGCATCGTTGGCGTTCGCGTCGGACATGGGCGCGATCGCGGCCCTGGGCTGCGAGGACGTCGGTGCACGGCCTGACTATCTCGATATCCGCAGCATGGCTGCCGGCTGCGCCGCGCTGGCCGCGAGTCTTCTTGTCAATGCCCCTCGGCCGCTAAAGTGCGCTGGTGCTCGTTCCAGGCGTCGGCGGAATCGTACTTTCCGTAGTCCTGGACACCGCCAAGGAGCCGCGCCCCGCGGGCCTTCTCGGCGGATCTCTAAAAAATGCGTGTTCGGTGGCTGGCGGGCGTCGAACGCGGACAGCCGTGTTGGCCCAGCTCAGCACACATCTGGCTGATGATGCTCGCGGACGCCACCCACGACCCGAGCCCGGAGCCATCCGGCGGGCGCTCGAACGCTGACCGGCCGTTTGCTCCGATGTGACAATGCACCGGTGACTGTCCCAGCGCAGGATTCGTAGCCGGATGAGTTCTAGACACCTTTCGGGTTGGGGGTCTGGCGCAGATCCACTGTGACGCTTGCGGGTGATCGTCTCCGCAGTGGCTGTCAGCTCTGCTGATCGGTATGCGATACGGCGATGGCGGTGGCGTTGACCAGGCGGAACGAGCGCGACGTGAGCAGGTACGGCAGCAGGCGGCGCAGATGTTCGCCGAGGGTAGGTCGGCGGTCGAGGTCGCCGGGCTGCTTGAGGTATCGACGAAATCGGCCTGTGAGTGGCGGCGGGCCTGGGTCGCCGGCGGCGCCCAGGCCCTGGCCTCCAAAGGGCCGTCGGGGCCGGATCCGAAGCTGTCGGACGAGCAGCTGGCCCGGCTCAAGGACCGCCTCGATCAGGGACCTGCCGTGGCCGGTTATGGCGAGGACCAGCGGTGGACGTTGGCTAGGGTGGTGGCGTTGATCGCGACGATGTTTCATCTGCGGGTGGGGATCACGACGGCGTGGCAGGCGATGCGCCGGCTCGGTTACACCCCGCAGATGCCGATCCACCGCGCGATCGAGCGCGACGAGGCCGCGATCGCCCGGTGGCGCCGCTATCAGTGGCCGGCGGTAAAAGAGTCGCCGCGCGACGGGCCGCCTGGATCGTGTTCGCCGACGAGTGCGGCCAGACGCTGAAGGCTCATAAGGCCACGACCTGGGCGCCCAAGGGCGTGACGCCGGTGGTGAAGGTGACCGCCAAAGGCACCGTGCGGGTGTCGGTGGCCGGGCTGTGCTGTTACCGGCCCGGCGAACGGTCCCGGCTGATCTACCGGACCCTGCTCTACCGTGGCCGCAAGAACGAACCCAGGGGCTTTCGCGAACCGGACCTGATTCGGCTGCTGGACGCCGCCCACCAGCAGCTACAGGCGCCGATTGTGCTGGTCTGGGACCGTCTGTCGCTGCACAAGACTCCTGCGAGCCGGGCGGCGATCGCCGCCCGAGCGTGGCTGCGCGTCTATGAGCTACCCGCCTACGCGCCCGAGCTGAACCCGGTCGAGAAGGTCTGGTCGACGATGAAAGGCAGCCTGGCCAACCTCGCCGTGCACACCGCCACCGGTTTGGCTGCCGCGGTGAAGAACCGCCTCAAACGCATGCAATACCGCACTCTTCTGATCGACGGCTACCTCACCGGAACAGGTCTATCTCCACCCTCACCAGCCAGACCTTGATCGCGAAAGGTGTCTAGGCGGAGACCTTCGGGGTCAGAGTCGGAGCTGGGGGTGCTGGAACGGGTGAGGATCGTTCGCTGCGAGGGTCGATCGGTGGCCGCTCAGTACCCGGCAGCCTTCGGGAATGCACGTCACGCACCGTAACGGCGGTATGCGATATTCTCACGATGACGCCGGTGCGGCGCGGGAACGAACCGCCGCTACCGTCACAGATGGGCCGTGAACAGGTAAAACGCGGTTCTTATTCTGCCACGTATGGTCCACGAGTGGCAGGGGCCGTGTGTCCGCGGAAAGCGCGGACCGCGGCCCCTCGTCATGTCTGCTCAGGGGGCCGAGCCCCCTGAAACCCCACGGCGCGGTGGTGCGGCGGTGGTCATGTCGCGATCTGCGGCCTGGTGATCTTCACGGGCTTGCTGCGGCTATCCCGCACCGTCAGGTGCAGTCCCGGGCCTGCGACCCTTCGCTGCCACCCCACTCCTGTCCTACTCGTCCTGAGGTGTGTCGGGGTCGATGAGACAGCGGGCGTCCCAGGACCGGTTGAAGTTCCTCGGATCGATCGGGGACCAGAAACACCAGCCCCGTGTGCTGTCACGCTTGACCAGGCAGCCGGGCGCTGCCGCGGGGGCAATGATGCAGATGGTCGGCAAAGGCGATGTCGCGTCCGAGGCTGGCGTGTTTCGGATGCAACTTCTCGTGTGAGGTTTCGAGGCGGCCCTGAGGGCCGCCTCGCGCAGCCGGATCGCGGTCGGGCCTGCCGACCTGCCGGCGATGCCTCTGGTCCCGCCGCTGGGATCGGCCCGGCGTCATGTGGTCTTCGTCGGCGAATACTACGAGCCCGGTGTGGTCATGCCAGTGATCGGAGGACCGCTGCCGCACTACCCGATCACCCACCCGTCGAACGTGACCTCTGAGATGGCGGCGAAGTTGCGTGACGTCTGCGGGCTGGACGCGAGGATGGTCACCTCGACGACCGTCGTGTCGACGTCGACGTCGGCCTGTTGCACGGTGGGCTCGTCGGCGAACCGGACGTCCACGGCTTCGTCGTCGAATGACAAGCGCGCCTGAAGCACCCGGCGGTTCTGCAGGAAGCGGTTCACCCCGCTGTTGGCGTCGATCTTGGCGTAGCCGGGGACAACGCCGACCGCCGTCAGGTGTACCGGCCTGGGGAACGTGAACGTCAGGCTCTCACCGACCCCACGGCCCGGCACCCGCCACGCGGTCGAGATGTCGCCGTCGACAACGTTCTGCGGAACGAACGTCACGACGTTCCCGGCATCGTCCCGGCTCGAGTCCGCCGAGGACGAGGCGTCCACGGTAGCCGGTTGGAGGGGCACCGGGGATTTCGCGGGCCGCTCGGCCGGCGGCGCCGACGCGCCGGTCGACGGCGTGTCGGCCGGAGCCGAGGACGAGCCATCCGTGGTGCCGGTCTCGCCGGTTTTGTTGGCAGCACTGTAGATCCCGGCGAGGGATTGGGCGATCGGTGAGTTGCGCGCCGTGACTCCGGTGAGAATCGCGCCGAGAAGCAAGAGGGCGGCGAGTCCAACCGCGAAGGCGGGCGCGTTCGGATGAGGACGTCGCCGGCTCAGGGCGTCCAGCACCGGTTCCGCTTGCTGTGCGGTCGCGCCGAGGGCAAGACGGTGGCTGTCGAAGGCGTCCGGGGTGCGTTGCCGGACGAACGCCAGCAGATGCAGGTACCGGTTGGTGGCGTGCGGCGTGGGGCGAAGGAGCTGCGCAAATCGCAGCAGGCGGCGACGCTGTACGGACAACGCCTGGCTGGTCAGGCCGTCGGCGCGGAGGTGCTCGGCGACGTCCGGGCCGACCAGGGAGCGGTATACGGCGTCCAGGCTGACTGCAAGATCGCCGCAGCAGGCGTACGCGATGCGGTCACCGGAATAGACCGTGGCTCGGTAGTACGGGAACACCAACGGCGCGACGAATGTGGTGAGACCCGTCATCTGGAACGCCGTGAACAGAGGCGACCACCATTGCGCGTATCGCGCTTTGAGTGCTCCCACGTATGTGGCCAGCGTGAAGAGCAGACGCTTCCGGTCGTTCTCGCGGGCGAGGTCTCCGAGTGCGTCCCCTTCGGCCACGAGCACGTGGACGCCGAAGAAGCTGGTCAAGGTGATCGGTGCCGCGTCGGCGGAGAGCACCTTGCTGATCTTCTCGACCACGAACATGTCGATGCGTCGCGTGTATTCCAGGCGGTCACGGACGGTATCAAGCACGCCCTGGACCTCGGGCAGAGTTTCGGCGCGCACCAGAACGGCATCACCCAGAAGCCGGACCCGCCACAGCTGGACGGCCACCCAGATCAGCAGGACCGCGACAACGATGACCAGAAACACGATCATCAGCATGGTGGCTTCGCCGAGCGAGACCAGGACGAAGACGGCGACGGCGACGGCGAACGCGACGGAGATCAGCGCCAGGGCGAATCGAGACGACTCAGTAGGATGGCGTAATTCCGTCATGTCCAGTTCGCCCAGGGGGCCACGGACACGGCCGCCATTGGTACCACGCTCCGCGATCGGTGCGCTTATCGGCGAGAATGATGTGGCACGGGGATTGGTGTAGTCTTGGTCGATGTTAGTCATGACGCCCCTAAGC
This sequence comes from uncultured Actinoplanes sp., assembly GCF_934643405.1. Taxonomy (GTDB): domain Bacteria; phylum Actinomycetota; class Actinomycetes; order Mycobacteriales; family Micromonosporaceae; genus Actinoplanes. The sequence continues at coordinate 9,051 of NZ_CAKUCL010000165.1, forward strand.
TTCGCCGTTCCGTTCGCGGCTTGAAGCGACCGACAGCGGCGCTTTCGCGTTATTCTTTCAGCGATTGGGCAGGCTTAGCATGCTGCTCTGCTGCGACTAAACTACCGCTCTGCAGCCGATATGGCTGTCAGGTCGCCGACCAGGGCGCATCCTGCCGAAAGGTCGCGTAGGGGGCCTGCCGGAGCCTTATTCATGATCTGTTCTGCTGTCAAGCGGGCGACATTTATTAACTGCCTGGTTGTCATTGTCGGTGACCATGGGAGATGTTCATCGGTCACTTATCTTTGATCAGTATCTGTTCGCCTGAATATGATCAGAGCCGGTTACCTGGGGGTGCCTCACATGGCTTCGTTCCGCGAGGCTGGGCGCTGGACAAACGTATGCGCTCGGGAGGGCGGGTCAGGCGGAGACCGCCGTGAACAGGCCCAGGCCGAGGTAGAGCGAGCCGACCACACGGTTTCCCCCTGACCGGATGCGCAGCCACCGGCCGATCGCGTTCGCGGCGAAGCAGCCGGCGATGTCGGCGGCGAGGCCGAGCACGATGAACACCGCGCCGAAAGCAGGCAGCTCAACCTGCGACCGTACGAACTGGGGAAGGAACGCCAGGAAGAACAGCGCGACCTTGGGGTTGAGCGCGCTGACCAGCACGCCGTCGACGAACAGCCGTCGCCGCGGGGCCGTCGGTGCGTCGGCCGTTGCCGGCTTGCGTGCGCTGCGCAGAGCCCGGAAACCGATGTAGGCCAGGTATCCCACGCCCGCGTACTTGATGACGGAGAACGCGGCGGGTGAGGCCGCGACCAAGGTGGCCAGGCCGGCCCCGACGAGGGTGAGTTGCAGCAGCGTGCCCGTCTCGACCCCGAACGCGGACACCAGGCCGGCACGCAGTCCGTACGCCGCCGACCGAGTCACGATGAAGATCATGTTTGGGCCCGGGATCGCGATGAGAGCCAGTGAGGCGAGCATGAAGGTGAGCATCCGGCCGGTCATGGTGTCCTCCAGGTGATGCCGAACAGCGGCCACTACTGGAGGTGGACCGTCGGCGCCGCCCGATCTCATCGCACGATCGTTTGCCATGGGCTCGACCGGACCGAGACCGCGACCATGACATGGAAGGCCGTGAATGCCCGAACCCCTTCCTCCATCGGGCCATGACGACACAAGGCTGATGGAGGAGCGCTTCGAGCGGCTAATGTCAGCGGATGACGCCAGCCGCTTCCGACGCCCGACGATGTGTGCGTGCGCTTCTCGCGAGCCTGGACGAACGGCAGCACGGCCTCATCCGGGGCGACCTGGCTGACCCGGGCCTGCGGCGCTGGACCTACCTGCCGGGCGACCGGCCCGGCCTGCCGATGGAACATCTCACCAGTGCCCAGCACGCCCTGGCGGTGGAGCTGCTCAGGTCGGCACACTCCCCGGAGGGTGGCGACCTCGCCGTGGGCGCCGTCGAGGTCGAACGAGTCCGACGGGAACTGGCGACTGGCACACCGCCGGCAGGCGACCGTTACTGGCTGCGGGTGCTCGGCGACCCGGACCGCGACCAGGTGTGGGGCTGGCGCATCAACGGCCACCACCTTGCCGTACACGTGGTCGTGGGCCCGGCCGGCACCACGCTGACCCCGCATTTCATCGGCTCGGAGCCGGCCACCGTCCCGTCCGGCCGCCGGATCCTCGGCGCCGAGGAGGACCTGGCCCGGCGGCTGGCCGCCGGGTTCGACCCGGACCAGCGTGCGTTCGGCATCAGCTCCGGCGTCGCGCCGAATGACATCCTAACCCGCGCCGATCCGGTGGCCGACCCGACAGTGCTGCCCACCGGCATCGGCTGGGACCAACTACATTCCGGGCAGCAGGACATCCTTGGCCGGTTGATCCGGCGATACCTCGGTCGCGCCCCGACGCCGTACGCGGGAGCCTGCTGGCACGACGCCGAGGCGGCGGGCCTGGAACGGATCAGGTTCGCCTGGGCGGGCTCCACCACACCCGGCGAGGGTCATTACTACTGCGTCCGGGCGCCCGAATTCCTCATCGAGTACGACAACACCCAGGACGGCGCCAACCACGCCCATTCCGTCTGGCGGCACCTGCGCGACGACTGGGGCGGCGACCTGCTCCACGACCACTACGCACGGCGGCACCATGCGCGGTGACCGAACCGGCGGGTATGGAGCGTTGCAGGGCAAACATTGCACCGGCTTACGCCAATCGACGATGAACAGGCGTCAGGCGACGTTGCGAAGCTCGGGCCGCCTTCGGCGGCCGTTTGAGCTGTACGGTCGCTGAAGTCCCCGGATCGACTACGACCAAGGCCGTCCGCGTCAAAGAGGCGGGCCGATCGAGCTTCCGCGCAACGCCGCCGCGATGTGGTCGTTGATGTGGAACCCGGCGTTCCTCCGTCCAGATCGACTCAGTTGCGGCGTCCCGAGATCGGATCACCGCTGCGGCGCTTGAAGACGCGTCAGCCCCGCCGTGGAGAGGCGCCTCATCAGGGCGGGGATCTCCGCGATGTCCCAGACGTGGTGGCAGGACCCACCGGGTGCCTTGAGGGGATCCGGTCGGAGCGGCAGCCGTCACCCGCAGGGGCGGCATGAACAGCGGCGGGCCGGGTACGCAAGATCGGTCAGTACGGCAGGACCTGTGAGCACCTCGCACACGCTGGAGGAGAGGATCATGGCGACTACGGAGGCACTTTCCGGGCTGGTCGACGAGCTTTACGCCGCGCAGGAGCGGATCGACCGGGACGAGATCTACCGCCGGGCGGTCGCCGCCGGGTTGCCGTCCGACGACATGGCCGTGCTCGACCGGCTGCCCGAGGGCGAGTACGCCGAGGACGAGCTGAACGAGGCCATCGCTCAGATCGCCCAGCCCGGCGCCTCCCCGCTGAGCGTGGACGAGGAACCCACCGACTGACGCGCGTCCAAGCTGCGCCGGGCGCAGCTGGGCGAGGGTCTCGGTGAGCTCGGGCGGCGGTCAGCCGCGTTGGCCCGGCATGGGCGGCTGGGAGTTGCGGTGGATCTCCGTCCCGGCGGCCCGTCGACCAGGCGCCCAGGGACGGCGCCGACGTCGCACTGACGGTAGTATCCCCGCGTTTTGACCCAGCGGGGAGGAAGACCCACATGCGATGGAAGATCCCGGCCGGCGCCCTCATGGCGCTGGCCTTCCTGATTCCGGCGGCGCCGGTGATGGCTCAAACCGCAACACCCGTGCCGAACCAGGCCTGCCAAACGGTCGAGCGCAAGGTGTACAAGGACATCCGCAAGCTCGTCACCATCGACCTCGATACCGCCACCGACATAGAGGTGCGAGTCCTGGCCAGCCAGATCCTGTCCGCGGCAAACGCCGACTCGCTGCCCGTCTTGCCGGAAGCAATTCAGGAGCGACTGGACGGCACTGCGGATGATCTGCGCGCATTCCTCAAGGGGGACGTGCAGAAGGCCTGGTCGACGGCTCTGCGGGTAACCGTGGTGCGGACGTTGACGGGCGCCGGCGCCCACGTGAAGGACGCCGCGCAGGCGGCGCTCGATCAGGCGGCCATCGATGCCTACCTGGTCTACCTGAACGAAACCTGGTACGTCGCACGCGAGCTTGACTGCGCGTCTCAGCACCCGTCGACACCGACGTCTCATCCCACACCGACAGCAAGCGCCACGCCCAGCGCCACGCCCAGCGCCACGACGACCGTTGCGCCGACCCCGACGTCCTCCACCGGCGTGGGTGGCGGCGAGGGTGGCGGGCTGCCGGTGACCGGTCCCGGCACCGCGATCATGGCCGTCGTCGGCGGTGTGCTTCTGGCCCTGGGCGGCGCGGGCTACCTGATCGGACGCCGCCGCCGTTCCCGCTTCGTGGCATAGCTCGCTCGACGCGCCCGGCTCGATGCTTCGTCGAGCCGGGCGTGCTGCACCGGCTGGTCAGCGGGTCGGCGGCGGTGCCACGCTGAAGTACCCGGAGGTGGGAAGCGCGGCGCATGCGCGGAGTTCGCGGCGTGCCGGTGTCGACCGGGTGTCCCTGCGGGGCCACCACAGCGCGAAAGCGTGACGTGCCGAGGCGGCCGGCTCCGGGGCCGCGCTGCCGCACCGAACCCGGGGCACATCGGAAAGCTCAGTGGGTGCCCGCGCCGGCCGGGCGCAGCCACAGGTCGCGGTTGCCGGCGATGAGCACGCGACCGTCCTGCAAGGTGACCACCGCCTGTGGCGGGGAGTCGCTGCAGCCCAGCTCACCGCGCCGCCACGGCCCGGAGCCGTCGCCGACCCACACGACACCGCAGTAGTCGTCGCGCCGTCCGTCGGTGTGCGGCCGGGAGTCGTCGATCACCCCGGTCGCCACCACCGTCCCGTACTCGTCGACGGTGACGTCCGAAACCCGGCCGGCGCCCATCCCCGCGGCCGGACCGGACTTCCACGTGATCCCGTCGACGCTGGTCAGCACGAACGTGGTGTCCTGCTCGCGGGTCGCCGTCCGATCGACAGCACCGAACGCCAGCCATCGGCCGCCAGTGCGGACCAGCCGGGTCAGCATCAGCTGCTGTGGCAGGCCATCGATCGTTGACACAGACCAGGTGCGGCCGCCGTCCGTGGAGCGCCAAGCCCCGGGGCGCTGCCACCCATAGCCGATCGCTACGACCGTATCGCCGTCGGCGGCCAGGACAGCCAGCAGTTGACGCCCGTCGGGCTTCAACCCGGCGGGCGCCGGCAGGTCGACGCGGTGCACCGAAATCCCGCCGTCGTCGGAGACCAGCACCGCCGGCGGCGGCCCGACGGACCTGACGAGGTCGGCGTTGATGACGATCCGCCCGCTGTGGGTCCTGACCATGCCACTGACCAGGCTGCGGGAGCCCTGTCCCTCGAAACCGGCGGTGGACAGATCGACCCGCGCCAGCTCCTGCCGCCGCCCGTCCCGGTAGCGGCTCAGGCCGGTCCCCGATGCGGCGAGGACGGCACCGTCGGGCTCCACGAGCGCGGCATCGGCACTCACCCCGCCGCCCCGCCAACCGTTGACTGCCCCGGGCACCCCGTCCCCATCGCCACGTGAACCGTCCGGCGGCGGATTCAGTCGCAGCCGATCACAGTTCGGCTCACCGGTCCAGTTGGCAGTCACCGCGCGAAAGCCGTTCTGGTAATCGCCGAAGGCCAGCACGCACGACGCCAACGGCACCATGGCCCGCAGGCCGCTGCCCTGCGGAACCCAGTCGGAGCTCGCCGGCCAGTCCACCGCCCCACCGTGGCGGACGAAGCCCAGATCGGCAGCCGCAACCTTGCCCAATCCGGTACGGCCCGATGTGTCGGCGGTCCACCCGCCCGGCTCCGCACCGGACCGTGCACACGAGACCGTCATCAGCAATACTCCCGCCACGGCGGCGAAACGCAGGATCCGAGACACGACCGGAATCGTCTCAGTCCCCCGCAAACACAGCGGTCCGCCGTGCGGTGACCGGCCGGCCGCCTACCCCCCGGCGCCGGCCGAGCGCGCTCCGCACAACGAGTCCGCGGGCCCGGTTGACCACGGCGCGACGGGATCGGACACCATCGACGCGTGGGTGACCTTCTCATCAACTTGCTGGCAAGCATCATCGCCGGTACGGCCGCGTGGCTCGCCGGTTTCCTCCTCCGCCGGCGCAAGCTCAGCCGCGAACGCGCCTTCTTCGGTCTCAGCGCCGGATCTAGCTGCCTGCTGGCGGTGTCCCGGCACGCGTCGTCGCCCCGCGAGTTCAGCGTCCATCGCCGGGACGTCGCCGCGTTGGTGGAACTGGCGACCATCGCCCGGGAGTGCGGTGCGCGCGCCGACCGGGTTGGCGAGAACCAGCCAACCGGAGAGATCGGCCGGCTCACCGAGTTCTGCGTCGGTGGCCCCGGTGCGGCCAGCCCACGCAGTGCCACCCACGTGCGCACCATCTTGCGGGGCGTGACGTACGAAGTGTTCGACGAGACCAAGCGCCGGATGTCGTTCACCGTCGGGGGCACCCAGTACGCGCTGAGCCCGGAGGCCAGTTACGTGCTGCTGGCCCGGTTCTGGGGACCGGCCGGCGGGCACCCGGTGTTCTTCATCGGTGGCCTGAGCGCCGGCAGCAATCTCGCCGGCGCCCGCTTCCTCGCCGCACACCATTCCGAACTCGCCCGCACCCACGGCGCCGACCGACCGTTCGCGCTCGTGCTGCGCATCGTCGAGCCGACCGCTTACGGCACCGACTTCACCGAGCTCGTCGCCGACGTGAGCGACGTCGCGTTCCGGCCTCTCGCGCCGACGGGCCCCGTCAACCGCTGACCGGCGCGCACGCTCGGCATCTTGGGCATGCCCACGGCCGCCTGGCATCGAGGCGCCGGAACGCGAAGTTGTTGCCTAGCAACGCCCCCTGGGCGTGACCCTGAACGACCCCCAGTCGCCCACCCTGAGAGATTCCAGGGTTCCGCGGGATGGAAGGGGGAATCGCACGGCCCGTAAGCTGCTCAGACCTGCGGTCCGCAGTGGACCCACCGCATCGGCTCCTTGCCGGGATCGAGTCACGGACGAACCGGCTTCACCGCCGAAGGAGATCGCGCGATGAAACAGGGAGACATGGCCGCCGAGCCCGACAGCAGTGGCAGCCCGGGAGACGCTGTCGCGCAGCGACTGGCGCGGTGGTCGGTGCGGCATCGCGCCCTGGCGATCGGCGGCTGGTCGCCATGATCGGCGGGACGGTCGTGCGTGGCGTACTCGTTCCGGCCGCGCTGGCCCTGCTCGGCGGGCACGCCTGGACGCTGCCGAGA
>NZ_CAKUCL010000166.1 GCF_934643405.1 uncultured Actinoplanes sp.
GGCCGCGAATTCGGCGGTGCCGGGAGCTGCCAGATCGCCACCTCTACCGACCCGACGACCGGGCCGGCGAAGAGGATGCCCCCGCCGCTGGCGGCGACCGTTGTCTGGCTGTGCCGGATGCCGCCGTCAGTGGCGCCGGTAGCGGCCAGAACGTGCAGCCAGGGCGAGGGCACTCGGGCGGTCCGGACTGCCGATGCCGCGGCGGCAGCGGCATCGGCAGGCGGATTCGCCAACGCGCCTCGGGGCGAGGCCGGCCGGGGGACCGGTGAAGCAGGGGAGGAGTGCGCCGGATACAGGCGAAGCACGACGTGCGAAGGCGGTGAGCCGGCGGGTCGGGGTGGGGACAGGCGGATCGACAGGTCGGGCCGGTGGTCCAGCTCGAACGACGGCTCCGGACGGGGCCGCTGACGAGGGTGGAGGAGGAAGTCGAAACGTTGGACGCGGTAGCGGACCGGGTCACCGTTGGAGTCGGCCGGGGAACGGCGGCGTCCCACCAACAGGGCGTCGATCGCGCTTTGGAGAGACGAACGGGAGGTGGCTCGGCGAGGGATGTCCTTCTGCTCCAACGCGCGCAGATCCTGGGGGCGGTCGGTGGCGACCACGAGGAATGACTCCGGACGGGGGCCACCTCTCGGCAGACCGTCGGGCCAGTAGAGCCGTACGCCGGCAAGGTCGTTGCTTATGGGCTTGCGGTAGAGCTCGTAGACGGAACCGGCAGGCAGCGACAACCCGGCGGGCTCGGACGTGCTCAGCAACGTGACCGCGCCGCGCAGACCGATGTCGAACACCGAGACGAAACGGGGGGCCGTACCACGATTCTCCAGCCGAATCACCACCTCGTCGCCGCTGAACATGTGGGCGTCGCGCAACGCCAACGGGCCGTAGGGGAGCAGGGTGAACGACACCGAGACGTCGTCGGGAAGGAACTCGTCGCCGGCCCCGGACGGCAGCTCACGGATGTGGGAGGCCCGCGCCATCGACGCCAGTTGCGCGGTGATCGCCGCAAGGGGTGCCGGGGACGGAAGAACGAGCCCGCCGCCGGCGTCCAGCAGGGTGCCCGCATCCAGGTCGACCGTCGCGAGTGGAAGCTCGCCGGCGCCGGCGGGACGCAACGCGGCGGGAAACAGATCAGCGCGCCACCGCGGCACCACGATGATCGGGCGGCGGCCGAGGGACACGGTCAATGGATGCGCTTCCCATGCGCCAGGACCACGGGGGAGATCACGGTCAAGATGAAGACGGGCACGGGAATCGATCACGGCAGTCACCGTCGCGGTCGCGACGGGCGGCGACCCGACCGCGTAGGTGTCACCGGCCGTGACGCCGAACAGCGCGGGATGCGGCAGGTACGGCCCGGCCGGGTCGATCAACACGGGGAGAACGCCGGCGCGTGTCTTCTCCTCGACGCCGAACAGTTGCCGCGCGGCCGGCCCCTCCACCTCCGGTCGCTGCCCGATCACGAGATCACTCACCGCGGGCCGCACCTGGGCGAGCACTTCGTGCCAGCTCATCGGCGCGTCCACGGCGCGGCCCAGCACATCCACGAGCGCCGAGGTCAACGCACTCCGTGGACCGCCGAACGACGGCGGCAACTCGTACGCCACCTGGTCCGAACCGCAGGCCACGACGCGTACGGCGGATCTGTTGCTGTCGGTCGTGATGTCCCGGGAAGCCGAGCGCAACCGGTCCCACCGCGCCCCGATCACCGACCACGGCAGGCCCGGCAGAGCGGTCATGCCCTTCGGCAGGAACGACGGGCCACGGGACATCCGGGCCGCGTAACAACAGTCCAAGATGATCGTGACGTTGGGCGTCCGCGCGGTCAGCTCCGCCTGCAGCAGGCTCATCTCCTCGGCGAGAATGCCCATGAACTCGCCGCCGGAGACGAGCTGCCGATCGGTCGTCACCAGGTATCGCAGCCAGGCCGGCCCCGGACCGGGGTTGCGATACCGGGCACCGTGCCCGGTGTAGTAGACGACCGCCGCGTCCCCGGCCGAGGTCGCGGCGATCAGCTCCCGGTAGGCCGCCCGGACGCCCGAGCAGGTCGCGGCATCCTCCGAAAGTGTGGTGGTGTCGAACCCGTACGAGGTAAGCGCCGCATCCATCGCACGCAGGTCGTTCCCGACCCCGGCCAGCATCCCGGTCCGGCTTCCGATGAGGAGTGCCCGTCGATGCACCGCTTACTCCAACCCGGAGGAATGTGGGACAGTATGGCATCGCACCGTCACCCCTCGGAGGACCTCGGAGGTGGTTCATGATCCCGCCATCCCGAACGACGTCGGAGCGTGTCCTTCTCACCGTGACCGGGCAGTTCCTCGAGCTGGTGGTGGGGGAGGGTGAGCATCGGCAGGAGGCCGAGACCCCGTTCGACGCCGCCGCCTTCGACCCTCGTCTGCCCACCGCCGACAATCGGCTCAACGTGCTCGAGGCCCGCGGCGAGCTGCTGTGGACGGCCGCCTTCTCCGGATCGCTCGGGTTGTTCGTCGATCAGGCGGCGGCGCGGGCCCGGGACCGTGGCGCCGCGGTGACCCTGCAGGTCGTGACCGACTCAGAGCTGCCCACCGTGCTGCGCTGGCTGCCGTGGGAGGTGCTCTTCGACCCGCAGCGCCGGGACTATCTGTCGCTGAAGTCCGGCTGGTCGGTGGTGCGCGGCGTCGACCCCTTCCAGACCGTGCGCACGTTGTCGCTCGACGACTTGAAGGTCCGCATCCTGGTCCTGAACGCCACGCCCGAAGCGGCCGCCGAGGCCGAGGCGGTCCGCCGGGTCGCGGCCGACCACGGCGGCGTCGAGATCGTCCGGGTGCACACCGCCGGGCAGTTGAAACACGGCCTCGACGGCGATGTGGACATCGTTCACGTGATCGGCCACGGGCTGGGCGAAGGCCTCGTGCTGCCCGACGACGAGCAGCGCTACGCCGGCCGTACGGAAATCGCCGCCGCCGTGGCCGCCAACAGACGCATCGGCCTGGCCGTCTTCAGCGGTGGCGCGACCGCCCAGGTCGCCGAGGAGGTCGCCCGCCAGGCCGACGTCTCCGTCCTCGCCCACCGCAACGCCGCCCGCGCCGAACACGCACACCACCTGTCCGAGATGTTCTACCGGAACCTGCTGGACGCCATCCCCGCCGACGTGGCCCTGACCGAGGCCCGCCGCGCGCTCGACCGTAAATTCCCGGGCGAGCGGGCCTGGACGGGTGCGGTCCTGATCACCGGCTGGCCTCCGTTGACCCCGGCCAGGACCAAGGTCGCCACCACGTCCGGCCGTCCGGGCAGTCCCGACCCCACCCTCGAACTGGACGCCATCGCCCTCATGGAGATGCTGCACACCCGCAATCGCGACCGCGCCAAGGAGCTGCTCGCCGGCGGCGATTGGGGCCTGGTCACCAAGCAACTGCAGGAGGCGGAGGCTCACCTGCGCCGGCTGCGGCCGCCGGCGGCGCCATGACGTCGCCCGACTTCGTCCGCCTCGCCGAAGCGGTCCGCCTTCTGGAAGATCACCGGGGGCGGGTCCGCCGCCTCAATGAGGTCGCCGCGCGGCTGGCCGGTTTCGACGTGATCGTGGTGGCCGGCGAACAGGCGGTTCTGGAACGGCTGGGCCGGGCCCTCGACACCTGCCAGGAGCTCCTGACCGAGATGGCCGTCAACGGCGACGGCGCCGCCGCGCTCGACCGGCTCGAGCAGCTGGTGCGCCGGCCCTGGTGGTCGGTGCTCAAGGAGGTCCAGGATCAGCTCACCGAGAAGGAGGAGATCGCCGCCACGGCCCGCGCCGAGGTGGAGCCGAAACTGGCCCGCTGGTCCGACATCGCCAGCCGGGTCGAGGCGGCCAGCCAGCAGATCCAGCTGCGCCGCCTGCGCGTCGCCGAACCGCGCCGGCTCGCCTCGAGCCGCAGCCGGCTGACCGCGCTCGTACGGCAGGCGAACGCGAGCTTCAAGGAGAACCGCCTGGTCGACGTGTGGCGCGCGCTCAGCGAACTGGAACGAGCACCGGCCACCAACGGCAGTCCCCGCCCACCGGTGCCGCCGCAGGACGTGCCCTACCAGCTGGAGAAGCTGCTCAAACGCGCGTCGCCGGGCCCGTTGCAGCTCACCGTGCTGCGCGGCCCGCTCAAGGACGACCACATCGAATACACGTTGATGCTGCTGACGCCCACCGGCGACCAGTACGTGGGGATCAACGTGCAGGACACGTCCACGATCGTGAAGTACAACCACGAGCGGTTCCTGCGCGAGGCCGAGCAGGCGGGCCGGGTCGGATACCGCGCGCTGCGCGACGCCGCGCCGCCCGAGGGCGTCGCCGCGCCGCCGGACGAGAATCACCTGGCCCGGCTGCGGGACATGGGTCATATCCTGTATCGGCTGGTCATCCCCACCGGCATGCGCGAGGTGATCGAGTCGCAGCCGGCCGCGCCGCTCGTGGTGATCACCAACGACCGGGCGCTGTCCTGGGAGCTCATGTTCGCCGAAGACTTCGTCGCGTTGCAGCGTCCCCTCGCCCGGATGCCGGTGGGCCGGTCGGGGGCGCGCCGCACGCTGTCCGCCGAGCCGGCGGTCCGGCACCGGCGGGTGGCGCTGGTGGCGTCGACCGGCGGCGATCGCCCGCTGCCGTCCGCGCGGCACGAGGTCGAGCTCATCGCCGAGGGCCTGGAGAAGTCGTGGGGCAACGAGGTCGACGTCGACATGTTCGTCACCGGAACCGACCGGCCGGCCGACGGGGAGAACTTCGAACGGGTGCTGATCGCGGGCAACTACGACGTCATCCACTACGCCGGCCACGCGCGGTACGACGGGATTCGCGCCGATCAAAGTGGACTGACGCTGGACCATGACGAGCCGTGCTCGGCCGAGAAGATCCTGCGCCTGGTGCGGGGCGCGCCGCTGGTCTTCCTCAACGCGTGCGAAACGGCCCGCATCAACGTCGAGCCGCCGGAGGGCGCGAGGTCCACCGGCGAGTACGCGGGGGATCCGCGTGAGGGCCTGGCGAGCGCCTTCCTGTACGGCGGTGCGCTGGCCTGCATCGGCAACTCGTGGCCGGTTCCGGACACCATCGCCGCCGACTTCGCCGTCACCTTCTACACGAATGCGCTGGAAGGGTTGCCGCTGGGCGAAGCCATGCGGGTCGCCCGGAAGGTTGTCGCGGAACGATACCCTCACGACCCGAGCTGGGCGTCGTTCGTTTTCTACGGAGACCCCGGTTTCAGCCTGGGCGCCTTCGACAACCTTCCCGCCCCACGCCCGTCGAACTGAACCGCTGAAAGTGACAGAGCGTTTACGCTTCGATATCCTGCGACTGTCGATTCGTGAGGCAGGTGCCGTGTTGACCGTTGATCCCCCAGGCGGAAGTGTTCTCCGCTCGTGGTGATGCGGCCCGCCCATGGTTTCGCCTCCCGGGCGGTGCTCATCGGGAGTTCGGGTGGCGACCCGTCCCGCCGGCAGATCGTCGCGGCGCAGCTGGAGAAGATGCGTGACCTGCTGGTCGACCGCGTCCGCTGGGGCCTCGACCAGGACAACTGCATCGTGCTGGTCGATCCGGAGACCGACGCCGAGGTCAAGCTCGCGCTGCTGACCGCGGGCAAGGGTGTGAGCCGCGGCGGCCTGCTGCTGGTCCACTATGTCGGGCCGGTCAGCCTCGACTTCCCCGATCGGCTGATGCTGCAGCTGCCGGGCCGCACGTTCGACTACGAGGAGATCCGCTACCGCGCCAAGATCAACCGAGGCACGCGGCGACTGGTGATCCTGGACTGCCGGGAGGCCGCTGTGGACGCCGGGACGATCGCCGACGCCGCCGCCTTCGAGCGTGGTGTCCTCATGGTCGACACACCCCGGGCGGGGGAGCCCGACTTCACCGGCCACGTCGTCGACATGCTGGACAGGGGCCTGCCGCACGGGCCGAACCTGATCGGTCCGCAAGCATTGCGATCAAGCTTTCCGGGCACGTCCCTCGCGATCCGGCCGAACGGCGTCGCCGACACGTTCGCGCTGATCCGCAACCCGGCGCTGTTCCACGCCGACCGGGTCGGGCAGGTGCTGATCACGACCGGCAGGGTCACGCGTGACACCAGCGACGACGCGGTCATCCTGATCCTGCGTTACGACCAGGAGGCCGGCACGCTCGGCGTCGTACTCAACCGTCCCGGTACGGGCGGGGGAGTCACGCCGAACTGGCCCGGAGCCGTTCACGATCCCGAGGTCGTCTTCGACGGCGGCCCGGTCGCGCACGAGGGCTACATTCCGCTGGCGTTGTTGCGTGACGGCGCGGAGCCGCCCCCTCCGTTCCGCCCGATCGGTCATCGCCTCGGCACGCTGCCGCTGACGAGCCGTCCGGGCGCGAACGTGGTCGAGCGTTTCCGTCTGTTCCGCGGCTATGTCGGCTGGGGACCGGGGGAACTCGAGGCCGACATCGCGAGCAACACGGTCGTACTCGGGGAAATAGATCTTGATCTTGTGCTGACGGTGGGACCGGAGGATCTCCGGCGGCTCGCGCAGGAGCGGGGCTGAGCTGGTGAGCCTTCAATGGGAGCGGGATGTGGACGTCACCGAGGATCTCGCGCAGCGCCTGTACGGGCTCGGCCGCGACAACCATCGGGTGACGTTGTTCATCGGCTCCGGCGTATCCGCGCCGGTCGTGCCCACGGTGCCCGGCATGCTGGCCATCGCCGACGACTACGCGGAGAACCGGCCGGAGACCGCGGGTCTGCTGGCGGCCCTGCGACGTGCCAAGGCCGAGTTCGACGGGCAGGACATCAGGATCTACCGCGAATACCGTACGGCGTTCGCCGCCTGGGTCTCCGGCAACGAGTTCGACCTGATCGTGCAGGCCGCGGTGCTCCGGGCGTACCAACCCCCGCCGGAAGGCCCGGCCGGGCCGCGCCAATGGCAGCGGGTCGAGGCCGCGCTGGGCGAGGAGATCGAGCGCAACAACGCGGGATGGCTGCTGCCGGACGGCGTGGCGGCCCTCGGCAGCGTCCTGGCCAGGTCGGACATGTTCCGTGGCCGCGTCTTCACGTCCTGCTTCGATCCGCTGCTGGAGATCGCGGTAGCCCGGGCCGGCGGGAAGTACCGGCGGGTGGCGGCCCAGCTCAACGGTGGCTCCGACGCCGTCGCCGTGCATCATCTGCACGGGTACTGGCGGCCGGACGACGCGGCGGGCCGGCATGACCTGTTGCACGACCCGGAACACCTGATCGAGAACAGGGAGACGTTCGCCGAGCACCTCGCCGACCTGATCGAGACCGACACCATCTGCGTGCTCGGGCACAGCGGCTGGGACGGCATCCTCGCCGCCGCCATCCGGCACCTCGCCGCCCGGGGCAAACAGGTCACCGTGGACTGGGCCGCGGAATCGGTCGACCGGCAGGAGATCACGAAGGCGCTGCGGGCCGAGTCCGGACCGCAGCCGATCGTGACCGTCTACCCGGGCGTCAACAGCGACACCCTGCTGCCGCTGCTCGCCGACAAGATGGGTGTCTCCGTCGCGCCGCCGGGTCCGGCGATTCGCGTCACCCGGCACCCCGCCTGGGAACGGGAGATCGTCTCCGAGCCGGGCACCGCGCCGCCCGCCGACCCGCTGGATCTGCTGCGCCAGCTCGACCGTCGCTTCCAATGGGAACGGTCCTGGTCGGACGGCCCGAAGGCGCCGGGGCTGATCTTCTGGCCGGTACGTCTGCGGAGCAGCCCGTCGGTGATCAACATGGTGCAGGCGCTGGCCGCCGCGTCGCTGTCGTCGCGCGGCGCCGAGGTGATGATCTGCCTGGACGACTTCAACGTCGAGGATGCCCAGGCGAGCTCGGAGCGTTTCATACGCGACGTGCGCTGGTGGTTTCAGCAGGTCAGGAACGCGCGATGGCCGCGGATCGAGTCCCTGCAGGCGTTCATCGAGAGCACCGAGAGCACGGCGACCGATCACACGTCGCGGCATCTGGCCCGCCCGACCCGGCCGTGGGACGTGGCGCGCGAGGCGCTGGGCGAACGCAATCCGTCGATCCTGGACGTGCTGATGGCCGCGAAACTGATCCCCGATCTGCCCGAGGATCAGCTGATCGCGCAGGCCGACAAGATCGTCACCGCGTTGATCAGTCGCGGCGGTCGCCACCTGATGACCCCGTTCACCCTGTGGTCGCAGCTGCACGACGTGCTGGTCGACCGCCCGTCCGGCTCGATCATGACGCTCGGCGGCAAGGAGGAACGCCGGCTGTGGGAGATGTGGCGCTTCGCCTTCGACCACGGCGTCAACCAGCTCTACAACCCGACCATCCGCAGCCTCACCAACCAGTCGCTGATGCTGCGCTGGTCCGACGAGGCGACGTTGACGCGATACCTGCGCGACGCCATGCGCGAGGACGACTGGGCCGAGGAGGGGCACTACGTTCGCTGGCTGGCGCAGAACGCGTTCCTGCTGCCGAACTACCTGTGCGACCGCGAGGCCCCGGTCGTCAACGGCACCCCGCTCGACTCGTGGCCGGCCGTCCGCGACGCCCTGCGATCGGACCAGAACGTTGTCGAGGTGATCGCCGGACACGTGTCAAGGCTCTATCTCGGACCTTCGGGTGGTTGACGTTGTCGGATTGCGGTCGTGCGTCCCTGGCGGGAGCGCGCTACGGTCGGAGGACCGACAGGTGAAAGGCGAGCGCAGTGGATGACATCAAAGTGTCGGACACCATGGCTCCTGGGGACGTGCGGGTCGACGCTGCCGAGGTGAAACGGCTGGTCGGCTCCCCCATGACGGCATATCTTGCGAACCTCGAGAGCGTCGTCGATCTCAATGGCCGCCTGGAGAAGGACGACGACGAAGGTCTCCGGCCCCGGCTGCGGCTGGTCCTCGATCTGGCCAATCTCTTCCGCAAGGTCAACGCGATCAGCAGATTCCGAGCCTGGCTGCGCGAGGTCGACACCGGCCTCGGCCCGACATCTCCGGCCGCCCTCATCCGCGACTCCGCGGATGCCCAGGTGGGCGACCGGCTCACGCGTGCCGCGACCCGCTATTTGCGTACGGTGTGAGCACTCGTCATCTCGGCGAGGTTCTCGATCAGCGCCTTCAGCCTGCGGGCAACCGGGCGATCGCCCAGTCTCGGCTGCAGGACCCGGTAGACGTCGCGATAGTTGCTGAGCAGGGCCTGCGCGTCCTTCGCACTGTGGTCGAACAGGGACGGCCCGAAGCGGACCAGGTCGTCCACCAGCGACTGCAGGCTGCAGACCTTGTCGGCGGCGATCACCAGTAACGAGTCCGCCTTGGCCCTCGCCATGCGTTCCAGATGAGCGCGTTTGCGTTCGGGCCAGCTCATCCGCTTGCGTTCACGCTGGTCGGCGTCGGTGCAATCGTCGACCACGCGATACACGTCCTCGCCGAAGGCCTCCTTGAGTTCCGCGCGCGTCGTCCCGGTGTCCTCCAGGACGTCGTGCAGCAGGGCAGCGACCGCGAGATGTTCGTCGCCGCCCTCCTCCAGGACGATGGCGCAGGTGGCGAGCAGGTGCCCGACGTACGGCGTGGCCGTGTTGTGGCGGACCTGACCGGCGTGGCGCTGGGTGGCGAAGGTGAGAGCGGCCTCGAGATTCTTCACGGGCGACCTCCGTTCGTGACCTACATGGTGGTCACGAGCGCCACGGCCTGGTCAACCTGCCGGACGACTTCGTCGTGGTCCAGGTGCCTGCCGAACTGAAGGCCACCGCGGGGCGGCGGCTCGGAGGGGCGGTAGTAGACCTTGGACGTACGGCGTTCGCGCGGGCCACGCAGCACGAGCGTGACGCACGGCTGGTCCCGGTTGGTGATCGCCTGGTGCACGACGGTCGACGACGTGCGGTAGTAGCCGTCCAGGGGCTCCCGCTCCACCGTGCGCACCGGAATCAGGCCGACCCGGCCGCGCGCGGTCACGGTGGCGATCCGGCCCTGCACGTAGGGCCGATATTCGAAGCAGCGCCACGGCTCGGCGTCCGGGTCATCGGTGACGTCCAGCTCGGTGAAGTGCTGCCGGCCACCCAGCAAGATCGACGAGAAGGCGAACCGGTGGTCGTGCGGCCGCGACACGTCGTCGGGCGTGTCCGGGGCGGCGGGCCAGAAGTGCAGCGTCAGCCGGGCCGACGGGTGCTCCGCCATGACGATCTTCGTGAACCCGTTGACGTGCCGATAGGGCCGGCCCGCCGGATAACGCCCCGCGCGCAACGCCGTGGCGAGGTGCAGCAGTGAGGCGGCGATGTCCTCGCGGGTGGACGCGATGAACGCCGCATGCAGCTCGGCGTAGGTCGCCCCGGCGGGCGCGCCGTCCACCAGAGCGGGGACGCCGCTGACGTTGACCACCGATTGCCTCCAACCGGAATAACCGAAATGTCCGTTTCCCCATCGTAGTACGGGAGGAATGTTCCCACGGCCGCTTTCGCGCGGAGCGGTGTGGCGGATTCCGGTCGTATAACGGGCTGCGCCGAGCCTTCGTTTTGACTCGTTCGGGCGCTTTTCCGCTCTCCCGGCCGCTCAGAAGTCGACCAGTTCCACGACCACCTTGGCGCTGTCCCCGGCGTCGATGTGCTGCGCGGTGCGCACGCCCTTCTTGATCGGCAACGCGTACGTGCCGAGCTTGCCGTTCGGGAAGATCGACGTGCGCCACGTGCTCGTGCCGATCCGCACCTTCACCCGCACCGATCCGAAGCCGCGCCGCTGCCCGTCGGTGAGGTCGCGGATCTCGTCCGACGCCTCGGCGGGCAGGCTGACGAAAACCCAGCCGTCGTCCCGGCGGGCTTCCCAGCGCCAGAGCTGCGCCTCGAACTCCACGATCATTGCGTGAGTATCTCCCCGAGCCGCTCGGTCAGGAAGGCCCGTTCGGCCGCGTTGCCGGCCAGCTCCAGCGCGGTCCGGTACGCCTGAGCTGCCTCTTCGCGTCTCCCCAGCTGCGCGAGCAGGTCGGCTTTGGCGGCCGGCAGGTAGTGATAGCCGGCCAGACGGCCATCGTCCTCGAGCGCCTCGATCAGCGGAAGCGCCGCCCCGGGCCCGTCCACCATGGAGATGGCGACGGCCCGGTTGAGCGCGACGACCGGGGACGGCCAGAGTTCGCGCAGAAGGTCGTAGAGCTGGACGATCTGGGACCAGTCGGTGTCGTCGTAGGTGGGCGCCTGCGCGTGCAGGGCCGCAATGGCCGCCTGCAGGGTGAACCGCCCGGGCGGCGCCGCGATCAACGCGGCGGTGATCAGCCGGTCGGCCTCGGCGATCAGGTGCGCGTCCCACGCCGTACGGTCCTGGTCCCGCAGCAACACCAGACGGCCGTGCGCGTCGGTCCGTGCCCGGCGCCGCGCGTGATCGACCAGCAGAAGCGCTAGCAGCCCGGCCGCCTCCGGGTGCCCCGGCAGGAGCAGCCGCAGCATGCGCGCGAGATCGAGCGCCCGCTCGGCCAGATCGTCCCGGGTCAGCTGATCACCACTCGTGGCCGTGTGCCCCGCCGTGTAGAGCAGGTGGATCACGGTGAGCACGGCGTCCAGCCGCGCCGGAAGTTCCTCCCTTTCCGGTACGGCGTAGGGGATCCGCGCCACGGCGATCTTCTTCTTGGCGCGCGTGAGGCGGGCAGCCATCGTGGACTCGCTGACGAGCAGGGAGCCGGCCACTTCCGGCGTGCCCATCCCACAGACCAGCCGCAGCGTCAGCGCGACCTGCGCCTCCAACGACAGCGCCGGATGGCAGCACACGAACACCAGCCGCAGCCGGTCATCCGGGAACTCGCCGTCGTCCTCCGGCTCCGCGTGCTCCCCGTCCGCGTGCTCCCCGACAACCAACAGCGGCAGCTTGGTGGCAAGGGTCCGCCGTCGCTGCAGCGCATTGATCGCCACCCGCCGAGCCGCAGTGGTGAGCCAGGCCCCCGGCCGCCCCGGCACGCCCTGCTCCCGCCAGTGGGTGAGCGCAAGCACGTAGGCCTCTTGAACCGCTTCCTCCGCAACATCAAGATCCCGAGCAACCCGCACCGTCGAGGCAAGCACCCGGGCCCACTCCCGCCGGTGCGCCTCCGCGACCGCCCCCTCAACCCCCGTACTCAGCGTCCCCTCCCGCACAGATCTCCGCTCCAGGCCGGCGTCACCGCCGTCCGCCTCCCCCCGCCGGCCGTCCCGGCTTTTGCTCCCGGGCATCCGCCTGCTTGGACGTCCCCCGCCCGGCCGGTCTTGCACCCACCTGGCCTCCGGGCCTGCGCGCGCCTGACCTCCCTCCCGGCCGAGGCCCGCTTGGTCGCCCGGCGTGGGCCTGTCTGGCTTCCCGGCTCTGCCTGCTTGATCTCGCGGCTTCCCGACCTTGCCTGCCCGGCATTCCTCCTTGCCGGGCCTCCCGGCCTGCCGGATCCCGCCGACGCACGTCCGATCCGGCAGCCCTCCCTCTAGGCGTCAGCTTCGTCGGCCTCCTCCACGATCTGGAAGTCGATCAGCGGGCGCACCTCGACACCCCCGCTCAGGATCGGGGTCATCTTGGCCAGCGACAACGCGTGGTCCAAGTCTCGAGCCTCGATCACGAACAGGCCGCCGAGGACTTCCTTCGTCTCGATGAACGGCCCGTCGGTCAGCAGATCGCCCCGGATGGCGGTGGACGTGCCGGGTGGCTCGAATGCCATGCCGGCCACGACGCGTCCACCCTTCTCGGCGATCCGCTGCGGCAGCCGTACGTGCTCCTGGATGAACTCGTCCGGCAGCTCGGCCTCGCGCTCGTAGATGAAAACCGCATACTGCGCCATCAGCGAATCCCCTTCAGCCAGGCCTCGGCGTCGCCCTCGACCAGGTGCACCGCCACGCCCACCGGCCAGCCCCACTCGTCGCGGCCGAAGAACCGATAAAGACCGCTTTCCGCCCGTACGCCCAGGAACGGAGCCGTCGCGTAGTCGACCACTCCATCGACCGGCTTCGCGTCGCCCGCGGTGAGGCGCACCCGGTTGCCCACCCTGGCGTCGTGCGGAATGCCGACCATCCGGCGAAGCTCCGCCGTCGTCGTCTCCGCCGGCAGGTCGATGGCCGCGTACGTCAGCTCACGCCCCGCGAAGTGCTCGAGATACTGGCCGAGGGAGTGGTAGTAGAAGTCGGTGTGCCGGCGACAAGCGTCGAGCTGAACGTCGTACTCCGCGTCGTCGAACTCGCCGCGCTGCGTGTAATCCAGGTGCGTGCCGTCCAGCCGATAGTCCAGCGCGTTGTCTCCCTCGGCCGACACGACCCCGGACCGTCGCGGCGGGTCCCAGGCGGTGACCGTGCCGCCGTTGCCGTTCAGCCCGGTCTCCGCGCCACCCTCGCGCGGCTCGTAGCTGATCGGCCACAGCCACCC
Source organism: uncultured Actinoplanes sp. (assembly GCF_934643405.1). Classification (GTDB taxonomy): domain Bacteria; phylum Actinomycetota; class Actinomycetes; order Mycobacteriales; family Micromonosporaceae; genus Actinoplanes. The sequence continues at coordinate 13,265 of NZ_CAKUCL010000166.1, forward strand.
GCCGGTCCGTGCGGTGATCGCGTCCCACGCTTCCGACGGCGTACCCGGAAGATCACCCGACCACTGCACCTCGAACGCCCTGCCCATGTTGTCGTCCCTTCTCGTCGTGTCCTTTCACCTGTGCCGACAAATGGGCGGGCGCCGAATCGACAACGTCTCCTAGAAAGTTCTGCTGCGCTGGTCGACGCCGAGCGTTCCGTACGGATAGTCGGTCGGCTGCGGGTCGCTGACCTGGTCGAGCGTCGCCGTCTCCTCGGCCGTCAGGTGCAGCTCCGCGGCGCGAAGGTTGGTCTCCAGCTGGTCCATCGTTCGGGCGCCCAGGATCGTCGAGGTCACGCCCGGCCGGTCAGTGACCCAGGCGAGCGCCACCTCCGCCATGGACACGTCACGCGACTCCGCGATCTGCTGGACGGCCTCGATCACGTCCCACGTCCGGGCCGTTCCCCGCCGGTCCCAGGCCTCCATGCCGCGCTCCGGGTTCTCGCCGAGCCGCGTCGCGCCGGTGGGCCGCTGGTCGCGCCGGTACTTGCCGGTGAGCCAGCCACCGCCGAGCGGACTCCACGGCATCATGCCCAGCCCGCCGTCGATCGCGGCCGGCACGATCTCGTACTCGATTTCGCGAACCACCAGGCTGTACTGCGGCTGGAGGCTCACCGGCGCCGCCAGCCCGAGTTCCCGGGCGAGCGCTACCGCCTTGGTCAGCTGCCAGCCGGTGAAGTTCGAGAACCCGTAGTAGCGGATCTTGCCGGACCGGACGAACCCGTCAAAAGTGCGCAACGTCTCCTCGAGTGGCGTGATCGGATCCCACGCGTGCGCCTGGTAGAGATCGATCGTCTCGACGCCGAGCCGGCTCAGCGACGCGTCGAGCGCACGGGTCAGATGCCGGTTGGAGAGCCCGGCGCGGTTCGGGTCGCTCTCCCGGTCGATCGACGTGGGGAAGCGTCCCTTGGTAGCGAGCACGATCGATCCGGTGACGTCGGCCGGTCGCGAGGCGAGCCATCGGCCGATGATCCGTTCCGATTCCCCGCCGGCGTAGACGTCGGCGGTGTCGACGAAGGTGCCGCCCGCTTCGACGAACAGGTCGAGCTGAGCGTGCGAGACCTTCTCGTCAGCCTCCATTCCGAAAGTCATGGTGCCAAGACAGAGCGTGGAAACGGCGCAGCCGCTGCGCCCGAGAGTGCGGTATTCCATGGGCTCCAACCTATGCCGCTTTCCGGATTTGTCCTCGGTGAGCCGACGACCAAAAGCCAACCCCGTTTTCCGTACGGCTCACAGCAGCTCCGCATCGTGGACAAGAACCGCCACCTGAACCCGGTTGTTCAGCTCGAGCTTCGTCAGCAGTCGCGACACGTGGCCCTTCACGGTTGGCACACTCATCCGGAGTCCCGCCGCGATCTCCGCGTTGGACCAGCCGCGCCCCAGAGCCACGGCAACCTCCCGCTCGCGATCGGTCAGCACCTTCAGCGACCTCTTCGCCCGTCCGCGCCGCGACCCGGCCGAGGGATCGGCGACGTAGTCGATCAGCCGCCGGATCACTCCTGGTGAGAGCGTTCCCGCCCCGGAAGCGACGGCTCGAACCGCCGCCAGGATGTCCAGCGGAGGCGTGTCCTTGAGCAGAAACCCGCTGGCTCCGCTCCGCAGAGCCTCCAGCACATACTCGTCGACGTTGAACGTGGTCAACATGATGATCTGCGGCGCCGACGGCCGGCTGCGGATCCGCTGGGTCGCGGTGAGCCCGTCGACCCGAGGCATCCGAATGTCCATGAGCATGACATCCGGCCAGTGCGCGGCGGCGACGGTCATCGCCTCTTCGCCGTCCTGAGCCTCAGCGACGACCTCGATCCCCGACGAGCCGCCAAGAAGAAGCCGCAGGCTGCTGCGCACCATCGCGTCGTCATCAACGATGGCCAGCCGGATAGGCCGCTCAGGAGGCAACCCCGCGTCGACGGCCAGCCCGCCCGGCCCCGCCGGCGCGACAACTTGTCCCAGACCGCCGACAATCTCCGGCCCACCGGGAAGGTGGATGCTCGCCGCCCCAAGCCCGGCCGACGGCTCTCGCCCAGCCGTAGCCACCGGCCTGGCCGACGCATCCCACTCGGCGTCGCGCCTGGCGCCCGCGTTTTGCCTGGCGTCTGCGTCGCGCCCAGCGTCCGTGTCGTGCCTGGCGTCCGTCTCTCGCGAGCTCTCCGTGGCGCGCCTGGCGTCGGCGTTGTGCCTGACGTCCGCGTCTCGCCTGTCCTCCGGGCCCCGACCGGCGTCCGCGTCTCGCCCCGCCTCCGTGGCCGACCGGACTGCGGCGTCCTGCCTGACCTCCGCGCTCCGACTCGCCCTCGCATCCGGGGTGGCTGCCGCATGCCGCCCAAGACCGGCTTCCTGTTCGACGCCGATCCTCGGCCCTGTGGCGCTCTCCTGCCCTGTGCCGCTCTCCCGCCTGAGGCCGCGCTCCCGCTCGGACCTGCCCTCCCGTCCGGGCTCGGCCTCC
>NZ_CAKUCL010000167.1 GCF_934643405.1 uncultured Actinoplanes sp.
GGGTGAGGGGCGGAGGCGCCCGGGGGTCGAAGGGTCAGGCGCGGTGGATGATGATGTCGCCGTAGGCGGTGCGGCCGCGGATCTCGACGGTCTCGTCTGCCTCGTCGGGGCGGCTGACGTGCTGCATCTCGTTGCGGACGTGTCCGAAGGCGGTGTTCAGCTCGAGCCAGGCGGCGGTGCCCTCGGCGACGCCGATGTCCGGGTCGCCCATCGCCGTCCCGAGGGTGACCGACCCGCGGACCGCCTCGCCGACGCGGATGCCGCCGTTGGAGGTCTTGGCGTCCACGCCGGCGCCGGCCCGGCCGATGTGGATGGCGCCGTTGGCGTTGCGCACCCGCGCGTCGCCCGCGACCGCGTCGATCGTGGTGTCGCCGTTGGAGTTCTTCACCTCCGCGGCGCCCCCGATCTCGCCGAGCTGGATCTTGCCGCTGCCGGTGGAGACCTCGGCGTTGCCGGCGACCTCCTGCGCGGTGACCCGGCCGATCCCGGTGTGCAGGCGCAGCGGGCCGGTCCGGTCGAGGAGGATGTCCCCGGTGGTCTTGATCCGGCACTCGCCGAGCTGACCGGTGCAGCGGAACGGGCCCCACACCAGGTGAGCGGCCAGCTGCGAACCGGCGGGCAGCTCGATGGACAGCTCGATGGAGCGGGTCTTCTTGGAGAAGTCGAAGACGCGTTTCGGGCCGGTGACCTGCAGCGCCCCGTCGGCGTACTCGACCCGGATCTGCTGAGCGGCCTGCACGTCGGACTCGTCGGTCTCGTCGGTGGGGCGGACCTCGACGACGGTGTCGGTCCGGTCGCTCGCGGCGATCCGCACGTTGCCGACGCCGAATTCGAGATTGACGGATATCGCTTCGGGCGTCTCGAAATGAGGCATGGTTGTCCCCGCATCGTGGGTGGGTGGACCGTCCCCGCAGGTCGGGGGCGTGGAGGGAAGTAGACGTGTGCCGGTGCGGTCAGCGCACCCAGCCGGTCAGGTTCTGTTTGGAGCGGGCGAACGACTCCGGTCGCTGCTCACGATCGGAGCGGTCGAGAGCGGCGGCCGCCGCCCGGACCAGCCAGGCGTTGACCGACCGTCCCTCGCGGGCCGCGGCCTCCTCGATCGCGCCCTTGAGCTGCTCGGGCAGGCGCACGTTGATCCGCACGGCCGGGCCTTCGTCGGCGATGGGCAGGTCGCCGTCTGGCGGCGCGGCGGCCGGTGCCGCGGCCGGCTCGGCGGGCGGTGGGGTGACGACGAAGCTCGGGTCGCGCCCGCGCAGGCGCAACTCCACCGAGCCGGGCGCCAGGTCCCGGGTGATCTCGTCGGCCGCGTCCGACAGGGCGTCCAGCAGCGTGATCCGGATGGCCGAGTCGAGCGAACTGGTCAGGCGCTCGACCACCGCACGTGCCTCTTCGCCGCCGGCCTCGGCAAGCGTGGCGAACTCGCGTCCGAGGTTGCTCACGTACGAGGTCAGGTCCATGAGTGCCATCGTGGCACAGGAGTGGCACCACTTCAAGGCATAGTTGGCTCAGATGTGATGCCAGAATGGCACCACGGGTGGCAGACCTTTCAGTCCCCTCACAGGTTCCGGGGACGGTGACCGCAACCTTCTCCGCTTACCCTGGAAAGGCAGCACTTCGGTGCCTCAACCTCAAGGGAGGCTGGACACAGTGAAGACAACAAACCCGGTGCTCTCACGCCTGGGCCAGGCGGCCGAGCGGGAGCGGACGGCCGGGTACGGGGCCTATGGTCCCGCCGGTGCCGCCCCGGGTTACGGCCAGCCGTACCCGAGCGCGACCGGATATCCCTCGGCCGCGCCGGCGGTGCAGCCCATGACGATCGACGATGTCGTCGTCAAGACGGTGATCCTGCTGGGCATCACCGGCGTCTCGGCCATCGTCGCGTGGAACGTGATCCCCGATTCGCTGATGGGCGTGGCCTGGATCGGCGCCGCGATCGTCGGCCTGATCCTCGGTTTCGTCATCTCGTTCTCCCGCATGGCCAACCCCGCCCTCGTCGTGACGTACGCCGTGGTCGAGGGCGCGTTCGTCGGCCTGGTCAGCAAGGCGTACCAGGAGTTCCTCGGCTACGAGGGGATAGTCCTGCAGGCGGTGGTCGCCACGTTCGGCGTCTTCTTCCTGATGGCGGTCCTGTACCGGGCCCGGGTGATCCGGGCGACGCCGAAGTTCACCCGTGGCCTGATCGCGGTGATGGGCGGCCTGTTCGCCGTCATCCTGATCAATCTCGTTCTCTCGCTGTTCGGCTTCAACACCGGCCTGCGGGACAACGGTCCGCTGGGGTACATCTTCAGCCTGGTCTGCATCACCGTGGCCGCGCTGAGCTTCATCCTCAGCTTCAACGAGATCGAGCAGGGCGTGCGGATGGGCCTTCCGCAGCGCTACTCCTGGACCGCGGCGTTCGGCATCCTGGTCAGCCTCATCTGGCTGTACCTGGAGATCCTGCGCCTGCTGAGCTACCTGCAAAGCGACGATTAACCCCGGTCCTTGAACCAGCGAGGAGCGGGTTGCCGCGTTGATGAGGTCGGGCTTCGGACGCCGTCGGCGAAGCCGCCGCCGGTCGCAGCCCGACCTCATCAACTTCCAGCGGCGCACGCGCGATCGAGCGCATCAGGCTCAGTAGGCTTCCGAGGTGAGCGAATTCGCGACGTCCACGGAACGCCTGCTGGTCCAGGTGCGGCACTGGGAACAGCCACGCTGGTCGGCGCAGGGCCGGGCCGACCGGGTTTACGCGCTGGTCCAGCGGCTGGCCGATCTGGCCGCCGACGCCGAGGGCCGGCCACGCCGGCCGGTGCCGCGCGAGCACGACATGATCCTGCCGGATCAGATCCGCGTGATGGCCGACGATCTGCTGGCCACCGGCCGGGTGGAGACGCTCGCCGAGGCCACGGCCGCGGTCGACGCCGTACGCAAGGAGCTGTGAGAAGCTCCGCCGAGCCCGGCCGCTCGTGGCGAACCGGGCCCGGCGGGAATCCGGGGGGAGCGCTCAGCCGAGCCGCTCGAGCACCATCGCCATGCCCTGGCCACCGCCGACGCACATGGTCTCCAGGCCGATGCTCTTGTCGTGCCAGTCCAGCGAGTTGAGCAGGGTGCCGGTGATGCGGGCGCCGGTCATGCCGAACGGGTGACCCACCGCGATCGCGCCGCCGTTGACGTTCAGCTTCTCGATCGGGATGTTCAGGTCCTGGTACGAGGGGATGACCTGGGCCGCGAACGCCTCGTTGATCTCCACGAGGTCGACGTCGTCGATGGTCATCCCGGCCCGATCGAGCGCCTGGCGGGACGCCTCGACCGGGCCGAGGCCCATGATCTCCGGGCTGAGCGCGGTCACGCCGGTCGACACGATCCGGGCGAGTGGCGTGATGCCCAGCTCGCGTGCCTTCGTATCGCTCATGATCACGACTGCGGCGGCGCCGTCGTTCAGCGGGCAGCAGTTGCCGGCGGTGACCCGGCCGTCCGGCCGGAAGACCGGCTTGAGGCCGGAGACGCCCTCCATGGTGACGCCGGCGCGCGGGCCGTCGTCGGTCGAGACCACGGTGCCGTCGGGCAGCGTCACCGGCGTGATCTCGCGCTGCCAGAAGCCGTCGGCGATCGCCTTCTCGGCCAGGTTCTGACTCCGTACGCCGAACTCGTCCATCTCCTCCCGAGAGATGCCCTTGAGTTGGGCCAGGTTCTCCGCGGTCTGGCCCATGGCCATGTAGATGTCCGGCACCTTGCCGTCCTCGCGCGGGTCGTGCCACACCTGCCCACCCTGCGCGAACGACGCGGTGCGGGCGCGGGCCTCGTCGAACTGCGGGTTCTCCCAGCCGCCGCCGACCAGCTTCTGGGCCTCCGAGGGCAGACCGTCCGAGCTGCCCCGCGCGTACCGGGAAACCGTCTCGACCCCGGCCGAGACGAAGATGTCGCCCTCGCCCGCCTTGATGGCGTGGAACGCCATGCGGGTCGTCTGCAGCGACGACGAGCAGTACCGGGTGATCGTGGCGCCGGGCAGGCCGTCCAGGCCGAGCTTGATGGCGACCACGCGGGCCATGTTGAAGCCCTGCTCACCACCGGGCAGGCCGCACCCGAGATAGAGGTCTTCGATCAGGGTGCGGTCGAGCTGCGGGACTTTCGCCAGGGCCGCGTCGATGATCGTGGTGGCCAGGTCGTCGGGGCGCAACTCGCGCAGGGAACCCTTGGCGGCACGTCCGATGGGGGAGCGGGCGGTGGCGACGATGACTGCTTCCGGCATGTGACCTACGTTAACTCGTGGGTAACATGCATCGGAAGTGTGGATATGTCACACACCCGTCATGGCGGCCTTGGCGACCGCGGGGTAGAGCGCGTGCGCCCAGACGCGGTATCCGTCGGCCGACGGGTGGAAGCCGTCGTAACAGAGGGTGCCCGCGTCGGCCCGGAAGACCCCGCCGGTCTCCTCGCCCAGATCGACGACCGCGCCACCCGCCGCGAGCACGGCCCTGGCCTGCGCTTTCGCCATGCGGCGGCCGAGCAGCCCGGCCAGCTGGCGCAGCGGCGGCGCGATCGCCCGCAGCGCGCCCAGGTCGGGACAGGTGCCGACGACCACCCGCACACCGGCCTCGCGCAGCCGGCGGACCGCCTGGCCGAGCTGGGCCGCCGACTCCTCCGGGCTGCGCAGGCTGGTCGCGTCGTGCGCGCCGATCAGCACCACGGCCACGTCCGGCCGGTCGCCGAGCAGGGCGCGGGCCACCTGGGTGGCGAGGTCGGACGAGTGGGAACCGGCCACGCCGACGCTGGAGAGCAGGACGTGCCGCTCGCCGGTGTCCGCGGTGCCCTCGGACAGCAGCCGGGCCAGCTGGCCGCCGACCGTCTCCGACAACCACTCGACACCGACGCCGATCGCGGCCGAGTCGCCGAGCAGGACCAGGCGCACCGTGGGCGCGGACAGCTTGCCCATCGACGTGCGCAGGGCCAGGCCCATGGTGGGCTTCGCGTAACGGCGCGCCTTCGCGGCGAGCACCTCGCCCACGAGCAGGGCGGCACCGCCCACCGCGCCGGCGAGCAGGCCGGTCGCCGCCGCCTTGCCGACCCGTGCGTTCAGCCCGGCCATCCTCGCCTCCCTGCCGTCGACATCAATGGATCAATGATCCTCTGGGGTCCACCCTACGGCCCCGGCCGCCGACCGGCCGCTGGGAATAGTGGTAGCCGGTGCGGAAGGGGCGGCCGGGCGGTGCCCGAACCAGAACCGGGGCTCGCCGAACCACGGATGCCGGCGCAGCACGGCCCAGCGCCCGGCCGGTCCGCGCTCGCGTCCGTCGACCCTGGTCGGGCTGACCTCGGTGCCGGCCGCGCGGACCGCTTCCTGCGCCGCCTCCTCGAGGCTGCGCACGCCCTCGGTACCGGTCAGGGCCGGGCGGTCGTCCTCGCCGAGCACCGCGAGCAGGGTCGGCAGCACCACGGCGGCCGCGCGGGCGTACCCCTCGGCGGAGGGATGGAACTGGTCGGAGGAGAACATGCGCACCGGGTCGGCCTCGAACATCGGGCCGAGCAGGTTGCCCAGCGACACCGTGCGCCCGCCGGCCTCGACCACCGCGACGGTCTGCGCGGCCGCGAGCTCCCGGCTCCACTTGCGGGCCAGCCACCGCAGCGGCGGCTTGATCGGCTGGATCGCGCCGATGTCCGGGCAGGTGCCGACCACCACGCGGCAGCCGGTCGCGCGCAGCCGGCGTACCGCGTCGGCGAGATGCCGCACGGCCGCGGGCCGGTCCGAGATGTGCGTGACGTCGTTGGCGCCGATCAGGATGATCGCCACGTCGGGCGCGTGCTCCAGCGCGGCGTCGACCTGATACGGCAGGCCGGACGACATGGACCCGACCACCGCCAGCCGGTGCAGCCGGACGGGCCGGCTCAACCGCCGGGAGACACCGGTGGCCAGCAGTGCTCCGGGGGTCTCGCGGGGACGGTGTACGCCGTACCCCGCGGCCGAGGAATCACCGAGGATGACCATGCTGATCGGTTTGCCGGGGAACTTCGCGCCGTAAAGGCCGTCACCGCGCGGTGGTGGCGCCTCGGCCAGCGGGATGATCCGCCGGGCGTCGGCCGCCTGGCGCAGCAACAGCCCGGCCGAGAGCGCGGTGACCCCGGCCAGGGCACCCGTGACGCCGCCGAGGATCTGACCGGCGAGTTTGATACGACGCCAGTCGTCCGCGGTCAACTCGATCGTGCTCACGTTCTCCCTCGCTGTCGCTCGGTGGGGGCAACTGCCCGGTCCTCGAAGATCCGAAACCGGTAGGGAATTCGAGGCTAACGCGTCCCTGCGACAGGCAATCATGGCGCGCCCACGTCATGCTGGAGTGGCGGAGAGGGGAACAATATGGCGAAAACGCTGAAACGAACGGCGGCTTTCACCGCCCTGGCCAGGGCTTTGATGTCGGGCGCCCGGGGTGGGCCGTCCATCGGCAAACGGCTCGCGGCGCTGCCCCGCATGATGAAGGCCACAGCCACGGGTCAATATGACGGCGGAATGCGGGTGGCGCTCATGGCGGCCGCCACGGCGTACATCGTCTCGCCGATCGACGTCATCCCGGAGGCCTTCTTCCTCATCTTCGGTCTGGCTGACGACGCCGTCATGATCACCTGGCTGGCGGGCAGCGTGCTCAGCGAGACAGCCCGCTTCCTGGAGTGGGAGAAGCAGCAGGAACGCGTCGTCGTAGTCTGAGGTGTGCGCTATTACGACAACGTCGTCGAGATCATCGGTAACACGCCCCTGGTCAAGCTCAACAGTGTGACCGCGGGTATCCGTGCCACCGTGCTTGCCAAGGTCGAATACTTCAACCCGGGCGGGTCGGTCAAGGACCGCATCGCCCTGCGGATGGTGGAGGACGCCGAGAAGGCCGGCCTGCTCCAGCCCGGTGGCACGATCGTGGAGCCGACCAGCGGCAACACCGGGGTCGGCCTGGCCCTGGTGGCCCAGCAGCGCGGGTACCGCTGCATCTTCGTCTGCCCCGACAAGGTCAGCGAGGACAAGCAGAACGTCCTTCGCGCGTACGGTGCCGAGGTCGTGGTCTGCCCGACGGCGGTGGCCCCGGAAGATCCGCGGTCCTACTACAACGTCTCCGACCGGCTCGCCCGTGAGGTGCCGGGAGCGTGGAAGCCGGATCAGTACAGCAACCCGGCCAATCCGCGGTCGCACTACGAGGAGACCGGCCCCGAGCTGTGGAAGCAGACCGGCGGGCAGATCACCCACTTCGTCGCGGGGGTGGGCACCGGCGGCACGATCTCCGGCGTCGGGCGGTACCTCAAGGAGCAGGGCCCGGTGAAGGTGATCGGCGCGGACCCGGAGGGCTCGGTGTACTCCGGCGGCACCGGACGGCCCTACCTGGTGGAGGGCGTCGGCGAGGACTTCTGGCCCACGACGTACGACCGGAAGGTCTGCGACGAGGTCATCGAGGTCTCCGACTCCGACTCGTTCGAGATGACCCGCCGCCTCGCCCGCGAGGAGGGCCTGCTGGTCGGCGGCTCGTGCGGGATGGCCGTGGTGGCGGCGCTGAAGGTGGCGCGCGAGGCCGGCCCGGACGACGTCGTGGTGGTGCTGCTGCCCGACGGTGGCCGCGGGTACCTCTCGAAGATCTTCAACGACGACTGGATGGCGCGGTACGGCTTCCTGCACGCGGGGGACGGCGAGCCCACCGTGGCCGACGCCCTGGCGGGCAAGGACGGCCGGATGCCGCCCCTGGTCCACGTGCACCCCACCGAGACCGTGCGCGACGCGATCGACTACATGCGCGAGTACGGCGTCTCGCAGCTGCCCGTGCTGAAGGCGGAACCGCCCGTGGTGACCGGCGAGGTGGCCGGCTCGATCGCGGAGAAGGCGCTGCTGGACGCCCTGTTCAGCGGTCAGGCGCACCTGCACGACACGATAGAGCGCCACATGGGCGCGCCGTTGCCGGTGATCGGCGGCGGGCAGCCGGTGAGCGAGGCGGTGTCGCTGCTGGAGAAGTCGGACGCGGCGATGGTCCTGATCGACGGCAAGCCGGCCGGCGTACTGACCCGGCAGGACCTGCTGGCCCACGTGTCCTAGGTGGCACCGGAGATGGGCCCCCGCCTCCCAGCGGGGGTCCTCGACAGAGCAGCACCCCGGGCGGTGTACTCAGTCCAATTCGGCCGGGACCGCGACGACGTCGACCAGAGCGTTCCGGCGCAGCAGGGTGATCGGCAGGTTCTGACCGATCGCTGGGCCGAGCATCAGCCGCTGGAGCTCCTGCACGGTCTGGATCGGCCGGCCGCCCGCCGAGATCAGCACGTCGCCCAGGTAGATGCCGGCGGTGCCGGCCGGACTGCCCGGGACGACCTCCACCACCCGCAGACCGAGCTTCTGCCCCAGCCGGGTGGCCAGGGCCGGCGGCAGCGGTACGGGCATGCCCGCCACGCCCATCCAGGCCCGGCGGACCCGGCCGGTGCTGACGAGCTCGCCGATGATCGAACGGGTGGTCGCGTTGATCGGCACGGCGAGGCCCAGCCCGTACCCCGCAACCGCGGTGTTGATGCCAACCACCGTGCCGGTGGAGTCGGCGAGCGCGCCCCCCGAGTTCCCGGGGTTCAGTGCGGCGTCGGTCTGAATGACGCTGTCGATGATCCGGACTCGGCGGCCGTCGCGAGCCGGCAACGACCGGCCCAGACCGGACACCACGCCCGCGGTCACCGAGCCGGCCAGCCCCATCGGATTGCCGACGGCGACCACCAGCTGGCCGATCTGCAGCTGGTCGGCGTCCCCGAGCGGAGCGGCCGGGGCGCCCGGGTTCGGCACCCGGACGACGGCGAGGTCGGACAGCGGGTCGGACCCGACGACCTCGAAGGTGGCCTCGGTGCCGTCGGCGAAGGTGGCAGTGCCCCGGGTCGCGCCGTCGACCACGTGGGCATTGGTGAGCAGGAATCCATCGTCGGTGAACAGGACCGCCGAGCCCGCTCCGGCGCCGCGCGGGGTGCGGACGGACAGGGCCGCGACGGAAGGCAGCAAGCTGGTGGCGACGCCGGTGACGACACGGCTGTAGGCATCGAGTGCCTCACGTTCGACACCCGTGTGTTCGGTATCCATGACCAGCGCAACAACGCTCCGACCGGCCTCGATGCCACCGCGGTGTCCGCCCATGGCGAAAACCCGTCCCGGACGGCGGGGAACCGGCTTGAAGACCTCTCGTAACAGATAGTCGCGACAGTCGCACACTCAGTCCGACCGGATTCCGGTATCGAGCGGTTGTATAGGGCGTGACGGACGTATTCCTCAGCAGTTCACTCCGGTCCAGCAAGGGGGGTCAGCCCATGGTCATCGCCGACGAGGCGGTTCCGGCCAACATCGTGGACCGGCTGCTCTGGCAGGACGCCCAGCACATGCTCGGACGGCACGCCTCCGCCGGCCACGACGGGAACTGCGTCTGGTGTGGATGGCGCTGGCCGTGCGCACCGCGCCGGCTCGCCGAACGGGCCGCGGTGGCCTCCCGGCGGCCGTGGCGTGAGGCATGGACGTTGCGGCACGACCTGAACACCATCCGGGCGATGCCCCGGATGCGGGCCGGCCACACGCCCCGCAACCGCGGCCCCTTCGACTGACAACTCCATCAGGCTCCCGACGTCGCCGACAGCTTGACCTCCCCCGGCAGGCCCCGGCTCCTCAGCCCGGCGACGTCTCCCAGCGGTGATGCCGCGGCGCCCCGCCAGCGTCGCGAAGTCCCGCACCAGGACCCGCCCTTGAACTGGTCAAGGACCGGCACGCCTCCGCCGGTCCAGCGCCTCCGGCCAGGCGCGACCCCCGGTTTGGGCGGGGCGGTTGGCGGGAGCGCGTGACCACAGGTTCCCCCGCAGTATCTCGGTCACGTGCTCCCGCCCACCAAACTCCGGCTGTACCGCAGCTGGGCCACCGGCTCCCCGTTGACCGCCTCGGTCCTCGTGGTGCCGTCCGGCCGCCAGCCGCCGCGCTCGTAGAAGCGCCGTGCCCGCTCGTTGCCCTCCAGGACCCAGAGGTGCGCCCGGCGGGCGATCTGCCGCAACTGCTCCTGCGCGGTGACCATCAGCGCCTTGCCGACCCCGGTGCCCACGTGGTCCGGCGCGACGTGGATCGCGTACAGCTCGGCGGCGTCCGGTTCCTCGCTGGGTCCCACGTAGAGGAAACCGATGACCGCGCCGTCCAGCTCGGCGACGGTCAGCCGATGGGTGTCGCGCTCCCACTTCCAGCGCTCGGCCCACCACTCGCCCAGCGCCTGCGCGCCCCCGGCGTCCAGGGCCTCCGGCGACAGGATGTGCGCATAGGCGGCGGCCCGGGACCGCTGGTGCAGCCCGCCGATGGCTTCAAGGTCAGATTCTTGCGCCGTACGCAGCAGCACGCTCACCCGTCGACGATATCTGCCGCCGCGGGGCTGTCATCCTGAGGCATCCACATTCGTCCATCGCACCCCGATCGCCGGTGCGCAGCCAGCCCTGAGCGTCGAACACCTTGGTCTCGTGGTCGCGGTAGTAGGCGCGCATCACGGCGACGCCGCGCGTGACGATCTCCCCGACCTCGCCCACCGCCAGGGTCGCCCGCGTGGCCGGATCCACGATCCGCACCTCGAATCGGGGGAGTGGCCGCGCGGCGGTCTCGCCCACGGCCGTGTGCGCGATGACGGACGCCTCGGGCCGGCCGTACCCGATCCCGAGCCGGACTCCTCGGGCGCGCTGGATCAGCTCCGGGTCCGGCTGCTCGCTGAGCGACACGATCGTGAAGGCGCTGAGGTCCCGTCCCGCGTCGAGCATCTCCGCCAGCGTCGCCGGATCGGTCACCATGATCGTTCCGTGCTCCGGGTCCTCGTCCTGAACCAGCGTGTGAACGCCGCCGGTCTGCAGCGCGCCCAGGGTGACCACACTCGTACGGGAAAGGGGCAGGTGATCGACCCACACATCGCCCGGCCGGGCGCCGATCGCCGAGGCGTAGAGATACCCGCCGTTGATCAGCGCTCGATGCGTGAGCAGCGCACCCTTGCTCCCCGCCGTGTACTGGATCTGCGCGACGTCGTCCGCCGCCACCGGAGGCAGCCTTCGCCCGGCCGGCGCGCCGATCGAGCCGAGCGTGACAATCTCCCGTACGGCCGTCGCCGCCACCGCAGCCCGGTCGGCCTGCACGAGAAGACCCGTCGCCCCCGACCGTTTGAGGACGAACTCCAGCTCGGCGATGCCGGCCTCCCGATCGACCGGCACCAGGACGAGCCCGGCCAGCGCCGCCCCGAACTCGGCGAGCACCCGCTCCGGGGTGTTCCCGCTCCAGACGGCGACGTGCTCCCCGGGGGCGAACCGCGTCAGCAGCCCCCGGGCGGTGCTCTCGGCGTCGCGCAGCAGCTCGGCGTAGGTCCACCGCCGCCCGCTGGGCCCCTCGACCAGCGCGGTCCGCTCGGCGTTGCGATGCCCGGCAAGCCGCAGGGCTTCCCCCACCGTGTACGGCAGAAGCGGAACGGACTCGTAGGCCGGCCGATAGGCCACGCCTTCCTGATACGTCAGTGCCATCGCCGGACCTCTTCCCACGCGCATGAGAGCTGCCACTCACACAACGCATCACGGCCCGGGTTTTCACCCCCGTGACGCGGTCCACAGCCGCAACCTATCGGAAGTGGGGCCAGCTACGGATTGCCGTGGCCACCGTGGGGTCCAGCCTCTCCAGCAACGAGACCACGTCGTCGAAGGCGAGCTCCGGGCCGCGCAAGGCGGCCACCAAAGCTTCCAGGGCGGATGCGCCGGAGGACTGCCACAGACGCTTCGCCAAGACCTGCAAGCCGAACTCGAACCACACGTAGTTCGAGCCGTCGCCCTCCAGACCCTGCTCCATGCGAGCCAGGTCGCGCACCGGCCACGCGTCCGGACCCGCGGCCCAGGTGGCTTCGAAGACCGTCTCCAGCACCGGCAGCGACGACGGCTCGTTCACCGCGACATAACCGTGCAAGCCCACATTCGCGGTCAGTTCGCGCAGCCAGAAGCCCACCGGGCCGGGCGGCCAGGACTCGCCGTGGCTCAGATGGGTCAGTTCGTGGGACACCAGCAGGTCGGCGAAACCACCCAGGTCGATCGGATCGCCGTAGACCTCGCGCAAGCCGGAGACCCGGCGGGACAGCACGGCGGTCACCGCGTCCCAGAACGGGGCCGGCTGCTGACCGACCACGATGCGGTCGCTCTCCACGTGCGGCATGCCGTACAGCGGAGTGGCCGCGACCCTGTCCCAGTCCTCCGGGCCCACCACGTACAGCGGGGGTGGCGCCGGCATGCCGACGACGGCGTCCAGCCACGCATACGTGCGTTGGGCACGCTCGGCCACCGAACGGGCGCGTTCGACGCCGCCGTCGCTTGTCAAGACGGGAAAGGGAAAGCCCTTGAGGTCGATCATGGGTCGACTGTACGGCGGGGAATTCACGCCTAGGTGTGTAAAAGATCGACACGTCCCGACATGATCCGCACACTGGAGATCGATGCTGCACCGCGGGAGGTGAACCCATGCCGGCCTTCTACACCGAGGACGAGCGAGCCGCCTGGAATCTTGCCGAGATGCTCACCGAGCGGGCCCGCGAGATGATGCGGGAAGCCGAGTCCGCGCTCGAGACCTGGAAGGTCGGCAAGGAGATGAACCGGCTGCGCTGCGCCCGCCGCGGGATCAGCGAGTCGGACGCCGAGATCCGCTGGGCCGAGTCGGCGAACTCGAAGAACGCCCTCACCAACAACAGCTTCCACGTCGGTCTTGCCACCATGTACTTCGGCGCCGCGTCGGCGAACTACTCGCGGGCGCTGTACCTACGCAACCGGGCCGCCCGTCACTGAGCGCCGTCCTTCTTCTCCTGCTCCAGCACGGGAGACGCCGGCGGCCGCGGGTTGTCGGTCGGGGCCGCGGTGGCGGGGGTGGCGAGCGCGATGCCGAGCATGGCGCCCGCGCCGATCAGGCCGAGCCCGGCCAGCGAGACCGGACGGCGGTCACTCTTCTCCATCGATCCTCCAGATGACGACCGGCCTACGAGGGTGTCAGAGGAAGCTGAAATGAAGCTGTGCGGAACCTGCCAATCACTTTGGCCCGTGTCAGATGCCTCACCGCCGGGCACCATGAACGGATGGAGATCGCCAGCGAAACCGAGCGTAAATACGACGTTCCCGAGGCGTTCGAGCTCCCCGATCTGACCGGCACGGCCGGGATCAGCAGCACCGGCGGCGCCGAGACCCATGATCTCGACGCCACCTACTTCGACACGGACGACCTGGCCCTGTTGACGAACCGCCGGACCCTGCGCCGGCGGATGGGCGGCAGCGACGCCGGCTGGCATCTCAAGACCCCGGGCGGCGCGGGCAGCCGCACCGAGCATCGGCTCCCGTTGACCGGGGACGGCCCGGACGACCGCGTCCCGGCCGAGCTCACCGGCCTGGTCCGGGCGATCATCCGCCGCCGCGAGCTCACGCCGGTCGCCCGGCTGCGCACGTACCGGGTGGAGACGCCGCTGCGCGACGCCGAGGGCACCACGCTCGCGCTGGTCGCGCAGGACCGGGTGACCGCCGAGACCGGCAAGGGCGAACAGAGCTGGCAGGAGATCGAGGTCGAGCTCGTCGGCGGCGACGCCGGGCTGCTCACCGCGGTCGAGCGCCGCCTGCTCGCGGCGGGCGCCCGGCCGGCCGCCGGCCCGTCCAAGGTCGCCCGGGCCCTCGGCAACCCCACGCCCGCCAAAGCGGCGAAAAAAACGAAAAATCCGGTGCTTGCGTACGCGCGTGAGCAGCGCGACGCGTTGACCGAATTCGACCCCGGTGTCCGTCAGGGCGACCCGGAAGCGGTCCACAAGATGCGCGTGGCCACCCGCCGCCTGCGCAGCACCCTGAAGACGTTCAAACGCACCTTCCCCGGCACCGAAGACCTCAACGCCGAACTGAAGTGGCTGGCCGACCTGCTCGGCGCCGTCCGCGACGGCCAGGTGCAGAAGGGCACGCTGCTCGCCGCCGTGGAAGAGGCCGGACCGCAGTTCGCCGCGTCCGCCGAGCGGATCCGCCGGCACCTCGACGACCAGGTCACCAACGGCCAGCAGGCTCTGGTCACGGCGCTGGACGGCGAGCGCTACCTGACGTTGCTGGACCGGATCGATCGGCTCACGGACGACGCCGTACCGGAGAAAGATCCTCTCGGCCGTGCCCGCAAGAGCCTGGCGCGGGCCGACGCCCTGCTGGATCAGGCGCTCGCCGACGGGCAGGACGCCGAGCTGCACGAGGCGCGCAAGGCCTACAAGCGGGCCCGGTACGCCGTGGAGGTCTTCGCCCCCGCCGCCGGGAGTCCCGCGAAGCAGCTGGTCAAGAGGCTGACCGACCTCCAGGACGTGCTCGGCGCGCACCAGGACTCGGTGGTCGCCCGCGAGATGCTGCACGAGCTGGGGCCGGACGATTTCTGGATGGGCGTGCTGTGGGGCCGGCAGGAGCAGCTCGGCAAGGACACGTACGCGGCGCTCCCGGTGGTCGTCGAGGAGTCGCGGTGGAAGAAGCTTCGGAAATGGCTCGGCTGAAGTTCATCGGGCTGTCAGTTGTGGGGTGACCGTCCGTGGGTATCAATTCACCCATGCAGGCCGAGGAAGACCAGATCACCAACCCGTACGACGGACCGATCGCCGAACTCGACGGCTACCGGGTGGCCGACGACGATGACGACGACCCGGTGCTGCTCAACGCGGACGGGACCCCGGTGGACACCTGGCGCGAGGACTATCCCTACGACGAGCGCATGGCGCGGCCCGACTACGACCATCAGAAGCGGCTCCTGCAGATCGAGCTGCTGAAGTTCCAGAACTGGTGCAAGGACACCGGGGAACGGCTGGTGATCCTCTTCGAGGGGCGCGACGCGGCGGGCAAGGGCGGCACGATCAAGCGCTTCATGGAGCACCTGAACCCGCGCGGCGCGTCGGTGGTCGCGCTGGAGAAGCCGAACGAGCGCGAGAGCACCCAGTGGTACTACCAGCGCTACATCAAGCACCTGCCGGCCGCCGGCGAGATCGTGCTGTTCGACCGGTCCTGGTACAACCGGGCCGGCGTGGAACGCGTGATGGGCTACTGCACCCGCGCGGAGTATCTCGAGTTCATGCGCCAGACCCCCGAGCTGGAGCGGATGCTGGTCCGCTCCGGCGTGCACCTGGTCAAGTTCTGGTTCTCGGTCACCCAGGGTGAGCAGCGGACCCGCTTCGCGATCCGCCAGGTCGATCCCGTACGGCAGTGGAAGCTCTCGCCCAACGACCTGGCCTCGCTCGACAAGTGGGGGGACTACACCGAGGCCAAGGAGGCGATGTTCTTCTACACCGACACCGCCGACGCGCCGTGGACGGTGGTGAAGAGCAACGACAAGAAGCGCGCCCGGCTGGAGGCGATGCGGTACGTGCTCAACCGTTTCGCCTACTCGGACAAGGACACCGATGTGGTCGGGACCCCGGACCCGCAGATCGTCGGCCCGGCGTCGCTGGCCGTGGAGGGCACCGAGATGTCGCCGCGCGTATTCCCTCGCCTGTAGTGACATCAAAATCATTGGCGGCGGGGCCCTCGGCTGGATAACGTGGCCGTACACGTGAAGGGAGGTGGTCCGAAGTTGTATAGCAACGGGACTCGTGAGGTGGCTGTCCGCTAGCCGCTGTCCTCGACAGCTTC
>NZ_CAKUCL010000168.1 GCF_934643405.1 uncultured Actinoplanes sp.
CGGCCGGCCGTCATCGACAACGGAACGCGCCGAACCGCAACAGGCCGAGTTCGGTCAGCGGGGCATTGACGTGGGGCACGAGAACCTCCTGGATGGTGCGGAACTCTCGGAAACGCTCCACCTCATCCGGAGGTCCTCATCTATGTCAGGACTTTCGCAGGGTTACCAACGTCCGTGGACGGAACACCTAGGGCTCGACCGTGCCGGCCGGCACGGTGACGATCTCCACGCCCTCGCTGTACGGCGTCGGCTCGGGCGAGGCCACCGCGAACTGCGTGTGGTACAGCTCGGCGTACAGGCCGCCCGCGGCGACCAGCTCGTCGTGCCGGCCACGCTCGACGATCTTGCCCTCGTCGAGCACCAGGATCTGGTCCGCCTCCCGGATCGTGGAGAGCCGGTGCGCGATGACCAGCGCCGTGCGGCCCTCGAGCGCCGCGGACAGGGCACGCTGCACGGCCGCCTCGGACTCCGAGTCGAGGTGGGCCGTCGCCTCGTCGAGTATCACGATCGACGGGTGCTTGAGCAGCAGCCGCGCGATCGCGATCCGCTGCTTCTCGCCGCCGGAGAACCGGTACCCCCGCTCGCCGACCACCGTGTCGAGACCGTCGGGCAGGCCGCGCACCAGGTCGGCCACCTGCGCGCCGGTCAGCGCCGCCCACATCTCGTCCTCGGTCGCGCCCGGACGCGCGTACCGCAGATTCTCCGCGATGGTCTCGTGGAACAGATGCGAGTCCTGAGTGACCACGCCGATGGCGTCGCGCAGCGAGGCCAGCGTGGCGTCCCGCACGTCGACCCCGTCCACCAGGACCGCGCCGCCGGTCACGTCGTAGACCCGGCTGACCAGCATGGAGGTGGTGGACTTGCCGGCGCCGGACGGGCCGACGAGCGCCACCATCTGACCGGGCTCGACGGTGAAGTCGACCCCCTTGAGGACCGCGGCGTTCTCCTTGCGGTCGAGCGCGGCGACGTCCTCGAGCGTGGCCAGCGACACCTCGTCGGCGCTCGGGTAGCGGAACTCGACGCCGCGGAACTCGATGCGGCCCGCGCCCGCCGGCAGGTCGACCGCGCCGGGCTTCTCCTCGATGCCGGGCTTGAGGTCGAGCACCTCGAACACCCGGTCGAACGAGACCAGGGCGCTCATCACGTCGACCCGGACGTTGCTGAGCGCGGTGAGCGGACCGTACAGCCGGGTGAGCAGCAGCGCGAGCGTCACGACGGTGCCCGCGGTCACGCTGCCGGTGACGGCCAGCCAGCCACCCAGCCCGTACGTCAGAGCCTGCGCGAGCGAGGCGACCAGCAGCATCGCGACGAAGAAGGTGCGGGAGAACATCGCCTGCTGAACACCGATGTCGCGGACGCGCTGAGCGCGCTCGCCGAAGCGCTCGGCCTCGACCTCGGGGCGGCCGAAGAGCTTGACCAGCAGCGCGCCGGAGACGTTGAACCGTTCGGTCATCGTCGCGTTCATCTTGGCGTCGAGGTTGTACGACTCGCGGGTGATCTCGGCGAGCTTCTTGCCGACGCGGCGGGCCGGGATGATGAACACCGGGAGCAGCAGCAGGGACAGCGCGGTGATCTGCCAGGAGAGGCTGAACATGACGGCCGCGGTCAGGGCGAGCTGGATGACGTTGCTGACCACGCCGGACAGCGTCGAGGTGAACGCCCGCTGCGCGCCGACCACGTCGTTGTTGAGCCGGCTGACCAGCGCACCGGTCTGGGTGCGGGTGAAGAACTGCAGCGGCATGCGCTGGACGTGGTCGTAGACCTGGGTGCGCAGGTCGAGGATGATGCCCTCGCCGATGCGCGCCGAGTACCACCGCTGGGCGAGCGACAGGAAGGCGTCGACCACCGCGAGCGCGGCGATCAGCAGGGCCAGCCGGATGACCAGGGAGGCCGCTCCGGAGCCGCCGCCGGTGATCGCGTTGACCACGTGACCGGCGAGCACCGGGGTGGCCACGCCGATGACCGCGTCGATCACCACGGTGGTCAGGAAGACCAGGATGTCCGCCCGGTAGGGCCGGGCGAACCGCAGGATCCGCTTGGCGGTCCCGCGGCTGAGGCGATGCTGGGCGACCCGGTCGGACTGCTGGATCGACCGCAGCATGCCCCAGCTGGACATGCTCGTGGACGGTCCCATGGGTCACCTCCTGGAATGCCGTTGACCGCGGGCAGAACAAAGTCTGCCTCGCGGGTACGACAACTTCGGTGGCGGTGACGCTATTCCGAACCGGTCACCTCGCGCAGCCTGCGGGTTTGTGCCTCGCGCTCGGCCCGGTCCTGCTCGTCGTAGGTGCGCGTGAGGGCGCCGGCGAGCAGGCCCTTGATCTCGGCGACCGCACCCCGGTCGGCAGCCAGGACCGCGGCGGCGAGATCGGCGACCGCGCCGGACAGCTCCGCGGCCGGCACGACGGCGGTGGCCAGACCGATCCGTTCCGCCTCGTCGGCGGCGATCCGGCGGCCGGTCAGGCAGATCTCGAGCGCCCGGGACGGGCCGACGAGCTCGGCCAGACGTTTGGTTCCGCCCAGGTCGGGCACCAGACCGAGCGTCACCTCCGCCATCGAGAACCGTGCATCGTCGGCAAGGACTCGCATGTCGCAGTTCAGCGCCAACTGAAATCCCGCGCCGATCGCGTGCCCGTGAACGGCGGCGATCGTGACGATGGATGGTTTGCGCAACCACGTGAACGCCGACTGGAAGCCGGCAATGCGATCGGCGCACTGCTCCGGTGACAACTGTGCGAGCCGGCCGAGCGAAGAATCGCCTTCGCCGCGCGCGACCGACAGATCCAGGCCCGCGGAAAAGGCGCGTCCCGCACCCCGCACAATGACGACTCGTACGTCTCCCGGTAATTTCCGGGAAATGTTCGCAAGCTCGGCCCACATGCCCGGAGTCTGCGCATTGAGCACCTCGGGCCGGCACAACGTCACCGTTGCGACCGGCCCGTCCTGGTCGAGGCGGACCCCCGCCTCACTTCCGCTGGTGCCGGATGCGACCTGGCCGGTCGTCACGCCTTCTTGCGCCGGCGAGCACCGCCGCGCTGGCGGAGCTGAACGCCCGACTCGGTGAGCACCCGATGCACGAATCCGTAGGATCGACCGGTCGAAGCGGCGAGTGCGCGAATGCTCTCACCGGAGGAGTAACGCTTGACCAGATCCTTCGCCAGTGACTGACGCTCGCTGCCGACGATTCGGCGACCCTTCTCGGTGCTGGTGGCTGTGCCCGTGGCTGCCATGTTGAATCCTCACGTCCCAGACTGTGCGGTTCATACGGTCCCACCTATTAGACCGCCTCGAACGATCATGCGCTAGGTATCCAGGCTTAGCGAACGTGCCCATTTATCACTGTCAGGAACTTGACGATGACAACGCGCATCAATGTCAGACAGTTAACTGACGTTAGGGAGGACGTCTTTACCATGCCCCTGGGCACACCCCGGAGACGGTGCCCGAGACCGTCGATCACCTGCGGAAACGGACGATCGAGGACGCACAGTCACCGGGCATGACTGAGCGTCGATGGGCCGCACACGGTGTGCTGCATCGAGAAGTGTGCCAATTTTGGGGCGGCCGGACGCGCGTCCGACCTGACCGCAAACGCCCGAACGTCGCACTGTCTGTGTGGGCACCAGTTGACAACTGACGATGCAGATGATCCCCGGATCAAGCGAGCTCGACGAGCTCCAGCAGGTCGTCGCTCCAGGCATCCTCGTCGCCGTCCGGCAGCAGGATGGCGCGGTCCGGCTTGAGCGCCTGCACGGCCCCCGCATCGTGCGTGACCAGCACGATTGCGCCCGGATAGTTGGCGATGGCGTCGAGCACCTGCTCCCGGCTGATCGGGTCGAGGTTGTTCGTCGGCTCGTCCAGCAGCAGCACATTCGCGCCGGAGCAGACCAGCGTCGCCAGCGCGAGCCGGGTCTTCTCGCCACCGGAGAGCACCCCGGCCGGCTTGTCCACGTCGTCACCCGAGAAGAGGAACGCACCGAGGATCTTGCGCAGATCCGTGTCCGTCTGGTCCGCAGCGGCGCTGCGCATGTGCTCGAGAATGGTGCGGTCGACGTCGAGCGTCTCGTGCTCCTGCGCGTAATAGCCCAGCCGCAGGCCGTGCCCCGGCCGCACCTCGCCGGTGTCCGGGTCGAGCAGGCCGCCCAGGATGCGCAGCAGCGTCGTCTTGCCGGCGCCGTTCAGGCCCAGGATGGCGACCCGGGAGCCGCGGTCGACGGCCACGTCGACATCGGTGAAGATCTCCAGCGAGCCGTACGACTTGGACAGGCCGGCCGCGGTGAGCGGGGTCTTGCCGCACGGCGCCGGGTTCGGGAAGCGCACCTTGGCGACCTTGTCCGAGGCGCGCGTCTCCTCCAGGCCGCCCAGCAGCTTCTCGGCACGGCGGGCCATGTTCTGCGCGGCCACCGTCTTGGTCGCCTTCGCCCGCATCTTGTCGGCCTGCGCCATCAGCGCGCCGGCCTTCTTCTCCGCGTTGGCCCGCTCGCGACGGCGGCGGCGCTCGTCGGTCTCGCGCTGCTCCAGGTACTTCTTCCAGCCGACGTTGTAGATGTCGACGACGGAGCGGTTCGCGTCGAGGTACCAGACCTTGTTGACCGCGGCCTCCAGCAGGTCGACGTCGTGGCTGATCACCACGAGGCCGCCCTTGTGCTGCGCCATGTATCCGCGCAGCCACGCGATCGAGTCCTGGTCCAGGTGGTTGGTCGGCTCGTCGAGCAGCAGGATGCCCTTGCCGTTCTGCCCGGAGTCGGCGAACAGGATGCGGGCCAGCTCGATGCGGCGGCGCTGGCCACCGGAGAGGGTGCCGATCGTCTGCGCGAGCGCGCGGTCGGGCAGGCCGAGGTTCGCGCAGATGCGGGCGGCCTCGGCCTCGGCCGCGTACCCGCCGAGGGCGGCGAACCGGTCCTCCAGCTGGCCGTAGCGCCGGACCAGCTTGTCGTCGGCGCTCTCCTCCAGCTCGATCTCGAGCTTCTGCATCTCGGCGAGGATCGCGTCCAGCCCGCGGGCGGAGAGCACCCGGTCGCGGCCGGTGACGTTGAGGTCGCCGGTGCGCGGGTCCTGCGGCAGGTATCCCACCTCGCTGGTGCGCTCGACGGCACCCGCGTACGGGATGCCCTCGCCGGCCAGCACCTTCAGCGTGGTGGTCTTGCCGGCGCCGTTGCGGCCGACCAGGCCGATCCGGTCGCCGGGCTGCACCCGCAGCGTGGTCGGGGAAATCAGGATCCGGGCGCCGGCGCGCAGTTCGAGTCCGGTGGCGGTGATCATTCAAAAGCTCGCTCTCGGGAGATGGGCTGACTCCGGGCACAGAAGAGCGCCGGCCATCGGACAACGGTCGGCGCGGGGCAGGTCAGCCTTCGCAGAGCAGCACCCGGCCATACTACCGGGCGGTCCCCGGCGGCTCCCACCCGATTACGTTTCAAGATCATCGGGTACTCGCCGGACACCCGTCCTGGAGCAGCCCAGTGAGGAAAAGATGGAACTCAACGAGAACGCCGACATCGATACCAGTCAGGTCGAGGATCAGCGTGGTTCCGGGGGAGGTGGCGGCGGCTTCGGCGGCCTGCCCATCCCGATCGGGGGCGGCGGCATCGTCGGCCTCATCATCACCGTGGTGCTGCTCGCGGTCGGCGGCTACTTCGGCGTCAACCAGCTCGGCGGCAACGATTCCGCTCAGAGTGACAACGGCAACATTCAGCAGGAGTGCTCGGACAAGTCGAAGGCGCTCGACCAGCTCGACTGTCGCAACGTGCTGTACGTGAACTCGATCCAGGCGTACTGGAAGCAGGCCGAGCCGCAGTACTTCAACAAGCAGTACCAGCCGGCCAAGACGGTCCTCTTCTCGAACCGGGTGAACACCGGATGCGGCGCGGCCGACTCGGGCGTCGGCCCGTTCTACTGCCCGGCCGACAACAAGGTGTACATCGACCTGACCTTCTACCAGGTGCTGGCGCAGCAGCTGGGCGCGCCCGGCGAGTTCGCGCAGCCGTACGTGCTGGCCCACGAGTACGGTCACCACATCCAGGACCTGGTCGGCACCGAGGCGAAGATGCGGCGGGCCCAGCAGGGCGCGTCCGAGGCGCAGCAGAACGCGCTGTCGGTCAAGCTCGAGCTCCAGGCCGACTGCTACGCCGGGGTCTGGGCCAAGCACGCCACCGAGACCACGGCCAACAACGGCCAGCCGATCTTCAAGAGCCTCACCCAGCAGGACGTGCAGGAGGGCATCGACACGGCCGGCAAGATCGGTGACGACGTGCTGCAGAAGCGCAGCGGCAACCCGGTCAACCCCGACGAATTCACTCACGGCACTGCCGCGCAGCGCCAGCAATGGTTCAGTACGGGCTACAACTCGGGCACCCCGGAGAGCTGCGACACGTTCGGCTCCTGAGGCTCCTTCACCAGGACGGACACGGCCCGGGCCCCGGCCACCGCGGACACCAGCACCGCGTGCCGGGGCTCCGGCACGTCCAGGACCCGGTCGGCGCGCAGGGCGGCCACCGGGGCGAGCTGCGGTGCGGCCAGGATGGCGTCGATCGCCGTCCGGTCGCCGCCGGTCACCAGCGCGGCCAATGACCGTACCTGGGGAAGCAGCAGACGCCCCACGATGCCGGCGCCGTCGGCAGCGGCCGCCTTGGCCTGGTTGTCCCGGCGGCGCGCGAAACGCTGCTGGGACCAGCCGCCGGCCGCCGTCCGTCCCTGCACATAGTGGGTGTCCACCTTGGAGGACACCAGCTCGGCGCCGTCGGCCACGCCGACCGCGACGGCGCCCTTGCGCGCCAGGAGCAAACCCAGGCGCCGCGGTTCCTGCGCCAGGCGGACCAGTTCCGCCAGAGTCCTCGCTTCCGGTACGCCCGGAGGAGTGCTCCACGTCGCGGAGGCGCCGTCCTCGGCCAGCAGGGTCAACCCCTCTTCCCGGTACGCACCATGACGGCGCTCGAAGTTTTCCAGCCACCGGGGCAGCCGCTCCGGAGCGACATCGACCCATTTCCCGCCGCCGGCAGCCGTCCGCTCACCCATTCGTGTCAGCCTACGGTGGCATGATGCCGGGTGTGACCGACCTGGCGGCTTCCCTGCTCGCGCGCCTGGACGACGGTCTGCCGGCGGCCGGCGATCCGGTGCGGGCCGCGGGCATGGCGGCGTACATGCGCGATCAGTTCCCGTTCGCCGGCGTGCCCGCGCCCTCGCTGCGCCGCCTGGAGCGTTCGGCCTGGGCCGGGCTGCCCGCTCCGGCCTCGGACGATCTGCGCGCCTTCGCGACCGCCTGCTGGGAGCGCGAGCCGCGCGAGTACCAATATGTGGCCTGCGACTACCTGCGCCGGCACGTCGCCGCGGCCGATGCCGGCTTCATGCCGACCCTGCGGTTCCTGATCACGACGAAGTCCTGGTGGGACACGGTCGACTCGCTGGCCACCCGGTTCACCGGCGGCCTGGTGAAACGGCATCCGTCGCTGGCCGCCGAGATGGACGCGTGGTCGCGCTCGGAGAACGTGTGGCTGATCCGCACGGCGATCCTGCACCAGCTGCACTACGGCGAGGAGACCGACACCGGCCGGTTGTTCGGGTACTGCCTGCGGCAGGCAGCCCATCAGGACTTCTTCGTGCGCAAGGCGATCGGGTGGGCGCTGCGGCACTACGCCCGGACGGACCCCCACGCCGTCCGCGACTTCGTGGTGCACCACAGGTCCCGCCTGTCCCCGCTGTCCGTCCGAGAGGCGTCCAAGCACCTGTAATCCCACCACGTGAGGCCGGGAGTGGATCCATCCGTCACCCCTGGCGCGGTTGAAGCGTTCGGCTTGGCCATTGGTTTGTGGCCGGCAGCGGCGGCGGGTGAAGCGGGCGTGGGCGCCGAGGGCGGCCAGGTCTGCTGCCAGGCTCGACCGTCTGACGTCGACATGGATCAGTTCGCCGGGCCGCCGGCATCCGAAGCGGCGGATCGGCTGGGTCGGCCGTGCAGGGTCTACCGGGCATTACGGAGGCATACCGGCGCACTCCCCACAGCTGACGCACCACCCCTTCCGTGGGGAGAACGGGCACGCATACCGGCCGCACTCCCCACAGCTGACGCACCGGTCCAGCCGTGGGGAGAACGGGCACGCATACCGGCCGTGCTCCCCACGGTCAGAGCAGGTGGATTGCCAGGGCTGCTATGACGATGCTGGACACCAAGGCCGTGACCATGCGTCCCCGCTCCCCGGTGAGCAGGCGGCCCACCAGGGAACCGCCGCCGGCGATCAGCAGCTGCCAGCTTGCCGAGGCCAGGAAGGCGCCCAGCACGAACCAGAAGCCGCCGCCCTCGCCGCCGCGGCCCAGCACCAGCGCGGCGAAATAGATCACGGTTGCCGGGTTGAGCAGCGTGAGACCGAGAATCCCCAGGTACGCCCGTAGAGGGGTCGCCGGTCGCTCCGGAGGTGCCGTGCCGGGTTTGCGGAACGCGCTGCGGGCGGTCATCACGGCCATGGCGAGCAGGACCGCCGCCGCCACCCAGCGCAACGGCGTGGCGATCGGCGCGAGCAGGCCGGCCACCGCCGCCCCGCCGAGCACCGCGATCAGCGCGTAGACGCCGTCCGCGGTGGCCGCGCCCATGCCGGCGGCCGCGCCCACCCGCAGCGACGTGCGGGCGCTGAGCCCCGCGATGAGAACCCCGATCGCGCCGACCGGAACCGCCACCCCGTACCCGGCGACCACGCCGGACAGGAACGCCGCGCTCATGACGGCTGCTGACGGACCACCGTTCGCTCGGCGCGCGGCTGCTGTCGGGCGGCCCGATCGGCCACGACGACAGAGACGGCGGGATGCTTCATCGGCTTCGTCACGCGGCCATCATCGCCACGGCGCACCCCGGGACGCCACCCAATTCCGCGCCGCCCGGCGACGGGGTCACCCGCAAGAGCACCGCCGGGCTGCGACATTCCGGCAGCCGGCACCGCGCGTCGCCGCGACCCGGCCACGGTGGATAGGGTCCGATCATGGATGTGGTTGCCGAACTGGTTCTCGTCCGGCACGGACAGAGCCTGGCCAACGTCGCGTTTCCCGCCGCGGACGCGCGTGGCCTGCTGGAGGCCGAGATCAGCGGCCGGGACGCCGAGGTGCCGCTGACGCCGATGGGTGAGTCGCAGGCCAAGGCGGTGGGCGCCTGGCTCGCGACGCTCCCGCCCGGCGAGGTGCCGCAGGTGGTGATCACCTCGCCGTACCTGCGGGCCCGGGAGACCTGGCGCATCGCCGCCGCGGCCTCCGGCCTCGACCTGCCCGAGCCGGTCACCGACGACCGCCTGGTCGACCGTCTGATGGGCGACCTGGAGATGATGACCCGCGCGGCCATCACCGAGCGCTTCCCTCGGGAGGGTGAGCGCCGCAAGGACGTCGGCGAGTACAACTACGCGCCGCCGGGCGGGGAGTCGTTCGCCGACATCGCGGTGCGCCTCACGTCGTTCCTGGACGACCTCAACCGCGACCACCCGGGCGAGCGCGTGATCGTGGTCGCCCACGACGCCGTCGTGCTCATGATGCGCGCCGTCATCGAGCAGCTCACCTGGGACGAGGTGGTCGCCGTGGAGAAGGAGGCGGGCAGCGTCCGTAACGCGTCGCTCACGCGCTTCGTCGCCGTCGGTGACCACCTCGAACTGGCCCACTACAACTCCGTCGACCACCTGGGCTGATCAGCCGATCCGGGCCCAGGACCTCAGCTGCGCGAGCACGTCGCGGTCGCCGTCGACGGTGAGCTCGTCGTACGGAATGCGGCCGTATAGCGCCAGCACGAGATCGCTCGCCGGCGCGTGCACGGTCGCCACCGGTTCGCCCGCGGCGGGCGGGTCGAGGGTGGCGCCGGCGGGCGTCAGGTCGATGGTCCAGCTCGGGCCGTCGGTGGCGCTGAACGTGATGCGGGCCGGGCGGTGCGGCCACGTCCCCATCGTGCGCAGCGGGACGGCCAGGAACTCCTCGACACCGTCGACGGCGACCACGCCGGGCAGCGGCTCGGCCTGGCCGGCCGTCTGCTGCGCGTCGAACGCGTGCACGGCCGCCTCCTGCACCTGGTGCCGCGCGATCGCCCCGGCCGTGCGCGGTGCCGCCTCCTCGTCCCACCAGGCCCAGGCCGGCGCGTCGGGACCGGCCTTGCGCAGCGCCTCGATGAGCGCGGCCGTCGAGGCCTCGGACCACTCCAGCAGGTCGCCGCGGATCTGCCGATCGCCCATCTGCTCGGCCGAGGGACGGCCGGTCGGGTCGGCCACGGTCACGATCGCGCCCCAGCCACGCTGGACCTCGCCGACGTGGCGCACCAGGTCTTTCAGCGTCCAGTCGGGGCAGCCGGGCACGGAGACGTCGACGCCCGGCGCGGCGGCGACTGCGGATCGCAGTGCCGCCGACCGGGCGTCGATCAGGGTCAGCAACTCGTCGAACGGTGGCGTCTGGGTCATGGTCCGGTTCTACCAGCGCCGTACGACAAAAATCAGACGTTGAACCCCAGAGCGCGCAACTGCTCGCGGCCGTCGTCGGTGATCTTGTCGGGGCCCCACGGCGGAAGCCACACCCAGTTGATCCGGAAGTCCTGCACCAGGCCGCCGCCCGGGCCGGTGGTCAGCGCCGACCGGGTCTGGTCCTCGATGACGTCGGTGAGCGGGCACGCCGCCGAGGTCAGCGTCATGTCCAGCGTCACCACGTTGTCGTCGTCGACGTGGGTGCCGTAGACCAGACCGAGGTCGACGACGTTGATCCCCAGCTCGGGGTCGACGACGTCCTTCATCGCCTCTTCGATGTCCGCGATCGA
Source organism: uncultured Actinoplanes sp. (assembly GCF_934643405.1). Lineage (GTDB taxonomy): Bacteria > Actinomycetota > Actinomycetes > Mycobacteriales > Micromonosporaceae > Actinoplanes. The sequence goes on from NZ_CAKUCL010000168.1 coordinate 10,757, forward strand.
CGCCTTGGTGACCGGAGCTCCGGCTGCCACCGGCTCGGCCGCCGCGGGGGTTTCTGCGGTCTGCTCGCTCATACTGTCTTCACCTCCGGGCTCGCGCCCACCTCGACACCCGCTCGCGCCGCGGCGTCCTTGAACGCCATCCACGGCAGCAGCGCGCACTTCACCCGAGCCGGGAACTTGGCCACCCCGGCGAACGCCACACCGTCGCCGAGCACGTCCTCGTCCGGCTCGACCTGTCCACGCCCCTGCATCAGCTCCACGAAAGCCTCGTGAATTCCCGAGGCGTCTCCCGCCGCCTTGCCCTGCAGAAGCTCGTGCAGCACCGAGGCGGACGCCTGGCTGATGGAACAACCCAGCCCGTCATAGGAAATGTCAGATATTTCGTTACCGTCCACCGCGACCCGGACGGTGATCTCGTCACCGCAGGTCGGGTTCACGTGATGGGCCTCGCCACTGTACGGATCACGCAGCCCCCGGCCGTGCGGGTGCTTGTAATGATCCAGGATGATCTCCTGGTACAGCCCGTCCAGCAACATCAGCCGAACACCTTCCGCACCTGCTCGAGCCCGCGCGCCAGAGCGTCGATCTCGTCCGTGGTCGTGTAGAGGTAGAACGACGCCCGGGTCATCGCCGGCACCCCGAAGCGGGCGCACGTCGGCTTGGCGCAGTGATGCCCGACCCGCACCTCGACACCCTCCGCGTCGAGCACCTGGCCGACGTCGTGCGGGTGCACGCCGTCCACCGCGAACGACAGCGTGCCGCCGCGGCCCTCCGGCGTCGACGGGCCGAAGATCCGCACGCCCGGCACATCGCCGAGCGTCTTGAGCGCGTACGCCGTGATCTCCTGCTCGTGCCGGTGGATGTTCTCCATCCCGATCGCCTCGAGATAGTCCACGGCCGCGCCCAGACCGACCGCCTCGGCGATCGGCGGGGTGCCCGCCTCGAAGCGGGCCGGCGGCGCCGCGTACGTGGTGCCACCCATCGTGACCGTCTCGATCATCGAACCGCCGGCCAGGAACGGCGGCATCTGCGCGAGCAGGTCGTAGCGGCCCCAGAGCACGCCGATGCCGGTCGGGCCGAGCATCTTGTGCCCGGTGAACGCGATGAAGTCGGCGCCCAGGCCGCGCACGTCCACCGGCAGGTGCGGCACCGACTGCGAGCAGTCGAGCATCACCAGCGCGCCGACCTTGCGGGCCCGCGCGACGATCCGGGACACGTCGTTGATCGTGCCCAGGACGTTGGACATGTGGACGACCGAGACGAGCTTGGTGCGCTCGTTGACCAGCTCCTCGAGGTTCGACTCGTCGAGCCGGCCCTCGTCGGTGACGCCGAACCAGCGCAGCGTGGCGCCGGTCCGCTCGCACAGCAGCTGCCACGGGACGATGTTCGAGTGGTGCTCCATCTCGGACACCACGATCTCGTCGCCGGGCCCGAGCGACAGGCGCTGCCCGCCGGCGTACGCGACCAGGTTGATCGCCTCGGTCGAGTTCTTCGTAAAGACGATCTCGTCCGGGGTCGCGGCGTTGATGAACGACGCCACCTTCGCGCGCGCTTCCTCGTACAACGAGGTCGCCTCGGTGCCCAGGGTGTGCACCGAGCGGGACACGTTGCCGTTGTGCCGTTCCTGCAGCGCCCGCATGGCGTCGAGCACCTGGCGCGGTTTCTGCGAGGTGTTCGCGCTGTCCAGGTAGACCAGCGGGTGCCCGTTGACCTCCCGGTCGAGGATCGGGAAGTCGGCTCGGATCCTGGTGACGTCGAACGTCATGGTTGTCCCGGCCTCTCAGACCCGCGTGGCGACGTAGCGCTCGTAGCCCTCGGCTTCCAGCTGCTCGGCGAGCTCCGGGCCGCCCTCCTGAACGATCTTGCCGGCGACGAAGACGTGCACGAAGTCCGGCTTGATGTAGCGCAGGATCCGGGTGTAGTGGGTGATCAGCAGCAGGCCGGTGTCGCCGGTCTCGCGAACCCGGTTGACGCCCTCGCTAACGATCCGCAGCGCGTCGATGTCCAGACCGGAGTCGGTCTCGTCGAGGATCGCCATCTTCGGCTTGAGCAGCTCGAGCTGCATGATCTCGTGCCGCTTCTTCTCACCGCCGGAGAAGCCCTCGTTGACGTTGCGCTGCGCGAACGACGGGTCCATCTGGAGCTGCTCCATGGCCTGACGCAGCTCGCCGGCCCAGGTGCGCAGCTTGGGGGCCTCGCCGTCGATCGCGGTCTTCGCCGTACGCAGGAAGTTCGCCACCGAGACGCCGGGCACCTCGACCGGGTACTGCATGGCCAGGAACAGGCCGGCGCGGGCGCGCTCGTCGACGGTCATCGCCAGCACGTCGTCGCCGTCCAGCGTCACGGTGCCGCCGGTGATCTGGTACTTCGGGTGGCCCGCGATGGAGTAGGCCAGGGTGGACTTGCCGGAGCCGTTCGGCCCCATGATGGCGTGGGTCTCCCCCGACTTCACGGTGAGGTCGACCCCGGCCAGGATCGGCTTCAGCTCGCCCTCGGGCAGCTTCACCGACACCTGCAGGTCGTGGATCTCCAGGGTGCTCACGGCTCTACTCCATTACTCGGTGTGGTCGAAACGTAGATGTCGCCGTCGCGGATCTCGACGGGGAAGATCGCCACCGGCTCGGTGGCGGGCAGGCCGGTCGGCTCGCCGGTGCGCAGGTCGAAGCGCGAGCCGTGCAACCAGCACTCGAGAGTGCAGCCGTCCACCTCACCCTCGGACAGGGCCACCGAGGCGTGACTGCACTCGTCCCGTACGGCGTAGAAGTTGTCGTCGTCGGCATGCACCACCGCGACGTCGACGCCGGCGATCTCCACCGAGATCGCCGTGCCCTTGCCGACCTCCTCGGCCGGGCCGACCCGTTCGAAGCTCACGCGCCGGCCTCGGCCAGCCGGGCCTCGATCGCGTCGCCGAGCCGCTCGCGCAGCTCCTCGACCGGGATCTTGTTGATCAGCTCGGCGAAGAAGCCGCGGACCACCAGCTTGCGCGCCTCGCCCTCGGGGATGCCGCGGGCCATCAGGTAGAACAGCTGCTCGTCGTCGAACCGGCCGGTCGCGCTCGCGTGCCCGGCGCCGGCCACCTCGCCGGTCTCGATCTCCAGATTGGGTACGGAGTCCGCGCGCGCGCCGTCGGTGAGGATGAGGTTCCGGTTGATCTCGTACGTGTCGGTGCCCGTGGCCTCGGCCCGGATCAGCACGTCGCCGACCCAGACGGTGTGCGCGGAGGCGCCCTGCAGCGCCCCGCGGTAACCCACGTAGCTGCGGCAGTCCGGTACGCCGTGGTCGACCAGCTGGCGGTGCTCGAAGTGCTGGCCGGCGTCGGCGAAGTACAGGCCCCACAGCTCGGCGTCGCCGCCGCGGCCGGTGTACTCCACGCTGGCGAACTGGCGGACCAGGTCGCCGCCGAGCGCCACCTGCACGTGCTGGACGCGGGCGTCCTTGCCGACCCGGAACTTGATGTGCTGGGCCTGCACCGCCCCGGCGTCCCACTCGGCGAGCGTGACGAAGGTCAGCTGCGCGCTGTCGCCGATCACGACCTCGATGTTGTCCGCGAGCGTCGCGGTGCCGGTCTGCTCCAGGACGATGGTGACCTTCGAGAAGGCGCCGACCTTCACGACCGTACGGGAAGCACTTGCCTCTCCGCCCTTGCCGACGACCTTGATCAGCGCCGGCCGGTCCGCCTCGGTCTCCGTCGCGACCTCGATCAGGTTGACCGCGGCCGCCGAGCCGTAGGCCAGCGCGCTGATCCGGTCGAACGGGGTCAGCACCGCGTCGGCGGTCGCCACCTCGCGCACGGTGACGCCGGTCGGCAGCTCACCGTGCTCGACGGCGGGCGCGACGCCGGTCAGTTTCGTCGCGGTGACGAGCTCCCCCAGCCGCTTGAGCGGGGTGAAACGCCACTCCTCCTCCAGCCCGTTGAGGGGCGGGAAGTCGGCGACGTCGAAGGAACGCAGCACCTGCGACTTGGTGCTGGGCGGCGGTGCCATGGCCTCGGTAGTCATCTCGTCCTTATGTCCGCTGGGTGCGTTCGGCCGGGTCGCTTAACCCACGGCCCCTTCCATCTGCAGCTCGATGAGCCGGTTCAGCTCCAGGGCGTACTCCATCGGGAGCTCCTTGGCGATCGGCTCGATGAAGCCCCGCACGATCATGGCCATCGCCTCGTCCTCGGTCAGACCGCGGCTCATCAGGTAGAAGAGCTGGTCCTCGCTGACCTTGGAGACGGTCGCCTCGTGGCCCATCGCGACGTCGTCCTCGCGGATGTCGACGTACGGGTACGTGTCCGAGCGGGAGATCGTGTCGACCAGCAGCGCGTCGCACTTGACCGTGCTCTTGGAGTGCGAGGAGCCCTCGAGCACCTGCACGAGACCGCGGTACGAGGTGCGGCCGCCGCCCCGGGCGATCGACTTGGAGACGATCGTGGAGGACGTGTGCGGCGCGGCGTGCACCATCTTCGCGCCGGCGTCCTGGTGCTGGCCCTCGCCGGCCATCGCCACGCTGAGCACCTCGCCCTTGGCGTGCGGGCCGGTCATGTAGACCGCCGGGTACTTCATGGTGACCTTGGAGCCGATGTTGCCGTCGATCCACTCCATGGTCGCGCCCTCCTCGCAGGTGGCGCGCTTGGTGACCAGGTTGTAGACGTTGTTCGACCAGTTCTGGATGGTCGTGTACCGCACCCGGGCGTTCTTCTTGACGACGATCTCGACGACCGCGGAGTGCAGCGAGTCGGACGAGTAGATCGGCGCGGTGCAGCCCTCGACGTAGTGCACGTACGAGCCCTCGTCGGCGATGATCAGCGTCCGCTCGAACTGGCCCATGTTCTC
>NZ_CAKUCL010000169.1 GCF_934643405.1 uncultured Actinoplanes sp.
AGGGCCGGCGGTCGCGGAGCATGGCGAACAGGACGTCGCAGCGGCGGCGGGCGAGGCAGATGAGGGCGGCGTTGTGGCGTTTGCCTTGGGCTCGTTTGCGGTCGTAGTAGGCCCGTGATGGCGGGTGTGCCAGGGACGCGAACGCGGCGAGGAAGAACGCGCGTTTGAGCTGCTTGTTGCCACCTTTGGGTGGGTGTTCACCAGGGATGGAGATGCCGGAGCGGCGGGTGACCGGGGCGAGGCCGGCGTAGGCGGCCAAATGTCCGGGCGTGGGGAAGGGACGTCGCGCAGGCTGTCGGCCGGCCGGGGGCAGGATCTTCTCCGCGCCGTTGTGCCGGGGACAGTCACGGTCTGCTCGTCGAGCGCGGTCATGATGTGCCCGACGAGGCGTTCGCCCAGGCGAGGAGCGTTCTTGGCGGCGATCTCCAACAGCTTCGAACGGCCGGCTTTGCGCAGCCCGGCCGGGCCGCCGCAGCGCGACAGAAGCTCCAGGACGGCTTTGTGCTGCGCCCTCGGTCCAAGGACGCGTTCGAGGGCAGGGTGGATCTGGGTTTCGTCGCCGACGTTGACCCGGCGCAGCGTGTGCTGCAGGGTGCGGGCGGCATCGGCGATCACGTAGGCGTCCCGGGCGTCGGTCTTGGCGCGCCGGGGTGCAGGTCCGCGATTCGGCGCGTCGCCAGCCCAGGCAGGTAAGCGACGTCATGGCCGCAGGCCCGGGCGACCGCGACCGGCAGCGCACCGATCGAGGCGGCGCGCCATGCCGCCACCGCGCCTCTGCCGCCTCGCCGCGATGCGGGGATCTTCGGCTCGCAGCCTCCCGGACCTGTCGCTTCTCTGCTCGCCCACTGATCGCCTTCGCCGTGAGCAGGAAACGGCAGGCCTCCATCTGCCCCCGCGCTGCGTCACGCGGACGGATCTCGGCCCAGCGAGCGGCCCGCCGGGCCGGAACGGCGTCGAGCCGCGGTGTTGGTCCCGCTCAGGGTGGACGGCGTCGGCGTCCTGACGCCGAACCGCGACTCCGGACGGCGCGACGCTATCGAGCCGGCTTGATCCAGTCGAAGGTGCGCTCCACGGCTCGCTGCCAGTTGCCGTACTCCTGGTCCCGGATGCCGGCGTCCATGGTCGGCATCCACTGGGCGGCGCGGTGCCAGTTGCGGCGCAGGCCCTCCAGGTCGGGCCAATAGCCCACGGCCAGGCCGGCGGCGTACGCGGCGCCGAGCGACACCGTCTCGGCGGCCAGGGGCCGTACCACCGGCACGTCGAGGACGTCGGCGATGAACTGCATCAGCAGGTTGTCGGCGGTCATGCCGCCGTCGACCTTCAGCGTCTTGAGGGTCAGGCCCGAGTCGGCGTTCATCGCGTCCACCACCTCGCGGGTCTGCCAGGCGGTCGCCTCGAGCACCGCGCGGGCCAGGTGACCCTTCGTGATGTACGAGGTGAGGCCGACGATCACGCCGCGGGCCTCGCTGCGCCAGTGCGGGGCGTAGAGACCCGAGAACGCCGGGACGATGTAGCAGCCGCCGTTGTCCGCGACCGTACGCGCAAGGGTTTCGATCTCCGGAGCGCTCGCGATGAGCTCGAGCTGGTCGCGGAACCACTGGACGAGCGAGCCGGTGATCGCGATCGAGCCCTCCAGCGCGTAGGCGGCCCTTTCCCCCGCGATCTGGTACGCCACCGTGCTCAGCAGCCCGTGGGTGGAACGGACCAGCTCCGCGCCGGTGTTCAGCAGCAGGAAACTTCCGGTCCCGTACGTGCATTTGGCCTCTCCCGGCGTGAAGCACGTCTGCCCGAACAGGGCCGCCTGCTGATCGCCGAGCGCCGCCCCGATCCGTACCCCCGGGAAGGCCGCCGTGGCCGTGCCGAAGACGCCGATCGACGCGCGCACCTCGGGCATGATCTCGCGCGGGATGCCGAAGAAGCTGAGCGACGACGGCGACCAGTCGAGGGTGTGCACGTCGAGCAGCATGGTGCGGCTGGCGTTGGTCACGTCGGTAACGTGCAGGCCGCCGGTGAGCTTCCAGATCAGCCAGGTCTCCATGGTGCCGAACAGGATCTCCCCGCGTTCGGCGCGGCGGCGCAGACCGGGCGTGTGGTCGAGCATCCAGGCGATGCGCGGGCCGGAGAAGTAGGTGGCGAACGGCAGCGCGGAGTCGTGCCGGATCGCCTCGGCGCCGGGCAGGCTGCCCAGCTCGCTGACCAGGGCGTCGGTGCGGGTGTCCTGCCAGACCACCGCGTGCCCGATCGGCACGCCGGTGGACCGGTCCCACAGCAGCGTGGTCTCCCGCTGGTTCGCGATGCCGACCGCGGCGACCTGGTCCTCGGCGATGCCGGCCCGGCGCAGCGCCTCGGGGGCGAGCCGCTCGACGTTGCGCCAGATCTCCATGGCGTCGTGCTCGACCCAGCCGGGCTTCGGGTAGTACTGCTTGTGCTCCTGCTGGGCGAGGGAGACAAGCTGACCGTTGCGGTCGAAGACGATGCACCGGGTGGATGTGGTGCCCTGATCGATGGCGACGACGAAGCGCTCGGTCATGCTGTCCCTCCCCAGGGGTCTTAGATGCGGGCGGCCCCGAGATCCCGGGACACCGCACGGGCGGCGTCCCTGACGTAGGCGACCAGGCGTGGTCGCGGGTGATATTGGCTGTCACAGATCCGCTCGACGTGCCCGGAGATGCCGATGGCGCCGACCACCAGGCCGCCGTGACCGCGGATCGGCGCGGCGACGGCTGCCTCCCCCGGTGTCAGCTCCTCGATCTCGGCACTCCAGCCGTTCTCCCGGATCTGTTTCAGCTCGGCCGCGAGAGCCCGCGGCGCGACGATGGTGCGGCGGGTGAAGCGGTCCAGCGAGCGGGCCGGCACCGCGCCGGCCGCCCGATATGCCAGCAATGCCTTGCCCAGCGCCGTGGCGTGCAACGGCAGCAGCGTCCCCACGTCGAGCGTCTGGAACGTGTCGTCCGGCCGGAACACGTGGTGCACGACCAGCACCTGGCCGTCCAGGACCGTGCCGATGCGGACCGCCTCGCCGCTGCGGGCGGCCAGCGGATCCGCCCAGTTGATCGAGCGGGACCGCAGCTCGTTGATGTCGAGATAGCTCGTGCCCAGCCGCAGCAGGGCGGCGCCGAGGTGGTAGTGGCCGGAGACCCGGTCCTGCTCGACGAACCCGACCGTCTTGAGCGTGCGCAGGATGCCGTGGGTGGTGCCCTTCGCCAGATCGAGCGACCGGGAGATCTCGCCCAGCGTCAGCTTTCCCGCGCCCCCGGCGAGCAGGCGCAGGACCGCGGCAGCGCGCTCGATCGACTGCACTGTTCCGGGCACGTTTCGCACTCTATGCCGCTGAAACACGACGTCGAGTCACAGTTGTTCGACAATGCCGAACGCCGTTCATTGTCCGTCTCCGGGTAGCTACCTAGCGTCGATGAGCATCGACCTTCAGGAGGGCACATGGCACGACTGAAGCTCCCGGGACTCGTCGCCGAGCTGGCCGCCGAGTTCGCCGGGACCATGATCCTCATCCTCTTCGGCGTCGGTGTCGTCGCGCAGGTGGCGGGCGCGAACATCGGCGACCACGACAGCATCGCCTGGGCCTGGGGCCTGGGTGTGACGCTGGGTGTCTACACGGCCGGTCGCATCAGCGGCGCGCACATCAACCCGGCGGTCACCGTCGCCCTCGCGGTCTTCAAGGGCTTCGAGTGGCGCAAGGTGCTTCCCTACTGCCTCGCCCAGACGCTCGGCGCGTTCGTCGCCGCCCTGTTGGTGCGCTGGAACTACACCGAGGTCCTGCACGCCGCCGACCCCGGCCTGACCATCAAGACCCAGGGCGTCTTCTCCACCCTGCCCGGCAACGGCACGCTGCCGGTCGGCGAGTGGGGCGCGTTCCGCGACCAGATCATCGGCACCGCGATCCTGATGTTCCTCATCCTGGCCATCACCGACGCGGCCGGAACGCCGCCGCTGGCGAACATGGCGCCGTTCATCATCGGTCTGCTGGTGGTCGGCATCGGCATGGCGTGGGGCACGAACGCGGGCTACGCGATCAACCCGGCCCGCGACCTCGGTCCCCGGCTGGCCAGCTTCCTGACCGGCTACGGCGGGGCGTGGCGAGATCAGACCGGGTATCTGTACTTCTGGATACCGATCGTGGCCCCGATCCTCGGCGCCCTGGTCGGTGGCGGCCTCTACCAGGTGCTCGTCGGCCGGTTCCTGCCGGTGGCCGGTGACCTGGAGCCGGGTCGTCTCCCGGAGCCGGACCCGACCAAATCCGAGACTGTGGAGGCACGTCGTGGCTGACTTCGTCGGCGCGGTAGACCAGGGCACCACCAGCACCCGTTTCATGATCTTCGACCACGGCGGCAACGAGGTGGCCCGCCACCAGCTCGAGCACGAGCAGATCCTGCCGCAGGCCGGCTGGGTGGAACACAACCCCAACGAGATCATCGACCGCACCGCCACGGTGATCTCGTCGGCGTTGCAGAAGGCCAACCTGCAGGCGAGCGACCTCGCCGCGCTGGGCATCACCAACCAGCGGGAGACCGCGGTGGTGTGGGACCGCACCACCGGCCGCCCGTACTACAACGCCATCGTCTGGCAGGACACCCGGACCGACCGGATCGCGTCGGCGCTGGACCGCGACGGCCGCGGCGACGTCATCCGGCGCAAGGCGGGACTGCCCCCGGCCACGTACTTCTCCGGCGGCAAGATCCAATGGATCCTGGAGAACGTCGACGGGGTGCGCGAGGCGGCCGAGCGCGGCGACGCCGTCTTCGGCAACACCGACAGCTGGCTGATCTGGCACATGACCGGCGGCCTCAACGGCGGCAACCACGTCACCGACGTGACCAACGCCAGCCGCACCATGCTGATGAACCTGGAGACGCTCGACTGGGACGACGAGCTGCTCGGCTTCTTCAACATCCCGCGGTCGATGCTGCCGGAGATCCGCCCGTCGTCCGACCCGAACACCTACGGCGTGGCGCGGTGGCCCGGCCCGCTCGGCGGCGAGGTGCCGATCACCGGCGACCTCGGCGACCAGCAGGCGGCCACGGTCGGTCAGGTCTGCTTCGCCCCGGGCGAGGCCAAGAACACCTACGGCACCGGCAACTTCATGCTGCTGAACACCGGCACCGAGCTCGTACGGTCGGAGAACGGCCTGCTCACGACGGTGTGCTACAAGTTCGGCGACGCGGCGCCGGTCTACGCCCTGGAAGGCTCGATCGCGGTGACCGGGTCGGCCGTCCAGTGGCTGCGCGACCAGTTGCACATCGTCACCTCGGCGGCGGACAGCGAGGCGCTGGCGTCGACGGTGGCGGACAACGGCGGCGTGTACTTCGTGCCGGCGTTCTCCGGGCTGTTCGCGCCGTACTGGCGGTCCGACGCGCGCGGCGCGATCGTCGGGCTGTCCCGCTACAACACCGACGCGCACATCGCCCGGGCCACCCTCGAGGCCATCTGCTACCAGAGCCGCGACGTGGTCGACGCGATGGCGCAGGACTCCGGGGTGACGCTGGACGTGCTGAAGGTGGACGGCGGCATCACCGCGAACAATCTGTGCATGCAGATCCAGGCGGACGTGCTCGGCGTGCCGGTCAGCCGCCCGGTGGTCGCCGAGACCACGGCCCTGGGCGCCGCGTACGCCGCGGGCCTGGCGGTGGGCTTCTGGAAGTCGACCGACGAGCTGCGGGAGAATTGGAACGAGTCACAGCGCTGGACGCCGGCCTGGACCGACGAGCAGCGATCCGAGGGCTACGGCAAGTGGAAGAAGGCCGTGGAACGCACACTCGACTGGGTGGACGTGGGCTGATCATGAATGTGTTGTCTCCAGAACAGCGGGATGCCGCGCTGACCGCGATGGCCGGCGAGGAACTCGACGTGCTGGTGGTGGGCGGCGGTGTGGTCGGCTCGGGCTGTGCGCTCGACGCCGCCACCCGCGGCCTGTCCGTCGGGCTGGTCGAGGCGCGTGACTTCGCCTCGGGCACGTCGAGCCGGTCCAGCAAGCTGATCCACGGCGGTCTGCGCTACCTCGAGATGCTGGACTTCGCCCTGGTGCGCGAGGCCCTGCGCGAGCGCGGACTGCTGCTGGACCGGCTGGCGCCGCACCTGGTCCGGCCGGTGCGCTTCCTCTACCCGCTCAAGCACCGGATCTGGGAACGCCTGTACGCGGGCACCGGCGTGACGCTCTACGACACGCTGGCGATGCGCGGCGGGCTGCCCCGGCACCGCAACCTGACCCGCCGGGGCGCGCTGCGCGAATGCCCGGCGCTGCGCAAGGACGCCCTGGTCGGCGCCCTGCAGTACTACGACGCCCAGGTGGACGACGCACGGCACACGATGTTCCTGGCCCGCACGGCGGCCGCGTACGGCGCGCACGTGGCCACCCGTACCGAGGTGGTCGGCTTCCTGCGGGAGGGCGAACGGGTCACCGGCGTCCGGGTGCACGATCTGGAACACGACCGTACGTTCGAGGTCCGCGCCCAGCAGGTGATCAACGCGACCGGGGTGTGGACCGACGACACCCAGGCGCTGGTCGGCGAGCGGGGACAGTTCCACGTCCGCGCCTCCAAGGGCGTGCACCTGGTGGTGCCGCGCGACCGGATCCAGTCGAGCACCGGGCTGATCCTGCGCACCGAGAAGAGCGTGCTGTTCGTGATCCCGTGGGGCCGGCACTGGATCGTCGGGACCACCGACACCGACTGGGCGCTCGACAAGGCGCACCCCGCCGCGTCCAGCACCGACATCGACTACGTGCTCGACCACGTCAACGACGTGCTGGCCACGCCGTTGAGCCGCAGCGACGTGCAGGGCGTCTACGCCGGGCTGCGCCCGCTGCTGCACGGCGAGTCGGAGTCGACCTCGCAGCTGTCCCGCGAGCACACCGTGGGCAGTCCGCAGCCCGGCCTGGTCGTGGTGGCCGGCGGCAAGTACACGACCTACCGGGTGATGGCCCGCGACGCGGTCGACGCCGCGGTCTACGGCCTGGCCCGCAAGGTGCCGCCGTCGTGCACGCAGGACGTGCCGCTGCTCGGGGCCGAGGGATACCCGGCGCTGTGGAACCGCCGCCGGGTGCTGGCCGACGAGTCGGGCCTGCACGTGGCCCGCGTGGAGCATCTGCTCGGCCGGTACGGGTCGCTGGTCACCGAGGTGCTCGACCTGATCAAGGCAGATCCGTCGCTGGCCCAGCCGGTCGACGGCGCCGAGGACTACCTGCGGGCCGAGCTGCTCTACGCGGCCAGTCACGAGGGCGCCCGCCACCTGGAGGACGTCCTGACCCGGCGTACCCGGATCTCGATCGAGACGTTCGACCGCGGGGTGGCGGCCGCGCCGGTCGCGGCGGCGCTGATGGCGGGGGTGCTCGGCTGGACCGACGAGCAGACCGCCAAGGAGGTGGAGAACTACCGCCTGCGGGTGGAGGCGGAACGCGCCTCGCAGGAGCAGCCGGACGACGAGACCGCGGACGCGACCCGGCTCGGTGCTCCGGACGTGGTGCCGCTGACGGCGGCGTCGGGTTCCGTCTGAGCGTGCCGTGGCCCGGGCCGGTCCGGCCCGGGCCTGTTTGCCAGGTATGGACCGGTCCCGGCCGGGGTACCCGCGGCGCATGCGACTTCCCTGGCCGTTGCCCGTAGCCGGGGCCGCTACCGTGCCCGGCGGATACCTCGGAGTCGCCGACTATCTCGGGCTGCCGATGATCGAGCTCGCGCCGTTCCCGGCCGCGGTGATCTTCGGCGGGGCCATCGTCGGGGCGGCCTTCCTGCTGTCCTGGGCGGCCGAGGCCGCCGAGGTCGACGTCAGCGCCGGCGTCGCGCTGGCCTTTCTGGCGTTTCTTGCGGTCCTTCCCGAGTACGGCGTGGATTTCGTCTTCACCCTGCGAGCCGGCCGGACGTTCGCCGAGCAGGGGCACTGCGCCGGGGCCGACGACCCGTGCTCGCTCGCCCTGGCCAACATGACCGGGGCCAACCGCGTCCTGGTCGGGGTCGGCTGGCCGCTGGTGGTGCTGATCGCCGGCCTGATCGCCCGCCGCCACCCGCGTCGCACCCAGCAGGAGCCGAGCGTCCCCGCGCCGGGACACGTGCGGCTGGCCGCGACCATGTCGGTCGAGGTCGTCTTCCTGGGCGTCGCCACGGTGTACTCGCTGACCCTGCCGCTGCGGCACAGCCTCACCCTGGTCGACGCGGTCGTGCTGGTCAGCCTGTTCGTCCTGTACGCGTGGCGGCTGTCCAAGGCCCCGGTCGAGGAGCCGGAACTCGCCGGCACGTCCGCCTGGGTCGCCGACAAGCAGCGCACCCACCGCCGCCGCTGGCTGATCGCCCTGTTCCTGCTGGCCGCCGTGGTCATCGTCGCCACCGCCGAGCACTTCGCCGACGCGGTGGTGGACACCGGCGAACGCCTGTCGATCGACCGGTTCCTGCTGGTGCAGTGGGCGGCCCCGGTCGCCAGCGAGGCGCCCGAGCTGATCGTCGCGTGCCTGTACGCGTGGCGGCTGCGGGCCTCGCAGGCGCTGGGCACGCTGCTGTCCAGCAAGGTCAACCAGTGGACGCTGCTGGTCGGCACGATCCCGATCGTCTTCGCGGTCTCGTCGGCGTCGCTGCACGGGCTGCCGCTGAGCGAGCATCAGCGCTACGAGCTGCTGATCACCGCGGCGCAGTCGTTGTTCGCGGTCAGCCTGCTGATCGATCTGCGGCTCAGCCAGTGGGGTTCGGCCGCGCTGATCGGCCTGTTCCTGGTGCAGTTCGCGGCCAGCATCCTGCTGTCCGACGCGGCCAACCGGCTGGTGCTGCTGGTCCTGTCGGCGGTCTACCTGGCCGGCGCGGTGGTCCTGTTCGTCCGCGACCGGCGGCCGGCCCGCGCGGTGCTGCGCGACGGGCTGGTCGCCGACCTCAAGACCGTCAAGGAGTACTAGAACCGCAGGTGCCGGGCGAAGAAGCGGGCCGCGCTGTCCGCCTCGAAGCGGGGCAGGTCCTGGTGCCGGCCCGCGTTGGCGTGCAACGTCTTCTCCGCCGAGGCGAACGCGTCGAACAGCGCGAGACCCGACGCGCGCGGGATGTGCTCGTCGTCCCACTGCATCACGAACTCGATCGGCACGGTGATCCGGCGGGCCGCCTCGGCCAGGGCGTCGGGCCAGTGCAGGCCGAAGACCGCGGCGGTGATCCGGGATTCGCTCGCGGTCAGCGGCACCCCGGTCGCGGTGCCCATGGCGGTGCCGAAGAACCCGACCGGGCCGCCGGCGCCGATCTCCGGCAGCTCCTGGAGAGCGTCCAGGGTGGCCCGCCACTCGGGCACGGCGCGCTCGGCGAGGTGGGCGTTGTAGCGGACCACGATCGGGCCCTCCGGCTCGCCCGCGGCCCGCGCCCGGTACAGCGCGGCGATCTCCCGCTCGTCGTGCGCCGTACGGGGACGGTCGCCGTGACCCGGCGCGTCGATGACCGCGACGTGGAAGCCGCAGCCGATCACCAGCAGGGTCGCCCGGCCGGACATCGCCGGCGATTTCTTGTGGTTGCCGCCGCCATGAGCCATCAGGACCAGGGGTGCGCGCTCGCCGCCCTCGAGGGGCGACCAGAGCACGCCGGGGATCTTGCCGAGGGTGAAGTCGCGCTCGCGCATGCCGTTCGACGACGACTCGGCGGTGAACTGCCATGAATCCATGAGTTGGTGCCTTCCGGGAGTGCGTTCTCGCTCGAGGCACTCCCGGCGACACCTACGTCGTTCGCCTGACCGGGACGGCGGGAGGGAGTACCCACGGGGATACAGCGGGCATGGGTCTCACCTCCTCGATGTCGCGGTCGGCAGCAAGCTACCAGTCCCGGTCGCTGAGGCACACCTCGGGCAGCAGGAACCAGCGCAGCTTCTCGAACGCGGGCGGCAGGTCCGGGTGGACGCCGTCGGCCGGCTCGGGGCGCTCGGCCATCAGCCGGCGCGCCTCGTCGAGGTAGCCCGGCAGGACCTCCTCGCCGAGCACCTGGCCGCCGGTTGCCGGCATCGTCACCGTGCCGTCCGGGCCGAGACGAAGGTCGGTCAGCCGGACCGGCGGCTCGGCCGGCGCGACGTGCGTCCAGCGGCCGGTGCGCGGGTCGAACCGGTAGTCCGGCAGCATCCGGGCGCCGTATCGGGCGACCAGCGCCACCGCGTCCAGCAGGTAGCCGGTCACCGCGTCGGACTGGAAGTAGGCCAGGTTCAGCCTGGTCCAGCCGGGCTTGATGCCCTCCCAGCCCTCGACGATCTCACCGCGGAACTCCCGCGAGCGCGCGTCGTCGATGCCGAGCAGGCGGTGCCCGTACGGTCCGGCACAGGAACACCCGCTGCGGGCCTGCACACCGAAGAGGTCGTTGAGCAGCGCCGCGACGAAGTTGTGGTGCAGCGGCAGGGCGCCGGCCCGCACCTGGAACGAGACGATCGGCAGCCGGTCGGCGTTCAGATCGCCGAGGATCTCGATGCGGTCCTCCGTGGCCCACCGGTCGCGGACGCGGCGCCACAGCTCGCGCTCGCGCACGCCGATCAGGTCGGTGCCGACCGACTGCTTGACCTGGAAGGCGAGCCCGGCGCGGATCGACTCGACGATGGCCGGGGTGCCGCCCTCCTCGCGGGCGACCGGGTCGGACAGGTAGCGGTGGCCGGTCGGGTCGACGTACGCGACGGTGCCGCCGCCCGGCGTGACCGGCACCCGGTTGGTGACGAGCTGCTTGCGGACCACCAGCACGCCCGGGGTCTGCGGGCCGCCGACGAACTTGTGCGGCGACAGGAAGACGGCGTCCTTGTCGGCCATCGAGATCGGCACGTACGGTCCGGCCGCCGCGTAGTCCCAGACCGAGAGCGCGCCGTGGTCGTGCAGGATCCGGGCGATGGCCGCGGTGTCGGTGAGCACGCCGGTGACGTTGGAGGCGGCGGAGAAGCTGCCGATGCGCAGCGGCCTGGCCCCGTACGCAAGCAGCGCCTTTCGCAGTGATTCCAGGTCGACGTGGCCGCTGGGGTCGAGGTCGATCTCGACGACGTCGGCGATCGACTCGCGCCAGGGCAGCTCGTTGGAGTGGTGCTCGTACGGTCCGACGAACACCACCGGGCGGTCCTCGGCCGGGATGTGCGCGCGCAGGTCGTACCGGTCGTCGAGGTCCTCGGGGATGCGCAGGCCGAGGATGCCGACCAGCTTGCTCACCGCGCCGGTCGCCCCCGACCCGCAGAAGATGACCACGTCGTCCGGTCCGCCGCCGACCGCGTCGTGGATGATCGACCGGGCCTGCTCGCGCAGCGCCATGGTCTGCGCGCCGGTCGCGGACGCCTCGGTGTGCGTGTTCGCGTACCGGCTGAGCACGTGATCGCGGATGAAGTCCTCGACGAAGTCCAGCGCCTGCCCCGAGGCCGTGAAGTCGGCATAGGTGATCCGCCGCGGCCCGTACGGCCCGTCGAGCACCTGCCCCGAGCCGATCATGCCGCGCCGGATGCGCTCCAGCATCGGTGTGTCCATGGACAATTCCTCCCCATTGAGGATCAACCCTTGCGGTCGTTCGCGGATCACCCGCGTGGTCATTCTGCGCTGGACGCAACCGCCCGATCCCGCGGCGGCCGTCGATGAGGCAAGGGTCATTCCCGCGCGGTGAGGCGGGCCAGCGTGCGGCGGCCCATCCCGCTCATCGCCGGGTTGGTCCCGAGGTAGTACCAGACCGCGCCCATCGACTGCTGGAACGCCCACGCGCGGCCACGTTCCCATTCGAGGTCGCCGCAGCCGAGGAGGTCGCGCAGGAGACGGCGGGGGCCGTCGTCGAGCAGATGCCAGGCGCCGACCAGGTCGAGGGCGCGGTCGGCGACGCCGAGGCCGCCCACGTCGAGCACGCCGGCCAGCCGGCCCCCGTCGACCAGGACGTTGCCCGGGATCAGGTCGCCGTGGGTCATCGTGTCCGGGTAGTCGCCGCGCGGCAGCTCGCGCATCCGCGCCCACACGCGGCGCAGCCGGGGCACGTCCAGGATGCCCTCGCTGCGCCGGAAACAGGTCGCCATCCAGTCGTCGTGGTCGCGCAGGTCGCCGCCGCGGCCGGTGCCGCGGAAGGTGCGGCCGCGGGTGTCCATCCCGCGCACCGAGGCGATGAAATCGGCCAGGTCGCGGGCGAACTGTTCGGAGCCGCCGGGGTCGCGCTCGGTGGCGGCGACGCCGGGCAGCCAGGTCTGCACCGACCAGGGCAGCGGGTAGCCCTCGCCGGGCTCGCCGATCGCGACCGGTTCGGGCGTGGCGAACCGGGTGCGCCCGTGCAGCTCGCGCGCCGCGGCCGCCTCCTCCTCCAGCCACGTGCGGGCGGCGACCGGGTCCCTCGGCCGCAACGGGAAGCGGGCCGTCAGCCTCTCGCCCAGCCGGAAGATGGCGTTGACCGTGCCGTTGGACCCGACGCGGGTGAGGGTTTCCCCGCGCCATTGCGGGAACTGCGCCTCGATCAGTTTCCGGACGGTCTGCGGGGTCACGTCGAGCTCGTCGTCATGCATCGGCACGGCCCGATCTTGCTGCCGGCCGTCGCCGGCGGCAACGGAATTCCGCTGCCGCCGGCGTGTTTCCGCCGCTGCCGGGCTTCTGCCGCCGGCTTCTTCGCCGCCGCCGGCTTTTCCGCCGCCGCCGGCTTTCTCCTGCGGCCGGCTTTTCCGCCGCCGGCGGCTTTCTCCTGCGGCCGACCTTTTCCGCCGCCGGCGGCCGGGTCGGTCAGATCGCGGTGGCGCCCGCGTCGACGTGCATGGTCGTGCCGGTGACGAAGCTGGCCCGCGGCGACGCCAGGAAGGCGATCGCCTCGGCGATCTCCGGTGCCCGGGCGGTGCGGCCCAGCGGCAGCACCCGCGCCAGATCCTCGATGCTCTCGCCCCACTCGGCGAGCACACCCTCGGTGCGGGTCGGGCCGGGGGCGACGCTGTTCACCCGCACGCCCCGCGGGCCGAACTCCGCCGCCCACGTCCGGGTCAGCGACGCCAACGCCGCCTTCGTGGCGCTGTAGACCGAGGCGCCCGGCACGCCCATGGTCGCCGCCATCGTGGTGACGTTGACGATGCTGCCCTCGCCGCGCTCCAGCATGCCCGGAACGAGCCGGGCCACCAGGAAGTAGGCGCCGCGCACATTGGTGTCGAACATCGATTCGAACGCCTCGACCGTCTGGTCGAGGGTGGTCGCGACCGGGAAGGCGGCCGCGCCGTTGACGATCACGTCGACCTGGCCGGCCGCCGTGGCCAGCGCGTCCACGTCGGCCAGGTCGCCGAGGTCGGCGCGGACGAAGCGCGCGGTGCCCGGACCCTCCTGGCCGAGCTCCTTCACCGCGCTCTCGCCCCGGGCCGTGTCCCGGCCGCTGACGATGACGTCGGCCCCGCCGCGCACGAACAGCCGTGCGGCCTCCAGGCCGATGCCCGCCGTGCCGCCGGTGATGACGACCCTCTTGTTCTCGAACTCCATCGGTGGTGCTCCTCTGCGCGATGAACTGTCGGGTCCGAGCGTCCGCGCCGCGGGCCGCGCCGGGTAACGGCAGATCCGGGGGCGGGTCATCAGCGCGACTGCTGACCGCCGGCCGTGCTGAGATGGGGCCATGGAGATCCGGGAGCTGCGCGCGTTCGTCGCGGTCGCCGAGGAGGGGACGCTGTCGGCCGCGGCGCGCCGGCTGCACCTGAGCCAGTCGGCCCTGACCCAGACGATGCAGTCGCTGGAGCGTCAGCTCGGCGTGCAACTCCTCGTCCGTACGCACACCGGGGTGACCCCCACCGGGCCGGGCGAGACGTTGCTGACCGAGGCGCGCGCCCTGATCGAGCAGCACGACCGGGCGGTGGCGGCGGTGACCGGCACCAGGGCGGAGTCGCTGCTGCGCATCGGCGCCCCGCTGGAACTGCCGGCCGATCTGCTGCCGGCCGCACTGGCCCGGGTGGACAGCCGGGTCGAGGTGACGCACGCGTCCAGCCGCGCGCAGATCGAGGCGCTGCGCGCCGGGAAGATCGACATCGCTCTGGTACGGGACCGGCCGACCGACCGTACGCTCGACTCCGTCCTCGCCGTGGAGGAGTCGATGGGCGTGATCCTGGCCCACGACCGCGCCGCCGAACTGGCCGGGCCGCGCGGGGTGCGGCTGCAGGACCTGACCGGCATGCGCTGGATCGGCTTCCCGCGCTCGGATTCGCCCGCCTGGCACGACCAGGTGAGCGCCACGCTGCGCGGCCACGGGCTGGTGGTGGAGAACCTGGGCGATCGCGACGATCGTCCGGTCACCGCGGAGGTGAAACTGGCGACGGTGGCCGCGGGTCAGACGTTCGCGTTCGCCTCGCCGGGCTGGCTGCAACCCCTGCCCGGCGGCATGACGTGGTCCCCGCTGGTCGGCGACCCGATCGTCCGCCGCACGTGGGCGGTGTGGGTGGCCGCGTCCCGCCGGCGTGACGTGGCGGCCTTCATCGCGGTCATCGACATCAGCGGCTGACCCCGGTCAGCTCGTCGAGGTGGACGTTCAGCTCGGCGATCGCCTGGTCCGGGGCCAGGTGGCCGGCCAGGACGTGCACCGTCAGGCCGTCGACCAGGGCGTGCAACCGGCGGGCCAGGGACTCGTGCGTGCGCCGGCCGGGATCGGGCACCAGCTGGCGGATCAGGCGCAAGCACAACTCGTACATGCCGGAGAAGAGCAGGCGTTGCACCCGGGCCAGCTCCGGATCGCCGAGGCCGAGCGCGAGGAAGGCGAACGACAGCGATGCCTCGATGCGTCGTTGCTCATCGACCGGCATGGTCTCGAGCAGCACCTCGGCGACGGCGACGCGGATGTCCGGGGAGGTCTTGAGCGCCATCAGCCGCTCGGTGACCTGCGCGATGACCTCCTCGCAGGCGAACGCGAGCAGCTCGGCCCGGGTGGCGAAGTAGTGCCGCAGCGCGCCGGACGACCAGCCGGCCTCGGCGGCGACCGACCGGATCGAGACGTCGGCGACGCCGTCGCGGGCCATCACCCGCCAGACGGCCGCGGCGATCTCCTTGCGGCGCTGCTCGTGGTCCACCAGTTTCGGCACGAACGCCATTGTCGCACGACCGTGTTATAAACGAAGTAACACGAGTGTGCGAAAACTCCGGGGGAAGTCATGATCGCCATCATCGTCGGCTGCGAGATCGCGTTCTGGGTGCTGCTGGCGGCCGGGCTCGCCGCGCGTTACGTCCTGAAGGCGCGGCGGCTGAGCACCGCGCTGCTGGTGGCCGTCCCCCTCGTCGACGTCGTTCTGCTGATCGTCTCGGTGTTCGACCTGCGCCGCGGCGGCCAGGCGGGCACGGCGCACGGGCTGGCCGCCGTGTACCTGGCCGTGTCGATCGCCTTCGGCTCGCAGATGATCCGCTGGGCCGACCGGCACGTCGCACACCGCGTGACCGGCGCGGCCCTGCCACCGAAGCTCCGCGGCGCCCCGCGCGCGGCGTACGAACGCAAGCAGTGGCTGCGCCACCTCCTGGCGTACGGCCTAGGCGCCGCAATCCTCGGCTTCTTCACCTTGCTCGTCGGCGACCCGTCCCGAACGGCGGCGCTGTGGTCGGTGATGGGCCCATGGACCTTGGTCCTCCTGATCGATTTCGTGGTCGCATTCAGCT
>NZ_CAKUCL010000170.1 GCF_934643405.1 uncultured Actinoplanes sp.
CTTCGCGACGTCCCGGCCGGGCAGTTGCGGCACCGGCTCGCCGCGGTGTTCCAGGACTTCATGACCTACGACCTGACCGCGGCCGAGAGCATCGGGGTCGGCGACGTCGACCACGTCGACGACCTCGGCCGCATCCGGGCCGCGGCGCGGCGCGGACATCGACGAGACGATCGAGGCTCTGCCGCACGGGTACCGCACGCACGACCCTGCACGGCGACGGCGGCAGTGAAGCCGCGGCGTAGGGCGGCCCGGCAACGCCCGCCGGTGAGTAGGCGTACTCAGGTCCGCCGACGTCGGCCTGCCGTACGGTCCCTCCATGTCTTCGCATCGGGTTGGCCGCGTGGGGCAGACCGCAGGTGCCGCGGGGGTCGCGGTTCTGTCCGCACTCGTGTGGTTCGCGTGGCTCGGCCGGGACCACGAATATCAGGTCGACCCGGTCACCGGGGCGCAGAGCGGCCCGTACGAGACGTGGCAGGTGGTGGGCTGCGCGCTGTCGCTGCTGGTCGTGTTCGTCGGCGCCCTGGTGGCCGGCATCCGGCCGCTTCCGGCCCCGGCCGCGCTGACCGTCGCGTTCACGGCGGCGTGGACGGTGTCGGCGTCCCGGTCGGACACCAGCGGCCTCTACGTGGTCGGGACGGTGTTGCTGCTCGCGGGCCTCAGCGCCGCGACGGCGGCCGTGGCCGCCGTGGTCAGCCGTTTGCGCCGCCGGGCGGCTCACTGATCGTCGGCCCGGCCGGGCGAAGCCGGGCGGCGAGAGCATGGATCATCGCCCGGTCATGCGCCGGCGGTTCGCCGAGGTCGCGGCCGCCCGGGTCAGCGCCTCGATGAGCGCCGCGGTGGCCGGCGGGTCGGGCGGCTCGCCGTAGGTGGCGGCGTAGATGCGGCGCGGCGGCACCGGCAGCCGGGTGGCGGTGATGGCCGGGTGGCGGTGAGCGCGCAGGGCCAGCCCGGGGATCGTCGTGACGCCCATGCCGGCCGCGACGAGGCTCTGCATCACGACCATGTCGTCGGTGGTGTAGGCCAGCCGTGGGGAGAAGCCGGCCTCTTCGCACATCGCGACCATGTGGGTGCGGCAGCGTTCGCAGCCGGCGATCCACGGCGTACGGGAATGGGAGGTGAGGGTTTTCCCGCCGCCCGTGGTGAGCAGGTAGAGCGGATCGTCGAGCAGGTGGGTCAGCCGGACGCCGTCGTCCTCTCCGGCGGTGTCGTCGTAGCGGAAGATCACCGCGACCTCCACGTGACCGGCCCGCAGCAGTTGCAACGCCTCCTGCGGGTGGGTGTCGGTGAGGCCGAGCTCCAGGCCGGGATGCTGCTCGGCGAGCAGGGTGG
Organism: uncultured Actinoplanes sp.; assembly: GCF_934643405.1. Lineage (GTDB taxonomy): Bacteria > Actinomycetota > Actinomycetes > Mycobacteriales > Micromonosporaceae > Actinoplanes. The sequence continues at coordinate 1,330 of NZ_CAKUCL010000170.1, forward strand.
CCGCCTGCGGGACCAGGGCGCTCATCACCGAGCCGAAGCCGGCCAGCCGGACCCGCCCCGCGGACAGCCCGACCAGCGCGGACAGCTCGGCGGTCGCCGCGTCGACCCGGCCGATGATCTCGCCGGCCCGGTCGGCCAGCAGACGGCCGGCCGCGGTGAGCCGGATGCCCCGGCCGGCCCGCTGCAGCAGCTGGGCGCCGAGCTCGGCCTCCATCCTGGACAGCTGATGGCTGATCGACGGCTGGGTGTACCGCAGTTCCTTGGCGGCCGCGGTGACCGAGCCGTGCCGGCCGACGGCGTCGATCACGCGGAGCTGTACGAGAGTCACCATCCATAAATTCTAGTCATGGAATGGGCGCGGTATTGGCATTGGACTTATGAATGGGCCGGCGGCATCGTCAGAACCGGAAGGGAGACGACGATGACGACGTTCGCGATCACGGCCCTGGTAATGATCATGATGCCCGGCCCGGACCAGGCTCTGATCACCCGCAACGCGCTGGTCGGCGGCCGCCGGGGAGGGCTGCTGACCATGGCCGGCGGCGTCCTGGGGCTGACCGTGCACGCCGGCGCCGCCGCCCTCGGCCTGTCCGCGCTGCTGCTCGCCTCGGCGACGGCGTTCACCGTGGTGAAGGTCGTCGGGGCGCTGTACCTGCTCTGGCTCGCCATTCAGATGCTGCGGTCGGCGCGTCGCTCACCCGCGGCCGAGCAGCCTGCCGCCGCGCCCGTGCGACGCTCGGCGTACCTGCGTCAGGGCTTCCTGTCCAACGCGCTCAATCCGAAGGTGGCGCTGTTCTTCGTCACCTTCCTGCCGCAGTTCCTCACCACCGACAGCGGTTCACCCCACGCCCGGGCCCTGCTGCTGTCCGCGATCTTCGGAGCGCTCTACCTGGCGTGGTTCGGCTCGTACGCCGTCGCCGTCGACCGGCTGGGCCGCTGGCTCCAGCGCCCGCGGGTCAGGGCGCGCATCGAGCAGGTCACCGGCCTGATCCTGGCGACGGTCGCCATCCGCCTGGCCACGGCGGGCTACTGAGACCGATAACGTTCACGGATGCCGCTTCTTCGATGGCCCGATCTGCGCAACGCCCGCGACCTCGGCGGCCTCCCGGCCGCCGGGGGCGGGCGGATCCGCGAGCGCGCGCTCATCCGCACCGACAACCACGGACGGCTCGATGCCACCGGAATCCCCACCCTGCTTGCGTACGGCGTGAGCCGCGTCGTCGATCTCCGCTGGCACTGGGAGGCAGCGCAGTTCCCCAGCCCGCTGGCGGCCGACGAGCGCTACCGCCACCTGCCCGCCTGCTGCGACCTCACCGGCGGCGGCATGACGCCCGCGGATCTGGACGGTCTGCGCGCCCGGCTGATCGGGGCGGTCAGTCCCAGAGGCCGACGAACAGCAGGCCCAGCACGTTGAGGATGCCCAGCAGGAACGGGCCGCCGAGCGGGAACAGCGAGATGACGATGAGGATCACCACGCCGATGTTCTTCTCCTCGAACCACAGCCGCATCCACTGCATGCCGGCGCCGGGGCGGCGCAGCGCGTAGTACATGATGCCGAAGCCGTCGAGCGGCGGGATCGGGATCAGTTCCAGCAGGCCGAAACTGAGCAGGCCGACGGCCAGCGACAGCAGGATCTGCTCGCCGAAGCCGCCCTCGATGCCGTGCAGCACGATCGACGGGCCGGGCAGGAACGCGCCGGGGTAGGCCAGCACGTAAGCCAGGAAGAAGAGCTGGGCGAGCACGATGCAGGCCGCCGGCCCGGCGACGAAGACCGTGGCGGCGCGGCCGCGGCCCCGGTAGCGTGGCACGTCGTCGACGCTGAGCATCTTGCCCCAACCCATGCCGGCCACGGCCGCGGCGACCGCGCCGAACGGGTCGATGTCCTCGCGCAGCCGCGGCACCACCGAGTCGTGGCGGTCGGCCAGGCCGAGGCGCTTCGCGGTGAACCGGACGGCGGTGGCGCGCACCAGGATGCCGAGCAGGAAGGAAGCCACCAGGGCGACGAACGCCACGGGCGTGGCGAGCGCGAACAGCACCGGTCAGCCGCGCTCGGCCTTGGCGGCGATGACCTCGCGGGCCAGCTGCCGGTAGTTGCGGGCGCCGGAGGAGGCCGGGTCGAGGCTGGTGATCGGCGAGCCGGCCACCGTGGACTCGGGGAACTTCACCGTCTTGGTGATGACCGTCTGGTACACCTTGTCGCCGAAGGCCTCCACGACGCGCTGCAGCACCTGGCGGCAGTGCGTGGTGCGGCTGTCGTACATGGTGGCGAGGATGCCTTCGAGCTCGAGGTCGAAGTTCAGCCGCTCGCGGACCTTGTCGATCGTGTCGAGCAGCAGCGCGACGCCGCGCAGCGAGAAGAACTCGCACTCCAGCGGGATGAGCACGCCGTGCGCGATGGTCAGCGCGTTGATCGCCAGCAGGCCCAGCGAGGGCTGGCAGTCGATCAGGATGAAGTCGTACTCCTTGCGGACGCTGCGCAGCGCCCGCGCCAGCGCCATCTCCCGCGCCACCTCGTTGACCAGCTGGATCTCGGCGGCGGACAGGTCGATGTTGGCGGGCAGCAGGTGCAGGCCGGCGACGTCGGTCTTGATGATGACGTCCTCGGTGGTGACGTCGTCCTGCATCAGGAGGTTGTAGACGCTGAGGTCGAGGTTGTGCGGGTTCACCCCGAGGCCGACCGAGCAGGCGCCCTGCGGGTCGAAGTCGACCAGGAGGACCTTGCGCCCGTACTCCGCCAGGGCCGCGCCCAGGTTGATGGTGGTGGTGGTCTTGCCGACGCCACCCTTCTGGTTGGCCAGGGCGATGATCCGCGCCGGGCCGTGCCGATCGGTCGGCATGGGCTCGGGGATCGGCCGGCGCATCGTGTACGCCGTCGGATCGGCCGGACCGAGGTCGGCGCCCAGATCCAAGGAGCCCTGCTGCTCCCGGAGCGTGGACGTCCATGCCTCAGCACGCGTTCCGTTGTCCGACACAGCCCTCGCCCCCTCCCCGACCCACCAGGAAAACCGAGCCGTTGCCCGGCCGCAAACCCGAAGCCGATGCCCGACTGTACGCCACCCGCGCCGCCCGTCCGGGGTCAGCCGTTCGGCGTGTCGCCATCTATGGGTGCTCAGCTCTCAACGAGCGCGCGGGTGTGCGGTCGCGTAGACCTCGCGCAGCCGGTCCACCGTCACCAGCGTGTACACCTGTGTGGTGGTCACCGAGGCGTGGCCGAGCAGCTCCTGCACGACGCGCACGTCGGCGCCGCCGTCGAGCAGATGGGTCGCGTACGAATGGCGCAACGTGTGCGGGCTCACCGCGTGCGGCCCGTCCACCGGCAGGCCGGCGGCGCGGGCGGCACGGTGCAGGATGGTCCAGGCACTCTGGCGCGACAGCCGGCCGCCGCGCGCGTTGAGGAAGACGGCCGGGGTGCCTCGCCCCTTCTCGGCGAGGGCGGGCCGGCCCCGTACCAGGTAGGCACCCAGCGCGGCCTTCGCATAATCACCGACCGGGACCAGGCGCGTGCGTCCGCCCTTGCCGTGCAGCACCGCCGACGGGTCGTCGCCCAGGTCGAGGTCGTCGATCGCGGCGCCGACCGCCTCGGAGATGCGCGCCCCGGTGCCGTAGAGGAACTCCAGCAGCGCCTTGTCGCGCAGGCCCAGCGGGGTGTCGTCGGCCACCGCGAGCAGCCGGGTGACCTGGTCGACGTCCAGCGCCTTGGGCAGCCGCTTGGGCGGGGCGGGCGGCTTGACCTCGGCGGCCACGTCCGCGCCGACCAGGCCCTCGCGCGCGGCGAAGCGGTGCAGGCCGCGGACCGCGCTGATCGCCCGCGCCGCCGACGACGAGGCCAGTCCGCCGGCGCGCAGGCCGGCGAGATGCGCGGTGATCTCCGAGGCGCGCACCGCGGCCAGGTCGTTGATCCCGGCCGCGGTGAGCGCCTCGGCGTACCGCTCGAGATCGCGGCGGTACGAGGCGAGGGTGTTGCGCGACAGCCCACGCTCGACGGTCAGGTGGTCGAGGTAGGCGGTGATCGCACGGTCAACGGTCAGCTCAGCACCTCGGCCAGTGCCAGGGTCTGCATGCCGTGCGCCTCCGCAACCGGTCCGTAGGTGACGTGCCCGTCGTGGGTGTTCAGGCCCAGGGCGAGCGCGGGATCGGCCCGCAACGCGTCGCGCCAGCCGAGATTCGCCAGTTCCAGAGCGTACGGCAGGGTGACGTTCGTCAGTGCGTAGGTGCTCGTGTGCGGCACCGCCCCGGGCATGTTCGCCACGCAGTAGAACATCGACTCGTGCACCCGGTAGACCGGGTCGGCGTGCGTGGTCGGGCGCGAGTCCTCGAAGCAGCCGCCCTGGTCGATCGAGATGTCGACCAGCACGCTGCCCGGCTTCATCCGCGACACCAGCTCGTTGGAGACGAGGTTCGGCGCCTTCGCGCCGGGCACCAGCACCGCACCGATCACCAGGTCGGCGTCCAGGACGGCCTTCTCGATCTCGTACGAGTTGGAGGCGATCGTCTGCAGATGACCCCGGTAGTCCGCGTCGGCGGCGCGCAGCCGGGCGATGTTGCGGTCGAGCACCAGCACCTCGGCCTGCATGCCGAGCGCTATCGCCGCGGCGTTCATCCCGGACACGCCCGCGCCGATCACCACCACCTTGGCCGCGTAGACGCCGGGCACGCCACCCATCAGCACGCCGCGGCCCCCGCCGGAGCGCATCAGGGTGTACGCCCCGACCTGCGGGGCGAGCCGGCCGGCGACCTCGGACATCGGGGCGAGCAGCGGCAGCGAGCGGTCCGGCAGCTCCACCGTCTCGTACGCGATGCCGGTGACCTTGCGGTCCAGCAGCGCGTCGGTGCACTCCTTGGAGGCCGCGAGGTGAAGGTAGGTGAACAGGATCTGACCGGGCCGCATCCGCGGGTACTCCTCGGCGATCGGCTCCTTCACCTTGAGGATCAGGTCGCCGGCGGCCCACACGTCGTCGGCGGTCGGCAGGATCGTCGCACCCGCCGCCGCGTAGTCACTGTCGGTGATTGATGAGCCGAGTCCGGCGCCGGACTGCACATGAACCTCGTGCCCCGCCCGGCGGAACTCGAAGACCCCCGCGGGCGTGATGGCCACCCGGAACTCGTTGTTCTTGACCTCTTTGGGAATGCCGACCTTCACGAGCCGACACCGTCCTTTCTCAACGCTGAGTGACGTCCCTGGCGGCCCGGGGCCGCCTGAGCCGCAGCGTACCCCCGCAGCCTGGGCGAATGTCCGTTTCGCGGGCTTTCCCGACGCCGACGGACGTGTGAGCGAAATAGACGGTGCGCTAACGTTCCTCCATGTCAGTTGATCGCAGAACGCCGGTGCCGCACCCCGTGCGGAGGACCGGCGTCGCCGTCTCGACGTGACGGGCGAGCCCGCGGCCGTCGCCGCCGCCCGGGAAGCCGTCGAGAACCAGCGCTACGACGAGGCGATCGGCCTGCTGCGCGAGCACCTCAGACACCACCCGGACGACCCGCGCGGGTGGCATCGGCTCTCCGGGGCGCTGTCCGGCGCCGATCGCAAGCGGGAGGCGCTCGAGGCCGCCGACCGGGCGACCACCCTGGCGCCGGACGACGCGGCCGCGCACCGGATGCGCGCGCTGGCCCTGCTGTTCCTGAAGCGGTTCCCGGAGGCACAGCAGGCGGCGTCCCGGTCGATCGAGCTGGACCCGGCCCATCCGGAGCCGCACGCGCTGCTCGGCGAGGCGCTGCGCAACCAGCGCCGCCGCAGCGGCAACGACTCCATCCGTACGGCCCTGGCCCTGGACCCGGAGAACCGCGCGGCGCTCGCGGCCGCCCGGCGCTGGAACGTGTCGCCACGGATGCCGGGCGTGCTGGCCGGCCGTCTCTCCGCCAGGACGCTGACCTGGCTGGTCTGCGCCGTGCGCGGCTCGGTCGTGCCGATCGTGCTGCTGGGCCTGCTGTCCCTGCTGTTGCTCGGCGGCGACGGCGCCGCCGTCCTGGGACTGATGACGCTGGGCCTGATCGTGGTCGCGGGCGCGCTGGGCCTCGCCGTCCGGCTGGCGCAGACGCCGCCGCCCGGCTGGCGGGTCGGCGCGGCGGTCACCGTCGGCGGCGCCGTCGTGGTGGGGGCCGCGCTGCTCGCCATCGCGGCCCCGTGGCAACCGGTGGTGTGGACGGTCCTGCTGGCCGCCCTGCTGGAACTGGTGGTCTGGTTCGGCATCCAGCGCCCGCATTCCTGACGCCGGCGTGGGGGGGGGGTCGCGCGACCGCACCCCACGGGCCGGTTCACCGCAGGTCGAAGGACCAGATGCCGCGGCCGTGCGTCGCGGCGTAGACGCGCTTGCCGGTCGGCCCGAACCGCAGTTGCAGCGTGGTCGTGGTCGGCAGGTCGCGGCCCAGGACCGCCCACCGGGTGCTGTGCGCCCCCCGGTAGAAGACGCCGGTGTCGGTGCCGAGGGCGAGCCCGCCGCCGGGCAGCATCAGCACGGTGTTCGCCGGCACGTCCGGCAGGTTCCCCGAGATGTCGGTCCAGTGCTCGCCGGCGTCGCGGCTCTCGAAGACGTGGCCGACGCCCGCACCCGGGCCCTCGGTCCACTTGCGGGAGAAGCCGTTGATCGCGACGATCACGTGCCGCGGGTCGGCGCGGTCGACGTCGAAGCCGGACACGTACCGGTTCGGCACCGTGCCGTCGATCGGCAGGGTGAGCTGGTGCCAGCCGGTGCCGTCGGTGCGGCCGACCGCGATGCCGCGGGTGAAGCCCTGGTTGTTGCACGGGCCGCACCAGCCGGCGTAGACCAGCCCGCCGACGGTCGCCACGGCCGTCGCGACGTGCCCCGCACCCAGGTCGAACAGGTTGCGCCACTCGTCGCCCGAGCGGATCGCCCAGCCGTGGTCCTGGTACCAGACGTGCTGGCCGCCGGCGACCCAGCGGCGCGGGTCACGCGGATCCAGCGACATCGGCGCGACGAACCGGGCCAGCCCCTCCTCGGCGTCCGGCGGAGCCACGTCGTAGCTGGTCGCCAGCGACTCGTCCTCGACCCACGCCCCGTTGTTGACCGCGCAGTTGTTGGTCACCCAGACGTCGAGGTAGACGTACTCCTGCGCGATGTCACAGCCCTTGCGCGGGTTCACCAGGGTGTCGGTGCCGTCGCCGCCGAAGTTCGAGCCCATCACCCGGTCGCCGGGCCGCAGGATGGACTGCCCGTTGTCCTGCAGGCCGCCGGAGATCGCGACACCGCCGCGGTCCAGGCCGGCGCCGACCGAGTAGTACTGGAGAACGTCCATCGAGCCGTCGTTCAGCGACCGCCAGTCGGTGGCGTGCCCGGCCGCGTCGGCGCTCCCGCGCACCGGCCGGCGGTAGGCGCCGCCGTCGTCGCCCACCACCAGGTACTGCCGGCCGTGGTCGCCGACCACGGTCGCGGAGTGCTGGTCGGGGTGGGTGGTCTGGTGGCAGTCACCGGTCTGCCTCGACGGGTCGATGCTCCAGCACGGGAAGTCGAAGTTCCAGTACGGCCCGGGGGTCGTCCACGTGGAGCCGCCGTCGGACGACTCGAACACCTCCTCCAGGCCCGCGTACACGTGGTCGGGGTTCTTCGGATCGACCTGGAGGAACTGGTTGTACCACGCCTGGATGCCCGGCATGTAGCCCGGATCGGTCAGCGCCGAACCGGAGGCGGCCAGCTCGCGGTAGTCCGCGCCGAGCGTCCACGGCCCGAACGGCGAGCCGGAACGGGAGACGTAGAAGCCCTGCAGCGCGCTGTCCGGGTTGGTGTTGAGCTGCGTCGGCGACTGCTCGATCGCGTAGTAGCGCGACCCGTCGGCCGACGGCGCCAGCGTCACCATGCCGACGTTCGCGGCGTCCGACGGCATCTCACCGGCCAGGGTGATCCGCTGCCAGCTCCCCGCGGTGCGGGTGTAGAAGCCGTTGTACGCGTCCCCGCTGCGCCAGCCCGCGGCGATGATGACCTTGGCCGGGTCGCGGGGGTCGGCCGCGAAGTCGTTGATGATGTTCTTGTACGGGGCGTTCGGGTCGGCCTGCTGGGCGCCGCCCGGCAGGAACTCGGGGTTCGGGGCGAACTGCAACGTCCACGGCCCGGACAGGTTCGTCAGCGAGTGCGAGTACGCGCCCCGGTTCGTCGCCGCCCACACGGTGTTGCCGAAGAAGCGCAGCTTGCGGATGATCGTGCTCTCCAGCTCGGTGCCGCCGACCCGGTCGGACGGCCGGAACGAGCCGTGCCGGGGGTCGCGCAGCACGTAGACGCCGGTGCCGACGAACGAGGTGGCGCTGGTGTTCGCCTCCCCGGTGGCCCACCAGAGCCGGCCGGAACGGTCCAGCCGCAGGTCGCCGGTGGACGGCGAGGACACCCGGTCGGCGATCGGCCGCCAGCGGCCGCCGGCGGTGGTGGATCGCCAGACGCCGCCGTTGGCCGCGCCCGCGTAGACGTAGCCGTGGTCGTCGGCGGCCAGGCCGGTGATCCGTCCGGTGACCAGGCCGGCGCCGCCGGAGGAGTTGCTCCGGATGTCGCGGTAGCGAGGGTCGTCGGAGTTGTACGGCAGGTCGGTGATCTCGTTCCAGCGACCGGGTGTTCTCGGTAGCGCCTGCTGCTGTGCCCAGGCCGCGGAGTACGCGCCGGGCGCGACCACTCCGGGCGCGCTGCGTGCCTCGGCGAACTGCTCGGCCGCCTCGGCGATCTCCTCGGGATCCTCGCCCTCGTCGTCGGCTGCCAGGGTGTGCGCGACGACGTGACGGCCGACAGGTCCCGGCCGGGGGTGGGGGTGGGTGCCCGGCGCCGCCGGCGCGGCCGTCGGCGTGAGGATCAACGCCAGGACGGCCGGCGCGGCGACGAGCGTTATGTGACGAGGCTTCATTGCCCGCTCCTCCCGGCGCGCTCGTGAAGCGCGCTCCAGCGAAACTCATCACTGGACGGGAGCGGGGGGCAACCCTATGCGACCCTACATTTCGTAGGAGATTCGAACACCCGCGTCGCGGCAGGCGGTGGTGAGCGCCCGGGCGGCGGACCGCCACGCCTCGCCGTCGTCGTCGGCGCTGCGGCCCATCTCGGCGGCCCGCTGCGCGATCGCCGTGTTCGCGGTCCGGCCGGACGACGCGGTGACCCGGTCGGCCAGGGCCAGACGAGCGGTTTTCGTACGGGCCTGGGCATACCCGGCGGCGAAATCACTGCACGCCGTACGGGCCGGGCCGTCCACGCCGCCGCGCGGCTGGTCGGCCACCGACCGGCTCATCATCAGGCCGCCGGCCGCCACGGCCAGGATCGCCGGGACCATCATCTGGCGCTTGCTCAGCTTGAGTTTCAGCTTCACGCCCCGAGGCTATCGGCCCGGGCGGAGAACGGCCCCCGCAACGCCGCCCACTGCACCAGCATGATCGTCTTCGCGTCCGCGATGCGACCGTCGTCGATCCAGTCCAGCGCCTGCTCGAAGGGCAGCTCGACGGTCTCGATGTCCTCGCCCTCGTCGGCCACCCCGCCGCCGGGGCCGTCGAACGAGGCCGGCGAGTAGGGCGCGGCGTAGAAGTGCAGGCGCTCGGTGACCGATCCGGGGCTCATCCAGACGCCGAACACGTGCTCCAGCTGGCCGACCGTCACGCCCAGTTCCTCCGACGCCTCGCGCCGGATCGCTTGCGCCGGATCGTCGTCGTCCAGCAGGCCCGCGGCCGCCTCGACCAGCATGCCGTCGGGATGCCCGTTCACGTACGCCGGGAAGCGGAACTGCCGGGTGAGCAGCACCGTGCGCCGCCGCAGGTCGTACAGCAGGATCGTGGCGCCGTCACCCCGGTCGTACGTCTCGCGCTGTTCCCGCGTCCAGCTGCCGTCGCGGCGCCGGTAGTCGAAGGTGGTGCGGCGCAGCACGTGCCACGCGGAGGCGATCAGCTCGACGTCGCGGATCACGACGTCCGGGTTGCCGGTCAGGTCGCGGCCGGTCCGGTCGAGGCCGATGCGGCCGCGCGCGTCCGGGACGTCGACACCAGGGGTGACGGTCATGCCACCAGACCGTACACTGAACACGCAACAGTCGACAACATTGAGGAGAAACACGGAATGCTTCCCGCCGAGCGGCGCGACTTCCTGCTGGCCCGGCTGCGCGCCGACGGCAAGATCGTGGCCAAGGAGCTGGCTGCCGAGCTCGGCATCGCCGAGGACAACATCCGCCGTGACCTGCGCGATCTGGCCGCCGCCGGACTGTGCCAGCGGGTCTACGGCGGGGCGCTGCCGGCCGCCGAGGCCGCCGCCGACTACGCGACCCGGACCTCCGTCGCGCCGGCGAGCAAGGAGCGGGTGGCGGCCCGGGCCGCCGAGCTGATCCGGCCCGGCATGACGGTGCTGCTGGACGGCGGCACGACGGCGCTGGCCGTCGCCCGGCGGTTGCCCGCGGTCACCGTGGTCACGCACAGCCCGACCATCGCCGCCGCCCTCGTCGACCACCCGTCGGCGGAGGTCTTCCTGCTCGGCGGCCGGCTGTTCAAGCATTCGGCGGTCACGCTGGGCGCCGCCACCGCGGAGGCGGCCGCGCGGGTCAGCGCCGACGTCTTCCTGCTCGGCGTCACCGGCGTGCACCACCGGGCCGGGCTGACCACCGGCGACCCGGACGAGGCCGCGATGAAACGGACCCTCGCGAGCCGGGCCGCCGAGACCTACGTGCTGGCCAGCGCGGAGAAGATCGGCGCCGCGTCGCCGTTCGAGGTGCTCCCGGCGGACGCGGTGACCGGGGTGGTCACCGACGTCGACGGGGAACACCCCGAGCTTCAGCGCCTGCGCGCGGCGGGCGTCACCGTGCTCACGCCTTCGTGATCCGCACGTTGTCGACGGCGGCCTCGACCAGGGAGGCGGTCGACGCGTCCGCGGCCTCGACGAGCAGGCTCACGGTCTGTCCGCCGTACGGGGAAAGGTCGACGGTTGCGGTCTGCCAGGACGCCGCCCGATCGGCGGCCGCGCCCGGCCGGCTGAACAGCGTGGTGGTGGCCGAGCCGGTGACGAGCCGCACGCGCAGGTAGTCGGCGCTGCTCGCGTTGCTCAGGTGCGCCAGGTACCAGGAGAAGCTCAGGCTCAGCGTGCCCGACGGCAGCGTGATGGCCGGCGACCGCAGGGACGTGACGCCGCCGTCGACGTCGTTCGCGCCCGCGCCGGAGCCGGCCGCCGCGCCGGTCACCAGGTCGTGACTGCCGCTCGCCGCGGTGCCGAGCTGGGTGGCGATGCCGGAGCTGGTGGCCGCCGGGTCGCCGGGCTCGAACAACCCCGAGACCGCGGTGTCGCCGGCGCCGGGCGTCCAGCCGGTCGCCGTCTCGAAGTCGTCCGACCAGACGGTGCTCCCGGTCCCGCCGCCGCTTCCGGCGAGCGTCCAGACGGCGTACGCGATCGCATCGCTGTTGCGGTCGAGCGCCGTGTCGTTGATGTTGGCCGTGGTGTCGCACGACGCGTGGTAGCAGGGGTCGAAAGTGGACGCGGTGCCGCCCCAGAGCTGCACCTGCGCGGCCGTCTTACGGCCCTCGGCGCCGGTGAAGATGCCGCCCGCCGGGATGCCGGCGGCGATGAACGGGCCGTAGTCGCTGCGCCCGTCGAAGTCGGTGCCCCTGGTGGGGACGCCGATCGAGGTGAAATACGCCGCGAGGGTCTGCTCGATCTGCGCCGATCCGGCCGGGCCGGGACCCGCGCCCGTACCGTCGGAGTTGTCGCCGTCATAGAGGAAGTAGCCCGGATTCGGCGAGCCGACCATGTCGAAATTCAGATAACCGCCGATGGCCGCCCTCTGCGCGGCGGACAGGCTGTTCACGTACGCCGTGGAGCCGCGCAGGCCGAGCTCCTCGGCACCCCACCAGCCGAACCGCAGATGACGCTGCGGCGCCAGACCGGCCCGCGCCACGGCGAGCGCGACCTCGAGGTTGGCGGCCGAGCCTGAGCCGTTGTCGTTGATGCCCGGACCGGCGGTCACGCTGTCCAGATGAGCGCCGATCATCAGGGTGTTGCCGGTGTCGCCGCCCGGCCAGTCCGCGATCAGGTTGTAGCCGGTCGCGCCGTTGTAGGTGAACGACTGCTGCTGGGTCACGAAGCCGGCCCGGTCCAGCAGCCCCTTGACGTACGTCACGGAGGCCAGATAGCCGGGCCGGCCGTGCGCGCGGTTGCCGCCGTTCGCGGTCGCGATGCTCTGCAACTGCGCGAGGTGAGCCTTGACGTTGGCGACCGGGATGTCCGGCGCCGCGGCCACCGAAGCCCGAGCCGGCGCACCGATGAGCGCGGCGGCCAGGGCGGCGGTGCCGATGAGGGAGAGTGCTCGCATGCGCCGAGCATGGCATCGACGTACGTCTAAGTACTCATCCCAAACGGTTCATAGTCCCCAGGCCACTCCCCTACGATCCCTCGATGATCGTGGATCGCTCTCTGGCGCGCGGCGGGCTCAGCTACGTCGACCGCCTCGACTTCACCCGCGGCAGTTCTCTCACCGTCGCCAAGCGGATGCCCTGGCCATCGGTGCGCCTGGTGGCCGGGGAGGACAGCGTGACCTTCTCCTCGCGCGCCGGGGCGGACACCCTGCGCCGGGCGGAGGTGACCGCGGTGCCGCACCGGCCGCTCTACGGGCGGTTCGGGCTTCCCGCGGCCGCCGTCTCCTTCGAGGTCGAAGGGCGGGATCAGGTTCTGCTGTTCTGGACTCCCCGGGTGGCCGCGGTCATCCGCGAACTCGCCCGGCGAGGCTGGGACGCCGTCGATCCCGGGCCGCCCGAGTTCTGACGACGGGCCCGTGGCTCGGGATCAGCGGCAGCGCGCCTCACCGCCACTCGCACCGATCCGCACACTCCGCCGCCACCGCCCTTTCCATTCCGCGCGTCCGCCCCACCGGGCGGTCCGCAGCCGCCCGCGGACGTCGCCGACGGCGCGAATTGTCCGCCTTCGCCGAGGGAGTGCTGACCGTTGCGGGGGATACGGGTGGTTCTCATGTGTCGGCGTCCCGGCAGGGGGTAGCTGAAAGGAGATCGAAACACCGATGAATGTGAGGTGAACGGGCGTGGCTGCCACCAAGACCGCCAAGGGCCGGACGAGCCGTAACGACACTCCGAACACCCCGGACGTGAGCGAAAGCAAGATCGCCCGGATGAAGGTCGACGAGCTGCGCCGAGCGCTGGGCCGCCGCGGTGTCAAGGGCACCGACGACATGAAGAAACCCGATCTGGTCACCAAACTGATCAAGGCCGAGAAGAAGTCCGCGAAGAGCGGCAAGACCGCAAGCCGCTCCACCACCAGCGGCAAGACCGCGAGCCGATCCAGCAGCAGCCGGAAGAACCCCACCAGCCGCAACGACACCCCCGACACACCCCAGGTCGACGAAAGCAAGATCGCCCGGATGAAGGTCGCCGACCTGCGCACCCGGCTCGCCCGCCGAGGCGTCAAGGGCACCGACGACATGAAGAAACCCGATCTGGTCACCAAGCTGATCAAGGCCGAGAAGAAGTCCGCGAAGAGCGGCAAGACCGCGAGCCGCTCCGCCAGCAACAGCCGGAAGAACCCCACCAGCCGCAACGACACCCCCGACACACCGGAGGTCAGCGAGAGCAAGATCGCCCGGATGAAGGTCGCCGACCTGCGCACCCGGCTCGCCCGCCGCGGCGTCAAGGGCACCGACGACATGAAGAAACCGGAACTGGTCACCAAGCTGATCAAGGCCGAACTCAAGTCCGCGAAGAGCGGCAAGACCGCGAGCCGCTCCGCCAGCAGCAGCCGGAAGAATCCCACCAGCCGCAACGACACCCCGGACACACCGGAGGTCAGCGAGAGCAAGATCGCCCGGATGAAGGTGGCCGAGCTGCGCACCCGCCTGTCCCGGCAGGGGGTCGACGACACGGCCGGCCTCAAGAAGCCCGAGCTGGTCAAGAAGCTGGTGAAGACCCTCACCGGCAAGGGCACCCGGTCGTCGGCCCGCAAGCGCACCACGAAGACGACCACCGGCAAGCGAACCGCGAAGGCCGCGAAGTCCTCCGACAGCGAGCGATCCGCCGACGCGCGGTCACGGCCACCCGCCCAGCAGCCCGCCGCCGTCGCGGCCCGGCCGCAGCGAGCCGAGCGGCCCCCGGCGGCAGCTCGGCCCCGGCG
>NZ_CAKUCL010000171.1 GCF_934643405.1 uncultured Actinoplanes sp.
CGACGTTGTGCACGTCGGCCGGGGTCAGCGGCATCGAAACTCCTCGGGTCAGTCGCGGCCGCGGTTGGGGCTGCTGTCTATCTAGCTGAAGTTGGAAATCAATTTTTCCAGCACGAACGCATAGAGCACGAACAGGATAACCAGCAGCACGAGGGAAGCTAGGTCCAAACTCACGTTACCAATGCGCAGCGGAGGGATCACACGCCTCAACGCCTTGAGGGGCGGATCAGTGACGCTCCACACCGTTTCGAGTGCCGCCGACGCCCCACGACTGGGTTGCCACCGGCGCCCGTACTGGAGTACCGCACCCAGCACGAACCTGGCAAGGAGGACCAGGAAATAGATGTAGACCAAGAGGTACAGGATCTGGAAGACGATCGACAGCACGCTGGTGGATCCCTCGTTCGGGTCAACTCTGGTTGAAGAACCCACCCTCAGCGATCTTGGCCTTGTCCTCCGCGGTGACCTGGACATTCGCCGGTGAGAGCAGGAAAACCCGGTTGGTCACGCGCTCGATCGTACCCCGCAGACCGAAAGCCAGCCCGGCGGCGAAGTCAACCAGGCGACGGGCATCTCCTTCATCCATCTCGGTGAGATTGATGATGACCGGAACGCCGTCGCGGAAGTGCTCGCCGATGGTCCGCGCCTCGCGGTAGGTGGTCGGGTGCAGCGTCGTGATCTGGTACCGCTGCTCCTCCTCGACCTGCCGGGGAGCCGGCTGCGGCTGGTGCGCCGTCTGCGGCGCGAGTGCCAGATTGTCCCGCGTGGAATAACTCATCGGAGCCGCCGACTCACTCGACGTGGACGAGCGAGTGATCGAACGAACGCTCGCCCGCTCCGGACGTTCCACCCGATCGTGGTCGTCGAGGTCGGCCCGGGAGAGCCGCTCGGACACCCGGGTGCGCTCGGAGCGCGCCCGCGGCACCGACCGCTCCTCCTCGATCTCCTCGTCCTCGTCGGCGAACTCGTCGGCGTAGCGGTCGCTCGAGTACCGGTCGCGGTCGCGGTAGGAGCTCTCGCGGTAACCACGGTCGTCGTACCCGCGGTCGTCGTCCTCCTCGACGAGGCCCAGCCAGACGCCCGCCTTACGAAGCGCGCTCATGCGTTCACCCCATCCCGCGTCCGAGCGGTGCCCCGCCCGGCGTCGACCCGACCAGTCATGTCCCCCACCTTCGTCCGCTGCGCGGAACGCGCCCCCTGGGCGTACCGCATTCCCCCCTCGCGCGCCCCGGCGTCCGATCCGGACACCGGAGGCGCGTACTGCCGTGTCGTCCCCGCGCCGAGCGTCCCCGATAACGCGTCGCGTTAAACAACACCCATGTAGTTTGCTGCCCGCCGCAAGGCTACCGCAGCCGGTTTCGCATCCCGAGCAAAGAAGTGCCGATCCGTACGTGTGTCGCTCCGTGCCGTATCGCGGCCTCGAGGTCGCCGCTCATCCCGGCGGACAGCGTGGTGGCGCCGGGATGCGCCGCCACCAGGCGTTGCGAGAGCCCGGCCAGCTGCTCGAACGCGCGGTCCGGCTCCCAGTCCATCGGCGCGACCGCCATCAGGCCGCCGAGCCGCAGGTGCCCGGCCGCCGCCACCGTGTCGGAAAGCCGCCAGAGATCGTCGCCGATGACCCCGCCCCGGTCCGGGTCGCCGTCGATACTCACCTGGATCAGTACGTCGAGCGGGTTCTCCCGCCCGGCTGCGGCCCGGTCGAGCGCCTGAGCCAGCCGGATCGAGTCGACCGACTCGACGACGTCGGCGTACCCGGCCACCGACTTCGCCTTGTTCCGCTGCAACTGGCCGATGAAGTGCCAGCGCAGGGCCGCGCCCTGGGCGGTGGCCTGTGCCGCCTTCGGCGCCGCCTCCTGGTCCCGGTTCTCGCCGACGTCGGTCACGCCGAGCCCGGCGAGCAGCACCACATCGCTCGCCGGGTAGGTCTTGGTCACCGCGACGAGCGTGACGTCGTCCGGCCGGCCGGCCGCCGCACAGGCACGCGAAATCCGCTCGCGCACCTCGGCCAGGGAGGCGGCGAGCTCGTCACGACGTCCGGGGACCATCTCGGCCGTACGCAAGCGTGAGGTCAGGAGCCGTTCTTCAGGAAGTCCGGCACGTCGACGTCGTCGAACAGCACCCGCCGCGGCGGCGGGGTGGTCGCGGCCGGCGCCGGCGCGGCCGGGGTGACCGGGGCCGGCGTGGGCGCCGGGACCGCCGGGGACGTGGTCGGCTGCTGGATCACCTTGCGGGCCGGCTCGGCCGGCTTGTACGACGGGGTGCCGCCGTCGAAGCCCGCCGCGATCACGGTGACCCGCACCTCGTCGCCGAGCGCGTCGTCGATCACCGCGCCGAAGATGATGTTCGCGTCCGGGTGCGCCGCGTCGGTGACCAGCTGCGCCGCGTCGTTGATCTCGAACAGACCCAGGTCGGACCCGCCCGCGATGGAGAGCAGCACGCCGCGCGCGCCGTCCATGCTCTGCTCGAGCAGCGGGCTGGAGATCGCCTTCTCGGCCGCCTCGACGGCGCGGTTGTCGCCGCGCGCGCTGCCGATGCCCATGAGCGCGCTGCCGGCGCCGCTCATCACGCTCTTGACGTCGGCGAAGTCCAGATTGATCAGACCCGGCGTGGTGATCAGGTCGGTGATGCCCTGGACACCGGAGAGCAGCACCTGGTCGGCCTGGCGGAACGCGTCCATCATGCTGATCCCGCGGTCGCCCAGCGCCAGCAGCCGGTCGTTCGGGATGACGATCAGCGTGTCGCACTGGTTGCGCAGCTCGTCGATGCCGGACTCGGCCTGCACCTGGCGGCGCTTGCCCTCGAACGAGAACGGCCGGGTGACCACGCCGATGGTCAGCGCGCCGAGCTTGCGGGCGATGTTCGCGACCACGGGCGCGCCGCCGGTGCCGGTGCCGCCGCCCTCGCCGCAGGTCACGAAGACCATGTCGGCGCCCTTGAGCACTTCCTCGATCTCGTCGCGGTGGTCCTCGGCCGCGTTCTTGCCGACCTCGGGCTGCGCCCCGGCGCCCAGCCCGCGGGTCAGTTCACGGCCGACGTCGAGCTTGACGTCCGCGTCGCTCATCAGCAGCGCCTGCGCGTCGGTGTTGATCGCGATGAACTCGACGCCTTTGAGCCCTACCTCGATCATGCGGTTCACGGCGTTCACGCCGCCGCCGCCGATACCGACGACCTTGATGACCGCCAGGTAGTTGTGTGGAGGTGTCATCGGGCTCAGCCTTCCCTTCCGGGGTTGGCGGATGTCGTGGGCCCCGTGCGATCCGGCCAGAACCGCAACTCCGACATCCGCTGCCGTACAAGGGAGGGCGAGGAAACCCTCACCCTCTACTAGAGGCTTACGGTTATGTCAACCATTCGGCCTCTGGAGGCAACGTAAGCGGACTTCAGGCGTCAGCCAAAGAACCGGCGCGGCGTGTCGGCGCCCGCTTACGTGGCCAATATCCGACGCAGCCGTAACCTCGGACAAAATATGGCGTTTCCGCCCTGATGTCCGCTTAGCAGTTGATCTTAGCGGATGGTCACCACGGACGGTGCGCTGACGTCGATCTCCTTGCCGGCCCGCTTGAGCAGAGCGGTCGCCACCTGGCTCTTCACGTCGCTCTTGGTGTCGTCGCCCCACACCACCGTGCGGCTCCTGCGCAGCTCCAGCCGGATCTGCGCGGGCGTGGCCACCGAGACGGCGACCACCTGTTCGCGCAGGTCGTCGCTGAGCGCCGCGAGCACGGTCAGCGCCGAGCGGGTGTTCGCATCGGACGGACCGGGCGCCGCGGTGCGGACCAGCGGCAGGGCGGCCGGCTTCTCGGCAACCGTCCGGTACGGCACGCCGGCGCGGTCGATCAGCGCGAACTCCTTGCCGGACGGGACGGCGGCCACCGCCGTACGCTCGACCACCTCGACCACCAGTGTGGACGGCCAGCTGCGGCGCACCACGACCCGGTCCACCGCGGCCAGCGTCCGCACCCGGGTGCGCACCCCGTCCAGGTCGACCCGGGCGAGCGGCTCGTCCGGCCGGACCGCGGCGGCCTGCTCCACCTCCAGCGGGGTGAGCAGCTGCACGCCGACCACCCGCACATCGCGGACGCCGAGCACCGAGGTGCCGTAGACGACCCAGGCCACCACCCCGGCCACGGCGAGAACCCCGGCGGCGACCGCCCAGGGCAGCGCCGCCCGCAGGCGGCGCTGGCGGGCACGGGCCATGAACCGGCGGACCGAGGGCGGCACCGCGTCGGTGTCCGCCCGTACCAGCCGCCAGTTGCGTGCGCCCCCGCCGCCGCTCATCGGCCGCTCTACTCCGCGTCCTGCTCGGACAGCGCGGCCAGCAGCTCGTCACCCATCAGCGAGATCGGCGGTGCACCCATGGTCACCACCACATCACCCGGACGGCTGCGGCGCACGACCTCGGCCGGAACATCCTCCCAATCGCCGACGAAGACCTTCCGATCGGCAGGCAGATCGATCGCGGCGGTGAGCGCCACCCCGCCCTCGCCCGGCTGGCGCACCTCGCCCGGCCCGAAGACCTCCATCACGATCACCTGGTCGGCGATCGCCAGGCCCTCGGCCAGCTCGGCCTGCAGGTCGCGGGTGCGGTACACCCGGTACGGCTGGAAGACCACCAGCAGCCGGCCGTCGCCGGCCACCTCGCGCAGCGTGCGCAGGGCCGCCTTCACCGAGGTCGGGTGGTACGCGTACTCGTCGTAGACGCGCACGCCCGCGGCGATGCCCTTGCGCTCGAACCGGCGCCGCACCCCCGGGAACGCGGCCAGCGCCTCGACCACCTTGTCCAGCGGCAGTCCCAGCCGCAGCGCGGTCAGCACCGCGGCCGCGCTGTTCAGGCCCATGTGCCGGCCGGGCAGCGCGAGCCGGATCTCGCCCAGCGGCTTGCCGTCCAGCTCGGCGGCGTACCGCACACCGCTCACCGTGGACACCACGTCACTGATCCGCAGGTCGGCGTGCTCGCTCTCACCGTACGTCCACACCGTACGGCCGGAAGCCCGCAGCGAGGAGATGAGGTCCTGGGTGCCCGGGTCGTCGGCGCAGGTCACCACGAACCCGCCGGGCGCGGTGAGCTCGGCGAACTGGAGGAACCCGGCCTTGAGACCGTCCAGGTCGCCCCAGTTGTTGAGGTGGTCGCCCTCGATATTGGTCACGATCGCGACGTGCGGCCGGTAGATCAGGAACGACTTGTCGCTCTCGTCCGCCTCGGCCACGAAGTGCGGGCCGGTGCCGTGGTGGCCGTTCGAGCCGGCCTCGGAGATCTCGCCGCCGATCACGAACGACGGGTCCTGCCCGGCGTGCTGCAGGATCACCGTCATGATCGAGGTGGTGGTGGTCTTGCCGTGCGTGCCGGCCACCGCGATCGTCTGCCGGTCGGTCATCGCGGCCTTGAGCGCCTCGGACCGGTGCAGCACCCGCAGGCCGCGCTTGCGCGCCTCGACCAGCTCCAGGTGGGACTGCGGGATGGCGGTCGAGTAGACCACCGTGTCGACGCCGTCGAGGTTCGACTCGACGTGGGCCATGTGCACCGTGCCGCCGAGCGCGCGCAGCCCGGCCAGCGCCGGCCACTCGCGCAGCTCGCTGCCGGAGACCGGGACGCCGCGGGTGAGCAGCAGGCGGGCCAGCCCGGCCATGCCCACCCCGCCGATCCCGATGAGGTGCACGCTGCCCAGGTCCTCGGCGGTCAACTCGCCGGCCGGCGTCAGCTCCGCGGTGTTCACAGCTCCGCTCCCCTTGTTCAGTTCGGTCATCGGGTCTCGGCCGTCACTTCCAGAACGAAAGTCATCGGGCCTTGGCCACCGCTTCCAGGACGAACTCGAGCAACGCCTCGTCGCCGTCGCGCCGGCCGTACCGGGACGCGGCCATGCCCATGGTGGCCAGTCGCTGCCGGTCACGGGCCAGCGGGATGATGTTCTGCTCGATCCACTCCGGGGTCAGCTCGGCGTTGTCGACCAGGATGCCACCCCCCGCCTCGACCACCGGCAGCGCATTGCGCTTCTGCTCCTGATTGCTGTGCGGGTACGGCACGTAGATCGCCGGGACCCCGAGCGCGGTCGTCTCGGCCACCGTGATCGCGCCACCGCGGCACAGCATGAGGTCGGCCGCCGCGTATCCGAGCTGCATCTCGGACAGGTACGGCAGCACCCGGTACGGCACCGGGAGATCGCTGGGCACGTCGAACGGGTCGTTGCGGCCGCCCTGCACGTGCAGCACCTGGATGCCGGCGTGCGCGAGCCGCTTGGCCGCGGCGGCCACCGCCAGGTTGATGGTGCGGGCGCCGGACGATCCGCCGGAGACGAACAGCACCGGCAGGTCCGGGCGCAGGCCGAAGCGGTACAACGCCTCCGGGCGCAGCGCCGGACGGTCCAGATGCGAGATGCCGGTGCGCAGCGGCACGCCGACCACCCGGGCGTCCTTGAGCGCCTCGGCCTGCACCGGCTGATGCGGGAAGCCGACCGCGACGTTCTTGGTGAACTTCATGCCCATCCGGTTCGCGACGCCCGGCGGCACGTTCACCTCGTGGATCACGATCGGCACCTCGCGGCGCCAGGCGGCCAGGTAGGCCGGGACCGACACGTACCCGCCGAAGCCCACCACCACATCCGCCTGGACCTCGTCGATGATCTTGCCGGCCGCGTGCGAGGACTTGTACATCCGGTCCGGCGTGCGCAGCAGGTTCATGTTGATCGACCGGGGCAGCTGGAACGCCGGGATCACCCGCAGGTCGTACCCGGCGGCCGGGATCAGCTCGTTCTCCATGCCCTTCGGGCTGCCCAGCGTGGTGATCCGCACGTCCGGGAAGTGCCTCTTCAGAGCGTCGGCGAAGGCGAGCAGCGGATAGATGTGACCGCCGGTGCCTCCCCCGGCGAGCACGACCGACCGCAGCAAACCCATCACCGTCTCCTCTCAGCCCCCGCACCCGTCGCTGTCGTCACCCGTGGCGGGGCCGCTCGCCGCGGCGGGGGGAGCGGCGGCAGCGGGGCCCAGACTAGTCGCACCCACCGAGAGGGCGGACGGGCGTTCAGGGCTCGTGACGCGTCCGGCTCGGCGCGGGCGAACGAGGCGAGCATGCCGACCGCCGCCATGGTCACGACGAGGGCGCTGCCACCTGCGGAGATGAACGGCAGCGGCAGACCGGTGATGGGCAGCATGCCGGTCACGCCACCGATGTTGATCACGGCCTGGGAGACGAGCCAGGTGGTGATCGCGGTGGCGGCCAGCCGGCGGAACGGGTCCTGCGAGCGGCGCGCGATCCGGAAACCGGTGTACGCCAGCACCGAGAACAGGGCCAGCACCACGGCACAGCCGACCACGCCCAGCTCCTCGGCGACCACCGCGAAGATGAAGTCGTTGTCCGCCTCGGGCAGCCAGTTCCACTTCAGCGCGCCCTTGCCCAGGCCGACCCCGAACCAGCCGCCCTCGAAGATCGCCGAGCGGGCCTGGATCAGCTGGTAGCAGGGCCCGTCCAGGTCGCACTTGTCGATCGGCTGGAGGAAGTTGGTGAGCCGGGCCCAGCGGTAGTTCTGCGAGCCGGCCTCGCCGGAGCCCGCGCCGCCGGACGCCGCGGCGATCAGCAGCCCGATGCCGGCCAGGCCGAGCACGCCCAGCGCGCCGAACACCCGAAGCCGGACGCCGGCCGCCCAGAGCAGGCCGATCACCAGCGCCAGCAGCACCAGCATGGTGCCCAGGTCGTTGTACCCGACCAGGACGAACAGCAGGCCGACCACCGGGAACAGCGGCCGGGCCAGCTCGCGCCAGTGCCCGAGCGCCGGGCCCTTGCGGGCGATCACGTCGGCGCCCCACAGCACCATGCCGAGCTTCGCCAGCTCGGCGGGCTGCAGGCCGATCGGGCCGAGGTAGAGCCAGAGCAGCTCGGCGTGCACCGGGCCGATCCGCGGCCGGCTGAGCAGGTGGACCGACTCCAGCGCCATCAGCAGGTCGAGCAGGCAGAGCAGCACGATGGCCGCGCCCAGCACGTACTTGCCGAGGTCGCGCAGGGTGCCGGCGGGCAGCCGCTGGCACACCCAGAAGGCGAACAGGCCGAGCAGGGCGAAGACCGCCTGGTTGAACAGGGCCGAGAAGGCGTTCCCGTTCTCCGCGTACGCCTTCACGCTGGTGGCCGAGAAGACCATGGTGAGCCCGATGAGCAGCAGCAGGCCCGAGCTCGCGAGCAGCAGGTAGTACGAGGAGAGGGGCCGGGCCAGCAGCCCGTGCACGGCGGGCAGCAGCTGCCGGCTCAGTGACGGGCGGGGTGCCTTTTGCGTACGGTCGTCCGCCATGGACACATCATGGTCGTGACGACACGCGAGTCCGTGTCACGACCATGGCGTGTCGCACGTCCGTTTCGTGACGGAGCCCATCAACGAGGCGCTAGCCCATCACGGCCAGGAAGTCCGAGTAGAACAGACCGAGACCGATGGCCACGCAGATGCCGGCCACGATCCAGAACCGGACCACGATGTTGACCTCGGACCAGCCGGCCAGCTCGAAGTGGTGCTGCAGCGGTGACATCCGGAAGACACGTTTACCGGTGGTCTTGAACGAGATGATCTGGATGACCACGGACATCGTGATGATCACGAACAGGCCGCCGATGATGATCGACAGGAGCGTGGTGCGGGTGGCGACGGCCAGGCCGCCGATCAGCCCGCCCAGGCCGAGCGCGCCGGTGTCACCCATGAAGATCCGCGCCGGGTTGGTGTTCCACCACAGGAAGCCGACACAGGCCGCCGCCGCGGCCGCCGCGATCATCGCGACCTCCAGCGGGTCGCGCACCTGGTAGCAGTAGTCGTTGGCCTGCGCGTACGCGGTGTCGCCGCACCAGTGGCGGTACTGCCAGAAGCCGATCAGCGTGTACGCGCCGAGCACCAGGATGGAGGCGCCGGTGGCCAGCCCGTCGAGGCCGTCGGTGAGGTTCACGCCGTTCGACATCGACATGATGACGAACACGAAGACCAGGACCGAGCCCACCTTGCCCACGTCCAGCCAGCTGATGTCCCGGATGAACGAGATGTGCTCGCTGGCCACCGTCTCGCCGTTGGTGCTGGGCACGTACAGCGCCACGGCGGCGAAGGCGCCACCGACGAGCAGCTGGCCGAGCAGCTTGCCCTTGGCGCTGAGGCCGTCGGAGTTGCGCCGGCGCACCTTGAGGAAGTCGTCCAGGAAGCCGACCACGCCGCAGAAGACGAACAGCCCGAGCAGGACCAGGGCGGTCATGGTCGGGTTCTCCTGGGCGATCTGCCGGTCCGGCAGGGTGGTCAGCGCCAGGTGCCCGGCCGCGTAGGCGAAGACGGTCGCCACGATGAAGGCGACGCCGCCCATCGTCGGGGTGCCGCGCTTGCCCTGATGGGTGGACGGGCCGATGGTGCGGATCGGCTGCCCGGCCTTGAGGGCGGTGAAGACGCGGATCGCCACCGGAGTGCCGAACAGCGAGATGATGAACGCGACCGCCGCCGCGACAATTACGGCCCTCACGGGCGAACCTCACTCCTCGCGTCGGGGCGCAGCGCGTCGACCACGTCCCACGTGCGGTAACGGGATCCCTTGACCAGCACGACGTCGTCGGCGTGCAGATCACCCTGGATGATCTCGATGGCGGCGGCCTGATCGGCGGCGAAGATCGCCGACCCGGTCCACCCGTGCACCCCGTTGGCCCCGTCCAGGATCGGACGGGCGTTCTCCGCGACCGCGACCACCCGGTCCACGCCCAGCTCGGCGGCGAGCCGGCCGACCCGCTCGTGCCCGGCGCGTTCGGAGTCGCCCAGCTCGGCCATGTACCCGAGCACCGCTGTGGTGCGCCGGCCGGCGGCCATCGCGGCCAGCGCGTGCAGGGCGGCGGCCGTCGACGACGGGTTCGCGTTGTACGAGTCGTCGATGACGGTCACCCCGTCCGGCCGGCGGAAGACGTCCATCCGCCGGACCGAGACGATGCCGATCTCGCCGAGCGCGGTCACCACGTCGTCGAACGGCATGCCCAGCGATAGTGCCACGCCCGCGGCCGCGAGCGTGTTGGCGACCTGATGCCGCCCGGCCACCGCAAGCCGGACATTTCCGGACCGGCCCGCGGCACTCAGCGTGTACGAGGCGCGCCCCTGGTCGTCCAAGGTCACGTCGGTTGCCCGTACCAGGGACTCCGGCGCCTCACCCACCGGCAGCACCCGGGCGCCGGTGCGCGGTGCCATGGCCGCGACCAGGGGATCGTCGGCGTTCAGCACCGCGACGCCGTCGGCCGGGAGCGCCTCGACGAGCTCGCCCTTGGCCCGCGCGGTGCCCTCCCGGGATCCGAACTCGCCGATGTGGGCGTCGCCGATGTTGAGCACCACGCCGATGTCCGGCCGGGCGATCTGGGTGAGGTACCGGATGTGACCGATTCCTCGCGCACCCATCTCCAGGACCAGGAACTTCGTGTCCTCGGTGGCCTGCAGGACGGTGTACGGGAAACCGAGCTCGTTGTTCAGCGAGCCGGCCGGGGCGATCGTCGGGCCCATCCGGGACAGCAGCTGCCCGATGTAGTCCTTCGTGGTGGTCTTGCCGGACGAGCCGGTCAGCCCGACCACGGTCAGGCCGTCCAGCCGCTCGACGACCGCGTGCGCCAGCGAGGCCAGCGCGACGAGTGGCTCGTGCACCACCACGCCGGGCTCGCCGGTGTCCCGCGTGCTCAGCACCGCGGCCGCGCCCGATTTCATGGCCACCGCAGCGTAGTCGTGGCCGTCCACCTTCTCGCCCTCGAACGCGGCGAACAGGCCGCCCGGGGCGATCTTGCGGGAGTCGTACTCGACCGGCCCGGTCACGGGCAGGCCCGGTTCTGCGTTGACGAGCCGTCCGCCGGTGATGGCGGCGATCTCGCCCAGCGTCATGCGGATCAAGAAGCACCTTCCGCGGCGGCGGTCAGCGCGGCCGCCAGCTCGATCCGATCGTCGAACGGCAGCACCTCGCCGTCCACCTCCTGGCCCCGCTCGTGTCCCTTGCCGAGCAGGGCGATCACGTCGCCCGGCCCGGCCAGACGGACCGCCTCGCCGATCGCCTGCCGGCGGCCGGCGACCTCGATGATCTTCGCGGCGGCGCCCGCCTCCTCCGCACCGGCGCGCACGGCCGCCCGTACGGAAGCGGGGTCCTCGGTCCTGGGGTTGTCGTCCGTGACGATCACCAGGTCGGACCCGCGCGCCGCGGCGGCCCCCATCAGCGGGCGCTTGCCCTTGTCCCGGTCGCCGCCCGCGCCGATCAGGCAGATCAGCCCGCCGCCGCGCCCGGTCGCCAGCTCGCGCAGCGCCGCCAGGGCCGCCACGATCGCGTCCGGCTTGTGGGCGTAGTCGACGACGCCGAGGATCTCGCCCGGCGCCTCGACCTGCTCGAGCCGGCCCGGCACGCCCTTGCAGGCGGCGATGCCCCCGGCCGCGACCTGTGCGTCGACCCCGCAGGCGACCAGCGAGGCCAGCGCGAGAAGCGCGTTCGCCACGTTGTGCCGGCCGGGCAGCGCGACGCCCGCCTCGACCGTGGTCCGGTCCGGTCCATGAGCGACGAACCGCTGACCAAAAGCGGACGGGCGGATGTCGTCGGCCCACCACGTGGCGGACCGGTCGCCGTTCGCCGAGTACGTCACCGTGCCCGCTTTGCGCAGCGGCACCAGCGCCGGGTCGTCGTGGTTGAGCACCTCGACGCGCGACCGGCCGTCGAACAGCTTCGCCTTGGCCGCGAAGTAGTCGTCCACGTCCTTGTGGAAGTCGAGGTGGTCCAGGCCGAAGTTCGTGTACCCGCCGACCGCGAAACGCAGGCCGCCGACCCGGCCGACGGCGAGGGCGTGGCTGGACACCTCCATCACCACCGCGGTGACGCCGCGCTCGACCGCGGCCGCCAGCATGGCCTGCAGGTCGGTCGCCTCCGGCGTGGTGCGCACGCTCGGGACGACCAGATCGCCGAGCCGGGTCTCCACCGTGCCGATCAGGCCGGTGGTCAGCCCGGCGGCTCGCAGACCCGACTCCACCAGGTACGCCGTGGAGGTCTTGCCCGCGGTGCCGGTGATGCCGATCATCGTGAGCCGGTCGGACGGGTCGCCGTAGACCGCGGCGGCCGCGGCGCCGAGCACCTCGCGCGGATCGTCGGCCACCAGCACCGGCAGGCCGGCGGCGAGGGCCGCCTCGCGACCGGCCTCGTCGGTCAGGACCGCGGCCGCGCCCGCCTCCACGACCTGCGCGACGAACTCCGCGCCATGCCGGTTCGCACCGGCCAGCGCCGCGTACAGGTCACCGGGACGCACCTCGCGACTGTTGTGCGTGATGCCGGTGACCTCGACGTCCGCGCCGGTCAGCGCGGCCGGCAGCAGGGCGGCCAGCCTCGTCAGACTCAGCGGCGCGACAGTCTGGGGACGGGGAATGCCGGGCACGGCGTCAGACCCTACCCGGTCGTCCCCCGAAGACGGAAAAGCAGTCCGGTCACGGCCGGCGGGCGGGGCGGCCGGCCGGGTCACGGGTGGATTTTGAAGGTGGGAGGCTTCGACGACGACGGCGGCACCCGGTAATGAAGCAGGGCGAACTGCATCATTTTGCTGAACGCCGGCGCGGCCACGTCACCACCGGTGCCGTGCGGCACATCGGCGGACACCGCCACCACGAACCGCGGGTTCTCGGCCGGCGCCATGCCGATGAACGAGCCGTAGTTGTTGCTCGTGTACTGCCCGTCGATCAGCCGCTTGCCGGTGCCGGTCTTGCCCGCCACCCGGTACCCGGTGACCGCCGCCTGCGTTCCGGTCGCGCCGGTCTTGTCGACCACGGCCTCCATCATGGTCCGCAGCTCGGCGGCCACCTCGGGACGCAGCACCTGGTGCGTCTCCGGCGCCGGCCCGGGCGTCACCTTGCCGTCCCGGCCGGAGATCATCGACTGGATCAGGTGCGGCTGCACGTAGGTGCCGTTGTTCGCGATCGCCCCGTAGCCGGCCGCCATCTGGATCAGCGTCGCGTCCACGCTCATGCCGATCGGCACCGAGCCGGAGGCCGAGCCGCTCCACTCGTCCGGCGTCAGCAGCCGCCCGGACGCCTCGCCCAGCGTGCCCTCGCCGGTCGCCTTGCCCAGCCCGAACTTCTGCTGGTACTCGTAGACCCGCTGCGGGCCGAGCTTGTCGGAGATCAGGATGGTGCCCACGTTGCTGGAGAGGGCGAGCAGGCCCGGCATGGTCATCTTCGTGCCCTTGGGCATCCGGTGACTGTCCTGGAAGATGTAGCCGCCACGCTCCAGGGCCGGCCCGATGACCTGCACCGAGTCGGGCTTGATGATGCCCTCCTCCAGCGCCGCGCCGAACATGAACGCCTTGTGCACCGAACCGGGGTCGGCCACGATGCTGCTCGGCACGTCCTCGCGGTCGGTCGGCTGGTAGTCCTGCCACTTCGCCGCGTTGTAGGTCGGGTAGCTCGCCTGCGCCAGCACCTCGCCGGTCTTGACGTCCAGCACCACGGCGCCGGCCATCGTGGCCTTCCACTTCTGGGCCTGCTCGCGCAGGATGCGCTGCACCTCGTACTGGAGGTCGTCGTCGATGGTCAGCTTGATCGACGTGCCCTGCTGCGGCGCCGTGTACTTCGAGTAACCGCCCGGGATCGGCTTGTTCAGGTCGCCCTTGCCGATCTCGAAGACGCGCACCCCGTCGGTACCGCGCAGCAACGAGTCGTAGCGCGCCTCCAGACCCTCCAGGCCGGAGTTGTCGGCGCCGGTGAAGCCGATCAGGTTGGCGGCCAGGTCGGCGCCCGGCTGGTAGCGGCGTTCGTCCTGCTTGACCACGATGCCCGGCAGCTTCATCGCGGCGATCTGCTCGCCGATCGAGATCGGGACACCCTGGGCGAGGTACTCGAACCGGACCTGGCCACCACCCGGCCGCTTCTGCGGGATCATCTTGGGCACCAGCGAGGACTGCTTGACGCCGATCAGCGGGGACAGGATCGCGGCGGTCCGCACCGGGTCCCGGACCAGCACCGGGTCGGCGGCCACGAAGCGGGCCTCGACACTGTGCGCGAGCACGGCGCCGTCGCGGTCCAGGATGCTGCCGCGGGCGGCGGGCAGCTTCACCTCGGCCAGGCGGTCCTCGCGCAGCTCCAGCAGCCGGGCGGCGTCCTCCGGCGACGAGGCGACCTGCAGCACGACGAGCCGCACCCCGATCATCACGAACAGCGCCAGCGCCACGACCGCGCCGATCCGCAGCCGGCGCGTGCTGTTGGCAAGCTTCGGCGGCTCCGGTGCGACGGCCCGGACGGCCCGCGAGACCCTTCCTCCCGTACGGGACCCAGCCGCGCCCCGCACCGGCCGGCCCGAGCCGCCCGCGCTCCGTCCCCGCGGGGAGTCAGCGAGCCGTCCCGGCTTGCCGGCCTTGACCGCTCCGCGCTTGGTCGCACCCTCCCCCCGGCCGAGCTTCGCGCCCTCGCCGCGACCCAGCCTCGCCGCGCCCTCGCCGCGACCCAGTTTCGCCGCGCCCTCGCCGCGACCCGGCTTCGTCGCGCCCTCGCCGCGACCCGGCTTCGTCGCGCCCTGGCCCCGGCCGAGCTTCGTGCCCTCGCCGCGGCCCAGCTTCGCACCGCCGTCGCCCCGGCCGAGCTTCGTGCCCTCGCCGCGGCCCGGCTTCGCCGCGCCCTCCCCGCGCGCGCCCTTTCCCGGGCGTGCGGTATCGCCGCGCGTTCGCGCGGGGTGCTCGATGACGTCGGGCTCGTCGGCCGGTTCCGGCCGGCGTGTCCGCGGCGCCGTCCCGCTCCCCCGCCTCCCTTTATCCGACATTTCTGACTCGTCCGCGTCGTCCGCGGTGCCCGCGCGCGCCCGCCGGGGCGGAGCGCCGCCGTCCAGCACCTGCAGGGCCGGCCGGAACGGGTCGGTGGTGCGGCCCGCCCGGGGCGAGCGTGTCCGCTGATCCCTTTCGGCCATCGTGCGGCCGCGCGGGGTGTACGCCCGCGCGTCGCCGATGCCGCCGAAGCCGCGGCCGCGACCCGCGTCGTCGTCGTCGCCGGTGCCGGTCTCCGGCGGAAGGTCACGAGACGTGCCGCGCCGGGGCTGAACGCCCCGGCGCGGTGTGTCGTCAGAACGCGGCGGCATACCTACTGTCCCGTTCCGCTCGGCTGGTCCTGCCCTTGCCCCTGCACCTGCTGGCCCTGCGGCTGGGTCTGCCCGAGCTGGGGCTGCCCCTGCTGGGTCTGGCCCAGCGCCGGGCCCTGCTGGGTCTGGCCGTCGCCGAGCGCCGGCTGGGTCGGCTGCTGCGT
>NZ_CAKUCL010000172.1 GCF_934643405.1 uncultured Actinoplanes sp.
GCGAGCACCTCGGGCTTGAGCCGCGCGCCGCCGCACACCGGGCAGGGCACGTCGCGCATGTAGCCCTCGTACTTGTCGCGCGACCAGTCGCTCTCGGTGTCGTTGTGCCGGCGCTCGATCCACTGCACCGCGCCCTCGAAGCCGGTGTAGTACGACCGCTCGCGCCCGTACTTGTTCCGGTACCGGACGTGGACCTGGTCCTCCGAGCCGTACAGGATCGTCTTCTGCGCCCGGGCCGGCAGCTGCCGCCAGGGCGTGTCGACGCTGAACTTCTCGGCCTCGCCGAGCGCCTCGAGCAGGCGCAGGAAGTACTCCTGGGTCTGGCCGCCGGACCACGGCTGGATCGCGCCCTCGCGCAGGGTGCGCTCCTCGTCCGGCACGATCAGCTCGGGATCGACCTCCTTCTTGGTGCCCAGGCCGGTGCACTCGGGACACGCGCCGTACGGCGCGTTGAAGGAGAAGACCCGGGGCTCGAGGTCCTCGATCGCGAGCGGGTGGTCGTTCGGGCAGGCCAGGTGCTCGGAGAAGCGCCGCTCGCGGCCCGGGTCGTCCTCGGGCAGGTCGACGAAGTCGAGCAGGACGATGCCGGCGGCCAGGCCGAGCGCGGACTCGACCGAGTCGGTCAGGCGCTGCTTGCTGCTGGCCTTCACGCTGAGCCGGTCGACCACCACCTCGATGGTGTGCTTCTCCTGCTTCTTCAGCTTCGGCGGCTCGGTGAGCGGGTGGACCACGCCGTCGACCCGGGCCCGCGCGTAACCCTTGGCCTGCAGCTCGTTGAACAGGTCGACGTACTCCCCCTTGCGGCCGCGCACGACCGGGGCGAGAACCATGAAGCGGGTGCCCTCGGGCATCGCGAGCACCCGGTCGACGATCTGCTGCGGCGTCTGCTTGCTGATCCGCTCGCCGCAGACCGGGCAGTGCGGGATGCCGGTGCGGGCGAAGAGCAGGCGCAGGTAGTCGTAGACCTCGGTGATCGTGCCGACGGTCGAGCGCGGGTTGCGCGAGGTCGACTTCTGATCGATCGACACCGCCGGGGAGAGACCCTCGATGAAGTCGACGTCGGGCTTGTCCATCTGCCCGAGGAACTGCCGCGCGTACGACGAGAGGGACTCGACGTAGCGACGCTGCCCCTCGGCGAAGATCGTGTCGAACGCGAGGCTGGACTTGCCGGACCCGGACAGCCCGGTGAACACGATCATCGCGTCCCGGGGCAGATCGAGGTTGACGTCGCGAAGGTTGTGTTCGCGGGCGCCTCTAATGATCAAACGGTCGGCCACCAGCCAGCCCTTCTTACCGCGAAATCGAAACCGTACATATGTATGAGTCGAGTGGAGCCGCGGCAACTCTAGCCATGGGGTACGACAAGTTTTCGCCGGAACCGGCCCGTCTGAGTGCAGCGCCTTCCACATGGCGCACATTCCCGCAGTTCCGGCGGTCGCAACTCACTCTTTCGTGGTCACCGGAAGATAGCGCACGTCCCAGATCTGGACGCCGCCCACGAGCCGCGGTGTGCCCAGCGCCTCGGTGAGCACGGTGAGCAGGTCGTTCCCGTTGCGGCTGTTCGGGATGAGCACCACCACGGCGGCGCGCCAGTACGACAGGTCCGCCCGGATGCGCGCTTTGTCGGTTTCGGTGAGCTGTGGCGCGATGCCGTACTCGCGGACCGAATAGAGCAGATCGGAGGTGAAGCGGCGGGGCGCGTTCCACGAGCCGGTGCGGTCGGCCGGCGGATTCACCGGGCCCATGAAATACCCGCGCGGGACCGGGAACTCCAGGCCGGACAGGGCCGCCCAGCGCATGCCGGTGCGGCCGGTGGTGACCTCCGGCAGCGGCACCGTGACGAGGCTGCGACCGTCGGTCACGTACTGACGCCAGATGCCCTGAGTGAGGAACGGCGGCAGCGGATCGCCGGCGACCACCGGCAGCGGCTTCGGGATGAGCGGCACCAGCGCGAGGACCAGGCCGACGCGGAACAGCCGCCGCCGGCCTTCCGGCGCGGTGCGGATCTTGTCGGTGGCCAGGGCGAGCAGCACGCCGGCGATGGTGGCCGGCACCATCGCGAACCGGGTCACGCTCACCAGGTCGATCACCGGCACGTGGCTGATCAGGCCGAACGGCAGCGGGACCGGGCTGTCCCAGCCGGCGATGCGCAGCCGCGTACCCATCGAGACGATCAGCAGCACGAACGCGGAGATGGCGGCGGCCCGGGCCGCGACCGAGCGCCACAGCACCACGATCGACACGATGATCATCACCAGGCCGATCGGGCCGAAGAACGTGTTGTCCTCGGTGGCGCTGACGCTCAGCTGCCGCGCCAGGGCGCCGTTGCCGGCCAGTGACTGGCGGGCGAACGCGCCGATGGACAGCAGGTCGGTGGCGTACTCGCCGGGGGCGAACGGCTGGCCGTGGTAGTTGCCCGGGCCGCGGAACTGGAACCACAACGGGTAGGCCAGCACCACGAGCGAGGTCAGGCCGGCCACGGCCGAGCCCGCCAGGAACTGCGGCGCCTCACGCCATGCCCGCCGGGGGCTCATTGCGGCGTACGCAAGAACGAAGACGCCCACCGCGAGTGCCGCGAAGAGCAGGCTCTCCTCGTTGATGAAGGTCTGCACGATGATCAGGCCGGCCAGGACGAGGCCGCCGCGCCACGCCCGGCCGGGCTCGCGCAGACGCAGCACCTGCCAGACGATGAACGGCAGCACCCACTGGCTGACGAAGTTCACGTGACCGTTCGCGTGCGAGACCATGGTCGGCGCGAAACCGCACCACAGGCCGCCGATCCACGCGGCGGCCCGGCTGCGCACCAGATGCCGGGACAGCACCCAGTACCAGGCGGCGGCGGTGCCGGCCAGGCCGAGGGTGATCAGGAAAGCCACCGAGACGCCGGCTCCGAAGAAGTGGGTGACCGGGGCCATCGGCAGGCTCAGCGCCAGCAGCGAGGTGTTGGCCATCATGTTGACGCCGTCGGGCGCGTTGAGCCGGTCGCTGAAGAACGGGTTCGCGCCGTGGAAGATCACCCGCTCGCCGTACGCCAGCACGTACAGGAAGACGCCGTGGTCGTCGTCGTTCCCGGCGAGCACCCGGCCGTTCGGGTCGCGCCACAACTGGATCGTGACGAGAACCGAGAGGACCGCGTAGTTCAGCAGCGCCCACAGGTCGGCACGGCGGTGCGGGACCCGGGTCCCGGCCGCGGGCGAAACCGCCGGGGCCGCCGGATCCTCGACCACCTCGTCCACCGCGCGCACCGCTGCATTGTGACAGAACAGCGGTCAGGGCCGCCTTCTGCGGTGACCGGCCAGTCCGGCCAGACGGGCCGACCGCCGGGCGCTCTCCACCTCGACCTCGCGATGCAACTTGCGCCAGGAGGCCAGCCGTCGCTCGGTCAGCGAACCGTCGGCGAGTGCGACGACCACCGCGCAGCCCGGCTCGGCGTCGTGCCGGCAGTCCGCGAACCGGCAGTGCGCGGCGAGCTCGGCGATGTCGGCGAACGCGTGGTCCAGCCCCTCGTCGGTGTCGAGCAGTCCGACGCCCCGGATGCCCGGAGTGTCCAGGACTGCGCCCCCGGAGGGCAACAGAACCAGGTTCCGGTACGCCGTGGTATGCCGCCCTTTCCCGTCCGCGTCCCGGATCTGCTGCACGGGCATCACCGGCGTGCCGGCCAGCACGTTCACCAGGGTCGACTTGCCCGCCCCCGATCTGCCGAGCAGGGCCAGCGTGCGGCCCTCGGGCGCGTGCTCCCGCAACCGGTCGACGGCGGTCTTCCGGACCGCGCTGACCGGGATCACCGGTACGCCCGGTGCCAGCTCGGCGAGTTGCCGGGCGACCGCCTGCGGGTCGGCCGACGTGTCGCTCTTGGTCAGCACCAGGATCGGGTCGGCGCCGGACTCCCAGGCCAGGGAGAGGAGTCGTTCGATGCGGGCGGCGTCCGGCTCCGGGTGGATCGGCTCGACCACCGCGACGGTGTCCATGTTGGCCGCCAGGACCTGGCCGGTGGAGTCCTTGTCGGCGGTGCGGCGGATCAGGGCGGTGCGCCTCGGCAGGACGCCCTCCAGCGTGACCCGGCGGTCGGGCCAGCGGCGCAGCACCACCCAGTCGCCGGCGCAGGGCAGGTTCGCCGGGTCGCGGGCCGCGTCCATCAGCACGGTGCCGGCCAGGCTCGCCCTGGTCACGCCGGTCGCGTCGAGGACCGTACACACGCCGCGGTCGGCACGCAGGACACGCCCGGGCGTGGTGTCGCGGCGGTCGAAGGGACGGTATGCGGATACGAAGAAGTCGTCCCAGCCGAGCCGGGACAGGTCGTGCGACATGGGAACCCTTTGCGGGAAAGGGAGGAGCGCCGGACCGGTGGTCAGGCGAGAGCCTCCGGGTGAAGGGACGCGGTAACGACGAAGGGCACGGCTCCCCACCTCCTCCGCGGGCTCGATCGGCGCGTCTGCACAGACGGTACGGTCACGGCTACGGCAGCGAAAGCGAATTCCGACCACTAGGGTTTCCCCCGTGATAGTGCTGGCTTTGTCATGCCGTCCCGGCCCCCGCCGCGCCCGGTGCAGTCCGTCATGACGATGGATCCCCTCGTTCTCCTCACCGACGTCGACCGCGCCACCGATGAGCTGCTGTCCACCGTGGCGGACCTCGATCCGGCCGCGGTCTCCGCGCCCTCGCTGCTGCCCGGCTGGACCGTCGGGCATGTCCTGACCCACCTGGCGCGCAACGCCGACGCGTACACCAATCTGCTGACCTGGGCCCGCACCGGCGTCGAGACCCCCGCCTACGCGTCGCCGCAGGCGCGGGCCGAGGGCATCGAGGCCGGCGCCGGCCGTCCGCTGCGCGAGCAGGTGGAGGATCTGCGGCAGGCGCACGAGCGGTTCGCCGACGCGGGCGCCGCGATGACCGCCGAGGCGTGGACCTTCCATCTGCCGCCGACCGGCCGGTCCGCGGCCGCCGTCCCGTGGGCGCGGCTGCGTGAGGTCGAGGTGCACCACGTCGACCTCGGCGACCGGTACACGCCGGCCGACTGGTCCGACGCGTTCGCGTTGCGCCTGTTGCGCGAGATCGTCCACGGCGCCGACGAGACATGGCCGCCCATGCAGTTGCGGCCGTTCGGCATCGATCACGCCCTGAGCA
This sequence comes from uncultured Actinoplanes sp., assembly GCF_934643405.1. Taxonomy (GTDB): domain Bacteria; phylum Actinomycetota; class Actinomycetes; order Mycobacteriales; family Micromonosporaceae; genus Actinoplanes. Next base: position 5,125 of record NZ_CAKUCL010000172.1, read on the forward strand.
TCGGTACCGTAGCGAACCCGCCGGTCATCGGCGGGCCGACCAAATCGCTCGCCGCCTGGCTGGCCGGTCGCGCCGACGGCGCCGACCTGACCGTCTCGCCGGACGGGGAGCTCCCGACACCCGCGAGGTGGAAGTGAGCATGGCGTACACCGGAGAGGTCACCCGCGGCGGCGCGCCCGCCGTCCGTGAGCTGGGCAGCCTGACCGTCACCAAGGTGTCGGTGGGCCCCATGGACAACAACGCGTACCTGCTGCGCAGCGGCGACGACCAGCTGATGATCGACGCGGCGAACGATGCCGCGACCCTGCTGGCGCTGGTCGGCGACGGCCGGCTGAGCACCATCGTCACCACGCACCGGCACGGCGACCACTGGCAGGCGCTGTCCGAGGTGGTGGAGAAGACCGGCGCGGAGTCGCTGGCGCACATCGACGACGCCGCCGAGATCCCGGTGGTCAACCGGGACCTGCGCGAAGGCGAGACGATCACCGTGGGCGACGCCTCGCTCGAGGTGATCCACCTGGTCGGGCACACGCCGGGGTCGATCGCCCTGCTCTACCAGGACCCGGGCGGCACCGCTCACCTCTGGACCGGCGACAGCCTCTTCCCCGGCGGGGTGGGCAACACGCACGACAACAAGAAGGACTTCGAGTCGCTGATCAACGACGTGGAGCACAAGCTGTTCGACCGTTTGCCGGACGACACCTGGTTCTACCCGGGCCACGGCAAGGACTCGACGCTCGGGGCCGAGCGTCCGCACCTGGCCGAGTGGCGCGCCCGGGGCTGGTGAGACAGGCGGCCGCCGGCGCGTCGCCGGCGGCCTCCCGCACAACTGTCAGCCCACGCCCCGGACGGCGCTGGACCTCCATCCACACCCCGTCGGGCGTCAGCGTGGACTGCACCAGGTCCTCGGCCAGGTGCGTGTCACCCGCGGTCAGCACGCTCGTTCTTCACACGTGCCCTCCTTCACTGTCACGCCTCCCTGACGATCCGAGCGTCGCTCAGGTTGCATGACCGGGGCCGTCCTCAGAGAGCCGCTGCCACCTCCGCGGACTCCATCGGGATGGAGAACATCGGGAAGTCGTACGCGATCGCGTTGTCGTGTTCCTCGGGCGAGGTCGCCGCCATGCAGTCGGTCACCGTGATCACCCGGTAGCCGTTCTCGTACGCGGACCGCATCGTCGACTCCACGCAGCAGTTCGTCAGGAACCCGCCGAGAATCACCGTCTCGATGCCCTTGCTGCGCAGGATGAAGTCGAGATTGGTGCTGGCGAACGTGTCGAGCCCGCGCTTGCCCTCGATCACGATGTCCCCGTCCGCCGGGGTCAGGTCGTCCACGATCGCCGCGCCCCAGGTGCCCTTCACGAAGGCGTTGCCGTCCACGACACCCTTGAGGATCCCGTACGGATGCCGGGACAACTCGCCGAAGCCGGGCGCGAACGTGATCGGCGCGTGCATGATCGTCACGCCCGCCGCCCGGGCCGCGTCGACCAGGGCCGCCGTCTTGGCCAGCATCCCGGTCTTCTCCATCACCGGGGCCACCGCGCCGTGCAGCACGCCGCCCTCGGTGGTGAACTCGTTCTGGTACTCGATCAGGACGACCGCCGTCTTCGCGGGGTCCAGCCGCAGCTCCTCGGGCATTGCCCGCCTCCCTCTCCTCGGTGGTGGAGTCACCACTGTCAGCAAACACGTAGTCAGCCCAGAGCGGAAGGAACTGTCGATGCGTGGCGCGCTGGATACGCTGGCCGAAGCCCAGCAGTGGGAGGTTCCGGTGGATCTGCGACACGACCCGATGCGATGGGGGCAACCGTCACCCCACTCCCCCGAGCCCTGGCGGCAGCCGCCCGCACCGCCCGGCGGCCCGGAGCTGCCCGGGTGGCTCGAGGAGAGGCTGTTCGACCAGCGGATCGTGATGATCCGCGGCCCGCTCACCGGGGAGAGCGCCACCGGCATCGCGGCCGCGCTGCTCACCCTCGACTCGGCCGGCCCGTCGCCGGTGCAGCTGCACATCGCCAGCGAGGGCGGCGAACTGACCGCGGCGCTGGCCGTGCTGGACGTGCTCGACTCGATGATCTCGCCGGTGCACGCGCTGGTCACCTCGCAGGCGGCCGGAGCGGTGATCGGCGTGCTCGCCGCGGCCGAGAAGCGCACGGCCTACCGGCACGCCCGGTTCCGGCTGACCGAGCCGCGCGCCACCGGCGTCACCGGGACGGCCGACGAGGTGGCGCGGGCCGCCGGGCAGCATCTGCGGGAGCTGGAGGAGGTCACGTTGCGCCTGGTCGAGGTCACCGGGCAGTCGCGCAGCCGGATCGAGGACGACCTGCACGCGGGGCGCAGCCTTTCCGCGCAGGAGGCCCTGGAGTACGGCCTGATCCAGGAGATCGTCGGCAAGGCATGAAAAAACGCGGGCCCCTCGGCAGGGACCCGCGTTCTTCGAAAGCGCTTACGCGAGCTTCACGCCCATCGAGCGGGCGGTGCCGGCGACGACCTTGATCGCGGCGTCGAGGTCGTTGGCGTTGAGGTCGGGCAGCTTGCGCTCGGCGATCTCCTTGACCTGCTGCTGGCTGAGCGTGCCAACGGTCTGGGTCAGGGGGTTCGACGCGCCGGACTGGATCCCCAGAGCCTTGCGGATCAGGAAGCTGGTCGGCGGCGTCTTGTACGCCAGCGTGTGGCTGCGGTCCTCGTACACCGAGACGATGACCGGAATGATCTCGCCGCGGTTCTTCGCCGTCGCCTCGTCGTACTCGACCTTGACGGCCCGCATGTTGGCCCCGGTCGGACCAAGCATCTTGCCGAGGTCGACCATCGCGGCGTTACCCGCCTCAAGCGCGAGGGTTACCTCATGGGTCTTCTTCTTGGGCGGCATTGCGTAGGGCTCCTTAGGGTGAGCTGCACAAGCCAAAATCGCAGCTCGCCAGCATCATCAACACACGACAACCCCGAGACTCTACTACCGGGCCGCGGAGGGAATCAAAACCACCGGGCGCACACGGGTCTCGGGATACACCAAGTGTAGCGCGGGCGCACGTTGGGCCAGGAAGCGGCCCGGTCAGTACCGGTCGCAGTAACAGGAGGTCATCAGCGACCGCACCACGTACACGTAGTCGGGGCTCGGCAGCTTCTTGCTCGCGGCGCCCTGCTCGACCGAGCCCACCCCGGCGTGGTACGCGGCGATCACCGCGTTCAGCAGGCACCACGACGACGTCGACTTGCACTTCGACGGGCTCAGACTGTAGTTCTTCCCGAAATAGTTGTCGCCCAGGTTCCTGGTCAGCCACGCCAGATAGTTCGCGCCGATGATCGCGTTCTGCCGGTAGTTGTGCGGGTCGTAATCCTTCTCGAACCGGGTGTTGACCATGTCGACCGTCCCCGGCATGACCTGCATCAACCCGTACCCGCCGTCGCAGTTGACGATGTTCGACTGCCAGCCGCTCTCGTTCCAGGCGATGCTGCGCACCAGATCCGCCGAGACGGTCAGGTGCGGCGCCGAGACCGGCCAGTAGTGTTTGGCCGCCGCCGCGTTCAGGGCCGCCTTGGCCTTCGCCTTCGAGACGGCCTTGCCCTCGTACGTCGCGCACTCGGGCGCCTGGAAGTTGTTCGGGTCGGCGGTCGGGGCCGCCCGGCTCGGCTTCCGCTTGGGCGTGGTGCTCTTCGTCGCGGACGGCGACGGCGACGGCGTCGGCGACTCCGTGATCGGCTCGAAGACCGGCCCGGTGTCGGTGGGCGACGCGGTCACCGGATCCGGTGGGGCCTGTGCCTCGTTGTTCCGGCCGGCGAGGCCGCACCCCGCCGCGACCACCAGCGACAGCGCTCCCGCGACCCAGGAAACCCGCCTCATGGACATCGATCCCCTCCCCGTGTGTCGGGGCACGCTAACAGGGCGGGAATCGTCGACGCAGCCCCGAGGTTGGACAGACGACGCCTCCGCCGGATCCGCCCCCTCTCCGGCCCTGACAACTGAGACCGGGAACAATAGAGATATGCAGACCCGCACCGACCTCCGCAACGTCGCCATCATCGCTCACGTCGACCATGGCAAAACCACCCTGGTCGACGCCATGCTGCGACAGGGCGGACAGTCCCACGCACGCGGCGAGATGACCGACCGTGTCATGGACTCGATGGACCTGGAGCGGGAAAAGGGCATCACCATTCTCGCCAAGAACACGGCGATCAGCTACCAGCCCGTCGACGGCGACCCCGTCATCATCAACATCATCGACACCCCCGGCCACGCCGACTTCGGCGGTGAGGTCGAGCGCGGCCTGACCATGGTCGACGGCGTCGTCCTGCTGGTCGACGCGTCCGAGGGCCCCCTCCCGCAGACCCGGTTCGTGCTGCGCAAGGCCCTGCAGGCCCGCCTCCCGATCATCCTGGTGATCAACAAGGTGGACCGGCCGGACGCCCGGATCAAGGAGGTCGTCGACGACACGTACGCGCTCTTCTTCGACCTCGACGCGGACGACTCGCAGATCGAGTTCCCGATCATCTACGCCTGCGCGCGCGACGGCATCGCCTCGCTGACCCAGCCCGACGACGGCACCGTCCCGAAGGACAGCGAGAACCTCGAGCCGCTGTTCACCACGATCCTCGAGACGATTCCGGCGCCGACCTACCACCAGGACGCGCCGCTGCAGGCCCACGTGGTCAACCTCGACGCGTCGCCGTTCCTCGGCCGGCTCGCCCTGTGCCGCGTGCACGAGGGCACCATCCGCAAGGGCCAGACCGTCGCCTGGTGCAAGACCGACGGCACGATGTCCAACGTCCGCATCTCCGAGCTGCTGATGACCGAGGGCCTCGAGCGCAAGTCCGCCGAGAGCGCCGGCCCCGGCGACATCATCGCCGTCGCCGGCATCCCCGAGATCATGATCGGCGAGACCCTGGCGGACGCGGAGAACCCGACGCCGCTCCCCCTGATCACCGTCGACGAGCCGGCCATCTCGATGGTCCTGGGCACCAACACGTCGCCGCTGGTCGGCCGGGTCAAGGGCGGCAAGGTCACCGCCCGCATGGTCAAGGACCGCCTGGACAAGGAGCTCATCGGCAACGTCTCGCTGCGGGTGCTGCCCACCGACCGCCCCGACGCGTGGGAGGTCCAGGGCCGCGGCGAGCTGGCGCTGGCCATCCTGGTCGAGCAGATGCGCCGCGAGTCCTACGAGCTGACCGTGGGCAAGCCGCAGGTGGTCACCAAGACCATCGACGGCAAGGTCTACGAGCCGGTCGAGCGCCTCACGATCGACGCCCCCGACGAGTTCATGGGCGCGATCACCCAGCTGCTGTCCACCCGCAAGGGCCGCATGGAGCAGCTGACCAACCACGGCACCGGCTGGCTGCGCATGGAGTGGCTGGTCCCGGCGCGGGGCCTGATCGGCTTCCGCACCGAGTTCCTCACCGAGACCCGCGGCACCGGCATCATGCACCACCTGTTCGAGGACTACGAGCCGTGGTTCGGCGAGCTGCGCACCCGCAACAACGGCTCCCTGGTGGCCGACCGCGCCGGCGTCGTCACGGCGTTCGCGATGACCAACCTCCAGGAGCGCGGCCAGCTCTTCGTCGAGCCCACCACCGAGGTGTACGAGGGCATGATCGTCGGCGAGAACTCCCGCGCCGACGACATGGACGTCAACATCACCAAGGAGAAGAAGCTCACGAACATGCGCTCCTCCACAGCCGACGAGACCGAGAAGTTGATCCCGCCGCGCAAGCTGTCGCTGGAGCAGGCGCTCGAGTTCTGCCGCGAGGACGAGTGCGTCGAGGTCACCCCGGCCGCGGTCCGCATCCGCAAGGTCATCCTCGACCAGCAGACGCGGGGCCGCCAAGCCGCCCGCCGCAAGCACGCCCAGCAGCAGTAACCGCAGTCCAAAGATCCCCGCCCGGCCGTCACCCAAGGCCAGGCGGGGTTTTTTGTACGCCGCACCCAGCCCCCGACCGCAGCGCACCCCGCGCCGCCGCCGGATCGGGGCGGAGGCGCCCCCGCGTCCCGACGACGCGGCAAACGCCGCCCGGCCACCGGCAGGCGCGGCACACCGGCGGCCAACCGCGGCAGCGGAGGAGTGAGGCCACGCCGGGGAAGACGCCGACAACTGGCAGCTGGGGCGCGGAACGGCGAAGACGGCCTCGTGCGGGAGCGGGACTCGGGGCCGAAAGACGGCCTCGCGGGAGCCGGGACTCGGGGCGGAGAGGCGGGCTCGTACGGAGTGGGGACTCGGGTCGGGCTTGAGCGGCCGCCTGCAGCCGGGGCACGCCGCGAGGAGCAGCCCTCGCGCGGGGGTCGGCGACGGCTTAAATCCGATTTGCGGAACAAGTAGGGCAATAACCGGCAGATTGGGCGGCGATCCATCTAGTGGCTCGGCTCGCGGTGGCTCTGAGCCCGCGGCCCCGGGCGACGAGGGGTGGGAGAGCGTGGCGCGTGGCGCGGTATGGCGATGAGGCGTGGGAAAGCGTGGCGCGGTATGGCGACGAGGCGTGGGAAAGCGTGGCGCGGTATGGCGACGAGGCGTGGGAAAGCGTGACGCGGTATGGCGACGAGGCGTGGGAGAGCGTGGCGGGGTGTGGCGACGAGGGGAGGGAGAGCGTGGCCGCGGCATTGCGGGGACGGGCCGGGCGGGCTCGTTGTCTCGGCTGCGAAGGGTCGGCTTCGGGAGCCGGACCACTCTCCTCACGCGAGAGGCGCTGCACGCGCGGGAGTGGGCAGCCACCCCGCGGGGTGGCAGCCGCCGCAGGCGGGGGGCCCGCGCGTGCTTCTGGGGGCCGCGACGAGGCGTACGTTATGGGCGGGATTTAGGCCTTTGTGTTCACTAACTCGCGCTTGCGATCTCGGGAGGACTTCGCGAGGCTCGCGGCTGTGGCGACACCCAGGGTGCCGATGATCACCAAGAGGGAGAGCCAAATGGGGATCTCGGGGGCCCAGTGGACGCCCTCGCCGCCGTTGATGAACGGCAGGCTGTTGGTGTGCAGGGCCTCGAGGAAGAGCTTGACGCCGATGAAGGCGAGAACCGCGGCCAGGCCGATGTTGAGGTAGACCAGGCGCTCGAGCAGGCCGCCCAGCAGGAAGTACAGCTGACGCAGACCCATCAGGGCGAAGACGTTGGCGGTGAAGACCAGGTACGGCTCTTTGGTGATGCCGAAGATCGCGGGGATCGAGTCGAGCGCGAAGAGCAGGTCGGTGGTGCCGATCGCGATCATCACGATGAGCATGGGGGTGAACAGGCGCTTGCCGGTCACGGTCACCATCGTCATGCGGCCGCTGTCGAAGGAGGAGCTCACCGGGAAGGCGCGCTTCGCCCAGCGGATCAGGACGTTCTCCTTGAAGTCGTCCGCGTCGTTCTCGCCCTCCTTGAGCAGCGAGATCGCGGTGTACACGAGGAACGCGCCGAACAGGTAGAACACCCAGGAGAACTGCGAGATCAGGGCGGCGCCGGCGGCGATGAACGCGCCGCGCATCAGCAGGGCCAGCACGATGCCGATCAGCAGGACCTTCTGCTGGTAGCGGCGGGGCACGGCGAAGCGGCCCATGATGATCACGAAGACGAAGAGGTTGTCGACGCTCAGTGAGTACTCGGTGAGCCAGCCGGTGTAGAACTCGCCCGCGTAACGCCCGCCGGCGGTCGCCCAGACGCCCGCCCCGAAGAGCAGGGCCAGTGCGACGTAGAAGGCTACCCAGCCGCCCGATTCCTTCATCGAGGGTTCGTGCGGTCGCCGGCCGATGATCAGCAGATCAACGGCGAGGATGGCGACCAGGGCGACCAGGGTGGCGATCCACACCCAGGCAGAGACGTTCACAGGACCTCCGGCAGACACGGTTCGGCGCTGCGTCCGGTCGGGGTCGAACGGGCACAGCGACGTGCGGCTGTCGGAGGTCTCTTCCGCCGCTGCGTGATGCTCTCAGCGACCGCGGGCCCCGGGTCCGCCACAGGTGGGCGTTCCGTGCTGACGAGACCCGCGCGAGGGAATACTCCCCTCCTACCGTTGCCATTGTGTCTCATCCCGGCCGTGGTCGGCACTTCACCCCGGAGAAAGGTGGTGAAGTTCTCCGGGGTGGGGATGAATCGGGTCCCAAGGCAGCGTGCGCGTGTCGCTCTCACCGGCGGCGGGGAGGCCGGCTACTTCACCCCGGCCATGTCCATTCCGCGCAGCTCCTTCTTCAGCTCGCCCATCTCGTCGCGGATGCGGGCCGCCAGCTCGAACTGCAACTCCCGCGCCGCCGCCAGCATCTGCTCGTTCAGATCCTGGATCAGCTGGGCCAGCTCGGCCCGGGCCATGCCCTCGCGGGCCGGGCCCGAGGTGCTGCGGGCCTTCGACCTCGTCTCGGGCACCGGAGCCTTGCCGCGGGAGATCTGGCGACCGCCGCCGCCGACCATCGGGCCGGTCACCGCGGCGTCGGTGTCCTCGGCCTCGCGGTAGATGTCGTCGAGGATGTCGTGGATCTTCTTGCGCAGGGCCTGCGGCTTGATGCCGTTCGCCTCGTTGTGGGCGATCTGCTTGGCGCGGCGGCGGTTGGTCTCGTCGATGGCGTCGCGCATCGACGGGGTCATCTTGTCCGCATACATGTGGACCTCGCCGGAGACGTTACGCGCGGCACGGCCGATCGTCTGGATCAGGGAACGACCGGAGCGCAGGAAGCCCTCCTTGTCCGCGTCGAGGATCGCGACCAGCGACACCTCGGGCAGGTCGAGACCCTCCCGCAGCAGGTTGATGCCGACGAGCACGTCGTAGTCGCCCTTGCGCAGCTCCTTCAGCAGCTCGACACGCCGCAAGGTGTCCACCTCGGAGTGCAGGTAACGCACCCGGATGCCGTTCTCCAGCAGATAGTCGGTGAGGTCCTCGGCCATCTTCTTGGTGAGCGTGGTGACCAGCACCCGCTCGTTGCGCTCGGTGCGCAGCTGGATCTCGTGCATCAGGTCGTCGATCTGGCCCTTGGTCGGCTTGACCACGACCTGAGGGTCGACCAGGCCGGTCGGGCGGATCACCTGCTCGACGAACTCGCCCTGCGCCTGCTGCATCTCCCACGGCCCGGGCGTCGCGGACAGGAACACCATCTGACCGACCCGCTCGAGGAACTCGTCGAACCGCAGCGGACGGTTGTCGGCGGCGCTCGGCAGCCGGAACCCGTGCTCGATCAGGATCCGCTTGCGCGAGGCGTCCCCCTCGTACATGCCGCCGATCTGCGGGATCGTCACGTGCGACTCGTCGATGACGGTGATGTAGTCGTCCGGGAAGTAGTCCAGCAGGGTGAACGACGGCTCCCCGTACGTCCGGCCGTCCATGTGCATCGAATAGTTCTCGATGCCGTTGCAGAAGCCGACCTGCCGCATCATCTCGATGTCGTACTGCGTCCGCATCCGCAGCCGCTGCGCCTCGAGCAGCTTGCCCTGCCGCTCGAACTCGGCCAGCCGCTCCTCCAGCTCCGCCTCGATGTCGCGGATCGCCCGCTCCATCCGCTCCGGACCGGCGACGTAGTGCGTGGCCGGGAAGATGATCAGCTCGTCGACCTCACGGATCACCTCGCCGGTCAGCGGGTGCAGGTAGTACAGCTTTTCGACCTCGTCGCCGAAGAGCTCAATGCGAACAGCCAGTTCCTCGTACGCCGGGATGATCTCCAGTGTGTCGCCACGGACCCGGAACGTGCCCCGCTGGAAGGACATGTCGTTACGCGAATACTGAATGTCGACCAGCCGGCGCAGCAGCTTGTCCCGGTCGATCTCGCCGCCGACCTTGACCTTGACGGCCCGGTCGACATACTCCTGCGGGGTGCCCAGGCCGTAGATCGCGCTGACCGTGGCCACCACGACCACGTCACGCCGGGTGAGCAGGGACATCGTCGCGGAGTGCCGCAGCCGCTCGACCTCCTCGTTGACCGAGGAGTCCTTCTCGATGTAGGTGTCGGTCTGAGCGATGTACGCCTCAGGCTGGTAGTAGTCGTAGTAGCTGACGAAGTATTCGAC
>NZ_CAKUCL010000173.1 GCF_934643405.1 uncultured Actinoplanes sp.
CCGCCGCGGGCCTCGGGCCTGCGGCCGGACTGGGCAGCGCCCGGCTCGGCGCACACCGGGCCGCCCGGCGTGGCCACCGACGGCGTGACCGCGCTCATCGACGAGCCGCCGCCGACCGAGGACGTCGGCCCGTCGCCGCGCCCGCGGGCCGGCTTCATCGGCGCCGAGTCGCACCATCACGCACCGGAGGCCTCCCAGCAGTCGGTGCAGAACATCCTGCTCGCGCTGGGTGCGCTGCTGATCGGCGTGGCCGCCGTGGTCTTCGCCGGCGTGGCCGTCAACAACCCGCTGGCCCGGGCCGCGATCCTCGCCGTCGCCACCGCGATCGCCCTGGTGGTCGCGCCCGGCATCGCCGACCGTGGACTGACCTCGACCGCCGAGACGATCGCCGGGGTCGGCCTGGTCCTGCTGCCGATGACGCTGTTCGCGCTGCACGGCAGCGCGCTGGCCGGCGGCGAGGACGTGCCGGTCCCGCTCTATCTCGGGATAAGTTTCGCGATCACCTCGGTGGTCGGTTTCCTGTACGCCGGTGCGACCCGGCTCGCCGCGCCCCGGTACGCCACGGTGATCGCCCTCCAGCCGGTCCCGTTGCTGCTCGCGCACCCGCTGATTCAGAGCCCGGCCGGCTGGGGCATGGCGCTGACCGTCGTCGCCGTCCTGGACCTGCTGCTGCTCACCACGGTGATCCGCACCGGCCGGCTGGTGCCGAAGTGGCCGCTGAACCGTCCGGTCGCCGCCGATCGGGCGCGCGAGGACGCGGCCGCGGCCGGCGCGGCCGACTTCGCCCAGCACATCGACCGCCCGGAGTCCGCGCGGGAGGAGCCCGACCTGGTCATCGAGGGGATGACCGGGCGACGCCGCCGCTGGCTGCCGACCCGTATCTTCCCCGGCCCGCGCCCGGCCGGCGCGCCCCCGGCCGGCTCGGTGCCGCTGGCCCCGCCGAAGCGCCCGCCGTCCGCCAACTGGCTGCGCGAGCTGACCTTCGCCCTGCTCTGCGTGGCCAGCGCCGGTGCCCTGCTGTACTCGTCGGTGGCCCTGCTCGGAGCCATGACCGTGCCGGACGCGCTGCGGTCCGGCCTCATCCTGGTGCTGGCCGCGCTCACCGCGGCCGCCGCCGCGCGGCTGCTGAACAACCTGGTGGCCCGCAACATCGCGGGCGGTGTCCTGGTCCTGGCCGTGATCGGAGCGGCGGCGCGGATCGCCGACGTCGTCTCCCCGTCCTTGACGCTGGTGATCGCGGCCGCCGTCGTCGCGGTCACCGGTGCGGTCGTCGCACTGCTGCCCGTGACCATCCGCAGCGGCCCGCAGATCGCGTCCGCGGTGGCGCTCGGCCTGATCGGAATCGTGCTGGTCGTCAACGGGCTGCGCGCCGCGCTCGCGCCGTTGCAGGCCGCCCGGCCGGTGTGGCACGCCGACACCGCCGCCTACGCCGGACGGATCGCCGCGGCCACCGGCAACGAGGGCTGGCTGCTCGCGTTCGGCGCGCTGATCGTCACGATCGCCGCGGCCCTGGCCCTGCCGCCCAGCTTCCGGCACGAGGGCGCGGTGATCGGCATCGCGCTGACCGCGATGGTCGTGCCCGCGTCGCTCGGTCTGCGCTGGTCGGAGGCGCCCTGGCCGCTGGTGATCGGCTCGGTCGGGCTGGGTGCCGCCGGACTGGCCGCGCGCACCCGCCGGATCGCCATCGTGCACGTCGCCGCCGCCGGGGTGGTCGGCCTGTTCGGCGCCGGGGCCGCGCTCAGCGCGTCCTGGCTGACCGCGGCCGTGCTGACCGCGCTGGCCGGCGCCGGCGTGATGATCGCGGTGGCCGCTCGGCAGATACCGATGCGGCTCTACGCCTGGGTGGTCGGCGACTGGGCGTCCGGCGCGGCCGCGCTCGCCCTGCCCGGCGCGGTGGTCACCGCCGCGCTCGCCGTCTCGGACAAGGGTCAGGGGCCGCCGCCCACCGAGGCGGTCACCGTGCCCGCGCTCGCGGTCGGTTTCCTGGCGGTGGCCGCCACCTTGAGCTACGCGGCGGTCTTCCAGGTCGCGCGCCGCGAGATCAGCCTGCCGCTGACGGCCGGCACCGGGCTGGGCGCGCTGTCGCTGGCGATCGCCGCGCTGGTCGCGCCCGGCGCCACCACGCCGGACATCTACGTGGGCGTGCTGCTGCTGGTCGCGTCCGGGTTGCTGTTCTTCGCCAAGACGATCGACAGCGGACGGCGCAGCGACCGCATGCTGGACGGCCCGGACATCGCGGCCGCGGCCGCCACCGTGGCGATCTGCGGCGCGCTGGCCCGGGTGCTCGCGCTGGCCTTTCCGAGCGCGCCGCTGGCGGTCGCGGGCGTCGTCATCCTGATCGTCGCGCTGGGCGTGGCGGTGCTGCCGGACGACTGGCGTCGCGGTCCGGTGCGCGGCCTCGCGGTCGCCGGCGCGGTCGTCATGGCGATCGCCGGCTGGCAGGCGCTGGCCGGCGCCGCGCACATCCTCACGGTGGACGGGCCGATCTGGAACGCGAACCTCGCCTCCTATCCGACGACCCCCCAGCCGGGCGCGTGGCAGGCGCCGTTCGCCCTGGTCGCGGTGGCGTTCGCGGCGGCCGTCGCGGGGGACCGGCCCTACTCGTACCTGATCTCCGCCACCTGCGGCGCGCTCGCCACCGTGGGAGCGCCCTACGCGCTGGGGCTGCCCTGGTGGTCGCCGTTGCTGATCGGTGGGGCGGTCGCCGTCGCGTACGGGATGGGAGCCGTTGCCGCCGTCGATCCGCGCGCCGCGCTCACCCGGGCCGGCGCCGCGGCGGTCGTGCTCCTGCATGCCCTCGGCGCGGGCCTGGTCCGACCGTGGTCCACGGCCCTCGGACTGCTGCTGGTGGTCATGGTGGGCGCGCTGGTCGCGGCCTTCGCCCGTACGCCGGTGGCAGCCGCACCGGATCCCGACGAGATCCCCCTGGAGCACCCTTTCTGGTCACCGGACGCGATCACCGAGGCCGACCTGGCCCGCGACGACACCGGGATGCCCCGGCACCGCGCCCAGATCGGTGGCGCCGCGACCGGCGCGGTGCTGCTCGCTCTGCCCGGCGTGCTCGCCTCCACCGCCGCCGACCAGGGACAGAACGCGCAGGTCGTGCTCACCTCGGCGCTCGCCGCGTCCAGCCTGGCGCTGGCCCTGCTCGCGCTGATCGGCCGGTGGATACCGCAGTACCTGCCATGGGCGACCGTCGGCCTGGTGCTCGGCGCGACGATCACGGCGTTCGCGTCCCTGCCGACGAACTTCCCGACCGCCCTGTACGCGGCCTCGGCGGCCCTGCTCGGCGTGCTCGCGGAACTGCTGCGCGGCGCGACTCCGGCACCCGGCCTGACCTTGGCCCCGTCGCGCGGCTACGTGCCCCGCTGGACCAGCCTGCGGCCCAGCGGTCTGCGTGGCCGCTGGCTGGTCGACCCGGCCACCAGCGCGATCGTCCTGGCCTTGGTCCCGACGATCCTGGCGATCTTCTCGATCGCGCCGGCGCTGAAGGCCGCCCTGATCGACCCCCTCGGCCAGGTCCGCCACATCTGGGACGGCCCGATCCCGGAGCTGGTGAGAGCCTCTTCCGCGTACGTGGATGCCACCAGCGTGCTGGCGATCGTGCTCCTGACCGGGGCCGCCGCCCTGGCCGCGGTCGGCTTCGGCGGGCGCGCCTCGGAGGCGGTGCCGGTGATCCTGCCCGGCATCGCGATCACCCTGCTGATCGCGCCGGTGGCCTGGGACGCTCCGTACCCCACGGCGACGTCGGCGGCCCTGGCCGTCTTCACCATCTCGATGCTCGGCCTGGCCCTGACCCCGCCGCCGGCCGCGGCCCGCGCCTCGCTGCTGCGCACCACCCGCACGGTCGTCTTCGTGATCGGCCTGCTCGCCGGCAACGCGGGCCTGGCCGGCAGCCTCGCCCAGCAGCGGCTCACGCTGTTCACGCTGGGCAGCGCGGTCGGCGTCGGACTGGTCGCGGCGCTGGCCGGCCGCAGCCAGATCGCCCGCGTGCTGGGCTGGCTGTTCGCCGCGGTGATGGCCCAGCTGTTCGTGCTGACCGCCGCGATCGCCGCCGGCCTGGCCCGGCCGTGGGCCGCGTTCGGCGTGCTCAGCGTCGGTGCGGCGCTGCTCATCCTGGAGGCCACGGTGCCGCGGCTGGGCCTGCCGCAGTACAAGGTCGAGGCCATGACGGTCGAGTGGAGCGGGTACGCCTCCGCGCTGCTGGCCGGCATCCTCGCGTTCGACGCGCCCGCGCACCTGGCCGCGATGCTCGCGGTCTGGGGCGCCGTGCTGGGCCTGGCGGCCGCCCGGGCCGGACGCCCCGCCGGCCAGCGCCGCGCGCTGTTCTGGACGGCGGTCGGCTTCGAGATCGTCGGCTGGTGGCTGTTCATCGCGCTGGCGAACGTGGGCCTGCCCGAGGCGTACACGCTGCCGTTCGCCGCGCTGGCCCTGCTGGTCGGCGTGATCGAGTCGCGAACCCGGGACGACTTGAGCAGCTGGGCGGCGTACGGCCCGGCGTTGCTGGCGGCGTTCGTGCCGACCGCCGGCATCGTGCTGGCGGGCAACGGCGGCGAGGTGCGCGAGGTGCTGCTCCTGCTCGGAGCGGTGGCAACGCTGATCGTCGGCTCGATGAACCGCCAGCAGGCCCCGGTGGTCGTCGGCGCCTTGGCAACGGCCTTCGCGGCGATCCATTTCGCGATGACGTTGGTCGGGCCTTGGTTGGTGCTGGTGCCGGTCGGGGTGTTGCTGCTGTTCGCAGGCGCGACGAACGAGAACAGGCGGCGCACGCGGGAGGGCTTGAGAGACGCCCTGGTGAGGATGCGCTAGACGTCGATCACGTCATCAGCGCCGGGATAGCTCAGCCACCATTGTTCGCGCCGGTACTTGGCGACTGCGCCGTGCAGACGCGTGAGCAGGAGGACGTCGCCGTTCAGAACCAGCGCGGCGTCCTCGGAACCGGTGCTCAGCAGTCGTCGTACCACGGTCAACATGTGGATCACCGATCGGTTGAGATCCGCAAACTTGTCCATGCGGAAGTTGACCGACACGTACTCGGCCGGCTCCCAGAGCCAGGATTCGTCGTCTGCTTCGACTTCCACATAGGCGTTCTTGCCGGCCCGGACGGTGAGCAGGAAACCGTATTTGGCGAAGAGGTCCGCGGTCAGCAGTGGGCCGTCCCCGGACGGACGGTCGGCCGTGTCCGTCATGGCCCGCTCGGCCACCTCTTCGGCGGTCGCCGGTCCGGCAAGGACCAGTCTGTACTCAAGCGCCATCGGTCACGTTCCTCGTTCCTGGCCCGGGAGGCTCTGCGCGGGGAAGCTCGAATTGCAGGATCTCGCCATCGGCCGTGATGGCCTTGACCTCCTTGAGGCCTTCGATCGGCCAGTCCGCGAACTGTTTGCGCAACGCGCTGACGTCTCCGCGCCAGCGCTCCAAGTTCACCACGACTCGCTGGGTCTGCTGACGCTCCACCACCTTGTCCTCGACCTCGCTCCAGACACCACGCACGCTCTTGTCCGATTTGGTCGGCGAATAGCAGTCGAAGACCCGTCCCTCGAGAAGATAGTCCGGATTCGACGCCGGGTTGCCCGTGTCTCCGGTTTCCTCCCGAGCCCGCGCCACCTCCTGCGGCGTCGGGTTCTGCTTGACGCGCCAGCCGCCGTCGGCCAGCACGACGGCGGCGGAGTTCTCCATGATGATCGACTGGCGCACGGTCTCGTCCGGGCCGCCCGGAACCCGGGTAGGTTCTCCTTCGGGGCGGCCATGCGGTTCGCCGGTTCTGCGGGTGACGCCTTGCCCCACGCGGCCGGCTCGGGCTGCGACTTCGATGGCGTCCTGTGCCTGTCGGACACTTTCCACCCGCACCGGGCGACCGGCATGTGCTCGGCTGTCGCCGCCACCGTGCGGACGCTTCGGCATGCCTGCTACTGGCCGCGCGCCGACATGGCGGTGTTCGGATCGCTGAGGCCCGGCATCACCTCAGCGTACTAACGCGTGTCGATGTGTCGATCTCCTCGCCCGGGATGCTCGACGATCACCGAGCTGCGGCGCGGGCGCCGGGGCGGAGGCAGCCTCAGTGGAAGACCTTCAGGCCGATCACGCCCGCGACGACGAGCAGCAAGGACAGGATTCGCAGGACGCTGGACGACTCGCCGAGGAAGAGCATGCCGGCGACGGCGGTGACGGCCGCGCCTATGCCCACCCACACGGCGTAACCGGTGCCGACCGGGATCGAGCGCAAGGCGTAGCCCAGACCGCCCATGCTGAGCAGCAGACCGACGCCGAAGATCACCGACGGGATCGGGCGGGAGAAGCCCTCGGAGCGGCTCAGGGCGACGGCCCAGACGGATTCGAGAACGCCACTGAGAACCAGCACGACCCATGCCATGACAACCTCACACACGGTCGTCTTTGCGGGCCGGGTACGACGCGTCCTCGTCCGGAACACCGCGGTCGCGGCATCGCCTCCAGACTAGCGGCCGAGGGCGTCAGACTCGGCGCAGGACGCTGACCACCTTGCCCAGGATCACCGCCTGGTTGCCGGGGATCACGTCGTAGGCCGGGTTGCGGGGGAGCAGGTCCACGCGCTGGCCGGTGCGGCGGAAGGCCTTCACGGTGGCCTCGCCGTCGATCATGGCGGCGACGATGTCGCCGTTCTCGGCCACCTGCTGCTGACGGACCACGACCAGATCGCCGTCGCAGATGGCTGCCTCGATCATGGAGTCGCCCTTGACCCGCAGGGCGAACAGGCGGCCGCGGCCCACCAGGCTCTGTGGCAGGGTCAGCTCCTCCTCGACCTGCTCGTCGGCCAGGATCGGGGTGCCGGCCGCGATCGCGCCGACCAGCGGGACCCGCACGTCGGCATCGCTGCTGCCGGCCTCCGCAGCGGCGGGCGTGGTTCGGATGTCGACCGCGCGCGAACCCCTGGCGTCGCGGCGGATCAGGCCCATCTCCTCGAGCGCCTTGAGCTGGTGGGCCACCGAGGAGGGGGAGGCGAGACCGACCGCGGCGCCGATCTCGCGCATCGTGGGCGGGTAGCCGTGGCGGGCGACCCAGTCACGGATCATCGCCAGGATCTGCTGCTGGCGGGTGGTCAGCCGTACGTCATCCGGGGACGCCATGCCGTGACGATACTACATTTCTCGATCATTTGTACGAGCACGAACGGGTGATTGACCCGTGACTACTCGTCGTCGTCCGGCGGGCGTTCCATGTTCATCACCGTCATCGATCGCTTCGGGGCGTCCTCGTCGCGGCGCGGCTCGGGCGGGACGATGCGGCTGGTCGGGTCCTCAGAGGTGTCCGGCGCCTCGGCGTCGGCGATGGAGGACGGGCGCTCCTCCTTGGCGCCGTTGCGGATCGGGAATTGAATGACGTCCGTACGGGGTGGCTCGACGGTCGGCCGGATGACCTGCGTGTTCTCCTGATCGTCGGCCCGCACCGGCAGCCGGATCACCTCGGTGTCGTCGCCGCCGCCGGGGAACGGGATGACCCGCGTCTGCTCACCCGGCAGGCGGACGATCTGGGTCTGCTCGCCCTGATCGCCCAGCGGGAGCCGGATGACCCGGGTCCGCTCCGGGTCGGTCCGATCGCTGAGGTCCTGCGTCCGCTCCTCGGCCGGCACCGCGCGGGGCAGCGGAATGGGCCGCCTGGCGGCCTGCGGAGCGGCGGTCCCCGAGGGGACGGTCTCCGAGGCGACGGTCTCCGAGGCGACGGTTTCCGGCTCGTCGTCGTCCGCGGCCGAGGTCCCGGCCTTCGGCTCGTCCGGAGCGGCGACCGCCGAGCCTCCCGGTACCGCCGCGGTCGGCTCGTCGTCCGCCGGCTCCGCGTCGGGCGAGGGCGACCCATCGACCGGCGAACCCTCACCCGACGAGACCTCGGTCGGCTCGTCGTCCCCGCTCACCACGACCGCCGTGTCCGCCTCGGCCACCACGACCGTCGGATCCTCGCCGTCGAGCGTGACCGTGGCCTCGTCCGGCGCCGACCGGATCACCGTGGTGTCGTCGCCCGAGGCGATCACCGTCGTCGTGTTGTCCGACGACGCCGGAAGCCGCAGGACGGTGGTCGGGTCCGGGTCGGTCCTGCGGCCGGGCAGCAGCGTCGTGGCGTCCGGGTCCACCCCGCGCCGCGGCAACGGGGTCGTCTCCACGGCCGCGATCGGCGTGCCCGCCACCGTGGCCGCTCCTCGCACGCGCCCGATCCGCCCGATGATCGGCAGCACCGGCGGCTCGTATCGCTCCCACCGTCGCGCGCTCAACGCCGTACAGATCAGGGGAACCGCAAGCAAGGCCGCCAGCCCGTACCCCGGTCTGCTGAGATCGAAGCCCTCCTTCGCCACGCCCTGCGGCCAGAGGCCGGCGTAAGCCGACGGCGCCTGCAGCGCCCAGGCCGAGACGCCGAGGAAGGCGAGACCGGCGACCATCGGCCCGGCGGGGGAGATCGGGGCGAAGACCAGGATTGCGTACGCCGCGCCGCCGAGCACCAGCAGCAGGAGGCCCGTGATGGACTCCACCGCGAAGTCGTCGCGCCCCCGCGTGGTCAGGTCGTGGGTCAGCCCCACGGCGGCGAGAACCCACACGGCCGGCGCCAGCACGAGCGCGTACAAGATCGACCTGAAGTGCCGCAACGTCTTCTCCCTGGTGGCTCGCTGTCCGGCACGCTACCTGGGCTGGGCAACCCGGGGGAAGCACGCCGTAACCTACGGATCATGAGCGAGGGCCGTCCGACCGCGTATTCGCGAGTCACTCTGAGCCGGATCATGACCGCGGTGGACGTCAATCTGTACGGCACCGTGCATGGCGGTGTGCTGATGAAGTTCGTCGACGACGTCGCCGGGGCGGCCGCGGCGCGGCACAGCGGCGGAACCGCGGTGACCGCCGCGATCGACGAGATCGTCTTCCTGGAGCCGGTGCGCGTCGGCGACCTTGTGCACGCGTACGCACAGGTGAACTGGACCGGCAGCAGCTCGATGGAGGTCGGCGTCAAGCTCGCCGCCGAGCGCTGGGACACCGCCGAGGACGAACCGATCACCGTGGCCACGGCGTACCTGGTCTTCGTGGCCGTCGATGTGGAGGGCAAACCCCGTCACGTCCCGCCTGTGTTGCCCGGCGACATGGACGACGAGCGCCGGTTCCGGGAGGCTCTGATCCGTCGTCAGCACCGGCTGGACCGGCGTGCTGCCATCCAGCGGGCACGAGGGGAGAGCGCGGGCTGAATGAGCGTTAAGGTGTGGGCATGACGGGCACAGTCTTGTGGGAGCCGCCGGCCGATGTTCGCGAGACGTCGCGGATCGGGCAGTACATGTCCTGGCTGGAGCGTGAGCGAGGGCTCGCCTTCGACGACTATGCGGCGCTCTGGGAGTGGTCCGTCACCGACCTCGACGGGTTCTGGCAGTCGATCTGGGACTACTTCGAGGTGATCGCCCACGACCCGCCGGTCGCCGTGCTGAGCGAGCGCGCGATGCCGGGTGCGAAGTGGTTTCCCGGAGCCACCGTCAACTATGCCGAGCACGTGCTGCGGATGCCGGGCATCGCCGACGGCGAGCCGGTGGTCCTGGCGTACTCGCAGAGCCGCGACCCGCTGACCCTCACCGCCAGTGAGCTGCGCGAGCGGGTGCGGCGGGTGCGTGCCGGGCTGACGGCACGCGGCATCGGCCGCGGTGACCGGGTGGCCGCCTACGCTCCGAACATCCCCGAGACGTACGTGCTGATGCTCGCCACCGCGAGCCTCGGCGCGGTGTTCTCGTCGTGCGCGCCGGAGTTCGGGGCGCGCAGCGTGATCGACCGATGGAGTCAGATCGAGCCGAAGCTGCTGGTCGCGGTCGACGGCTACCGGTACGGGGACAAGCCGGTGGACCGCCGCGCGGAGGTGGCCTCGATCGTCGAGGCGATCCCGTCGATCGACTCCGTGGTGACGATCGGCTATCTCGACCCGTCCCGCGACGAGTTCCGCGACCTCGACGGCGACGAGGAGATGGCGTTCGCGGCCGTCCCGTTCGATCACCCGCTCTACGTGCTCTACAGCTCCGGCACCACCGGGCTGCCCAAGCCGATCGTGCACGGCCACGGCGGCATCCTGCTGGAACACCTCAAGATCCTCGCGCTGCACCACGACCTCGGCCCCGGCGACCGCTTCTTCTGGTTCACCACGACCGGGTGGATGATGTGGAACTTCCTGGTCAGCGGCCCGGCGGTGGGCGCGTCGATCGTGCTGTTCGACGGCAACCCCGGATACCCCGATCTGTCGGTTCTGTGGGACCTGGCAGCCACCTCGGGAATGACGTATTTCGGGACGTCGGCGCCGTTCCTGATGGCCTGCCGCAAGGCCGGTCTGCAGCCACGGAAGCGGCTCAAGGGCATCGGGTCGACCGGCGCGCCGCTGCCGCCCGAGGGCTTCGACTGGGTCTATCAGGCGGTCGGCACCGGCCAGCAGCTGCAGTCGTTGTCCGGCGGCACCGACGTGTGCACCGGATTCGTCGGCGCCACCCCGCTGCACCGGGTGGTCGCCGGGTCGATCGCCTGCCGCTGCCTGGGTGCGCGCGTCGAGGCGTACGACCCGCAGGGCCGGCCGGTCGTCGGCGAACTGGGCGAACTCGTGATCACCGCGCCGATGCCGAGCATGCCGGTCGGGTTCTGGAACGACCCGGACGGCAAGCGGTACCGCGAGGCGTACTTCGACGTCTTCCCGGGCGTGTGGCGGCACGGCGACTGGATCACCATCGCGGCCGACGGCACCTGCGTGATCACCGGGCGCTCGGACGCGACGCTGAACCGCGGCGGCGTACGGCTGGGGACCTCGGAGTTCTATTCGGTGGTCGAGGCCCTGCCCGAGGTGGCCGACTCGGTGGTCGTGCACCTGGAGCAGGACGACAACCCCAACGGTGAGCTGCTGCTGTTCGTCGTGCTCGCCGAGGGCGCCGAGCTGGACGACACCCTGCGCAAGCGGATCACGGCCGAGCTGCGTGCCGCGCTGTCGCCCCGGCACGTCCCGGACGAGATCCACCAGGTACGGGCGGTGCCGCGCACGTTGTCGAGCAAGAAACTCGAGGTGCCGGTCAAACGCATCCTGACCGGCACGCCGGTGGACGCCGCCGCCGCGAAGGGCGCGCTGGCCAATCCCGAGTCGCTGGCCGCCTTCGAGCAGCTGGCACTGCTCAGGCGAGGACGACGCTGACCTTCTCCGACTCCGACCGGCTCTCGACCTTCGACGGGATGAGGTTCGCGCACAGCACCACCGATGCTCCGGCCACCAGCGGCGCGAACAGCCAGTCGATCGGGTCGGGGTAGGTGCGTGCGTCGATCAGCACCCGGTCGCCGGCGGTGATGCCGAGCTCGCCGGCCCGCTCGGTGGCGGTGCGCAGCACGGCGAGGTGGCTCAGCCGGACCGGCGCGGCCAGGGCCAGGTCGTCCGGGGAGACCGGCGCTCCCGCGAAGTGGTCGCCGAAGTTGCGTACTTCTGTCACATAGTCGACAGAACCCGCCGGCACCTCGCGCAGCGGCATGGCGAGCGGCAGCAGCCCGGTCACGAAACGATCGTCCGCCACCCAGCCCGTCGTGTCGGTGTCCGCGCTGGTGAAGAGCACATCGGCCGGTCCCGGGTCGCCGCCCAGCGCGACCGCGAGGCCGGCCGACGAGGCGCCGAGCACGACCGCCGCCGTCTGCCAATGCGGCGGCATCAGCACCGCCGCGGTGTCGCCCGAGCCGAGTCCGGAGCCGTCGATCAGCATGTTCGCCGTCTTCGAGACCCAGTTGTCCAGCGTCGCGCCGGACAGCTCGGTGCGGTCGCCGGAGGCATCGTCGTACCAGGTCAGCAGCGGCGTCGTCGGGTCGCGGCGCACCGCGGCAGCGAAGGCCTGCGGGATGGTCGTATCCACCGGGCCAACGATAGTGCCGTCACCGTAAGTAACCGATCCTGAACGCCCGATGAGTTTGCTGAATCGGTTCGGACAACGCGGTGTCGCGGTCGCGTGCGTAATGCATTCCGGGCGTACGCTAGCTGGTGGTCTGACTTACAACCTCTTTGGGAGTTGCCTCGTGACCGCCGGTCGCCCCCCGCGAGTGCTCGTCGACGCCACCAGCGTTCCCGCGGACCGAGGAGGCGTCGGCAGATACGTCGACGGACTCCTCGGCGCCCTCGGGAAGATCGACCCGGAGCGGATCGATCTGGCCGTCGTGGCCCAGCGTTCGGATGCGGAGCGTTACAGCCGCATGCTCGGTGACGCCGAGGTCATCGCCGGCCCCGCCGCCGTCGCGCACCGTCCCGCCCGGCTCGCCTGGGAGCAGACCGGCCTGCCGCTGCTGGCCCAGCAGGTCGGCGCGCAGGTGCTGCACTCGCCGTTCTACACGTGCCCGCTGCGGGCCGGCTGCCCGGTGACGGTGACCGTGCACGACGCGACGTTCTTCACCGAGCCGGAGCACTACGACAACACCAAGCGCACGTTCTTCCGCAGCGCGATCAAGACGTCGCTGCGCCGCGCCGCCCGGGTGATCGTGCCGAGCAAGGCCACCCGCGACGAGCTGATCCGGCTGCTCGACGCCGACCCGACGCGCATCGACGTGGCGTACCACGGAGTCGATCAGGCGGCGTTCCACGCGCCGACCGACGAGGAGAAGGCGCGCGTGCGGGCCCGTCTCGGCCTGGGCGACTCGGGTTATGTGGCGTTCCTCGGCGCCAAGGAACCGCGGAAGAACGTGCCGAACCTGATCCGCGGCTGGGCCCGCGCGGTCGCCGACTGGCCGCACCCGCCCGCGCTGGTGCTGGCCGGCGGTCAGGGCCACGACGACGAGATCGACCGCGCGGTCGCCGAGGTGCCGTCCCACCTGCGCCTGCTGCGCCCCGGGTACCTGCGGTACGCGGATCTGCCCGGCTTCCTCGGCGGCGCGCTGGTGGCCTGCTACCCGTCCTTCGGCGAGGGCTTCGGGCTGCCGATCCTCGAGGCGATGGCCTGTGCCACCCCGGTGCTGACCACCCCACGGCTCTCCCTGCCCGAGGTGGGCGGCGACGCTGTGGCGTACACCACCGAGGATCCCGATCGGATCGCCTCCGATCTGGCCGATCTGCTGCACGACGAACAACGCCGGCTGACCCTCGCGAAGGCCGGTTTCGACCGGGCGAAGGAGTTCACGTGGGCGTCCAGCGCGGAAGTACACGTCAGCACGTGGAAACGAGTCGCAAGCCTCTGACCCTTTACACTCTGTGACATGAGCGAGCAACCAGGTGCGCTGTACGGCGTCGTGCTGGCCGGGGGCACCGGAACCCGCCTCTGGCCGCTGTCCCGCGCCGGGCACCCCAAGTTTCTTCACCCCCTGACCGGCACCGACGCGTCGCTGTTGCAAGCGACGGTCGACCGGCTGGACATGCTCGCCACCCGGGACCGGATCTTCGTGGTCACCGGCGTCGCCCACGCGGCCGCCGTGTCCCGTCAGCTGACCTCGGTCCCGGAAGAGAACGTGCTGGTCGAGCCGTCGCCGCGGGATTCCTGCGCGGCGATCGCGCTGGCCGCGGCGGTGATCGCCCGGCGCGACCCGGAAGCCGTCATGGGCTCCTTCGCGTCCGACCACCTGATCGCCGACAAGGCCGCCTTCACCGAGGTCATCCGCAAGGCGATGGTCGGCGCGCGGCAGGGCCTGCTGATGACGCTGGGCATCACGCCGACGCGTCCGGAGACCGGCTACGGCTACCTCCAGTGCGGCGGCGCCTTCGGCGACGGGCCGGTCATGGCGGTCGAGGAGTTCAAGGAGAAGCCGTCCTACGAGGTAGCGGAAAGTTACGTACGGTCCGGTAACTATCTGTGGAACGCCGGCATGTTCGTCTGGCGGGTCGACGTGTTCCTCGCCGAGCTGTCCCGCCAGCAGCCGCAACTGGCCGCCGGCGTCTCCCGCATCGCGCAGGTGTGGGACACCGCGGCCCGCGAGGAGGTGCTCGGCGAGGTCTGGCCGACCCTGCCGCGCATCTCGGTGGACTACGCGGTGATGGAGGGCGCGGCCACGGTCGGCCGGGTCGGCTCGATTCCCGGCGACTTCGGCTGGAACGACGTCGGCGACTTCCACACCCTCGGCGAGGTGCTCGCCGCCGACCCCGCCGGCAACGTCGTGGTGGGCCAGGACGAGGCGGCCAAGCCCGGGGTGCTGCTGCGCGAGACCGAGAACCTGGTCGTGGTGCCCACGTCGGGTCGCCTGGTGGCCGCCATGGGCGTCCGCGACCTGGTCATCGTCGACACGCCGGACGCGGTGCTGGTCTGCCCGCGCGAGCGCGCGCAGGAGGTCAAGTCGCTGGTCGACGAGCTAAAGGAGCTCGGTGAGCTCGGGTACATCTGATCTGCACGCGGACGCGGTGCGCGTGCTGAGCGACTGGCCGGCCACCTCCGAGGAGGCCGACCTGGCCCGCAAACGAACCTTGGAGCTCCTGGCCGCCGGGCCGGCCGCGATGACCCGCGCGCACCGGCCCGGTCACGTGACGGCGAGCGCGCTGGTGGTGGACGCGGCCGGGCGGGTGCTGCTGTGCCTGCACGGCCGTCTCGGCCGCTGGATGCAGCTGGGCGGCCATTGCGAGCCGGACGACACGTCGCTGTCCGCCGCGGCCCTCCGCGAGGCCACGGAGGAGTCGGGAATTTCGGGTTTGATCCTCGACCCGGAGCCGATCGACGTCGACGTTCACGAGGTCCGCTGCACCGACGGGGCCGGCGTGGCCGGGCCTTCGGTGCACTACGACGTGCGTTACCTGCTGCGGTGCCCACCCGGCGCGGTCGAGCGCATCAGCGAGGAGTCGTCCGCGCTGGCGTGGTTCCGCCCGGACGAACTGCCCACCCCGCTGGCTTCCGGCACGGCCCGCCAGATCCCACCGGCGCTGTCCCGCCTTTGACGCCCATCAGCCGGCCGAGCCGTCTGCCGAGCTGTCAGCGTGCCGCCGGGCTGTGGCCGCGCCGCCTGGCGCGCGGGGCTGTCGGCGTGCCGCCGGGCTGTCGGCGTGCCGCCGGGCTGTCGCTGCGCCGCCGGGCTGTCGGCGTGCCGCCGGGCTGTCGCTGCGCCGCCGGGCTGTCGCCAGACCGCGGGCAGTCGTCGACCCGCGGGCAGTCGTCGAC
>NZ_CAKUCL010000174.1 GCF_934643405.1 uncultured Actinoplanes sp.
CTTGGGCACAGCAACATCCTTCCAGCCCGCCGTCACGGCAAGCCATCTCAGATGTCACCTATCGGTGCAGCAGACCCGTGCTGGTCCGGCCGGTAGTGGCCCCGCAGTCGTACCTCCGCCACAGAGAGCTCGCTTGTGGCTACGGAGAAGTCCGACGCGACGAGGCATCGGCCTCGCGGCCTGACTCATTCAGACCGTTGGAATATCCGCACTTCCCCGGCAATCCAGCAGACGTCTCCATGTGCACGGAATCGGCCGAGATGAGCGCTCTCAACCATGGCGAAACGTCGCTCCGCTTGGGGCGGGCAAAGGAATTGCGCCGCCTGGTTAGCGACGAGAGTCCTTCTCGGGTATGTCACGCAAAGCATGCGGACAACTCGATCCGGAAACTCAGTTGTCCTAACGAGACAGGACGGGCGCGATCTGGCACAACCGCATTACCGGCCAGCCATTGACCAGGTCTTTGATTGCCTACGACCACCAAACCTGCGTTCGAACTTGCTCGGCAAGACTAGACCGTCGTGTCGAAGGCCGCCAGTAGTTGCGTCTCGCTGAAGAAGGGCCCCGACCGGGCGTCAAGGAACTTGGCGGTGGGACGGAAGAGGTCCGCGACGAATCCGGGGAACTTCTCGTCGCGGGTCTCGGCATAGTCGACGACCTTCACCTCTGCCCATTCGCACGGCGCCAGGGTCGGCGGCGGAAGCGCTGATGATTCGACCACCAGAGCGAAAACGCTCTCCAGCCCTTGACCGCGCGCGGCGAACAGGCGGTGCATGCCGTCCACGACGTGGTACGAACAGGTATGCCACTCGACGATCGGGGGCAGCACGAAGCGGAGCCCGTCGGCGTTCTCCCGCAGCACGGAGAGATAGGGCGCGATCCCGGCGGTGTGGAACTCCCGAAGCAGTCGCGCCGCGAGTTCGAGGCGATCGTCCCGCACCGATCTCGCGATCGGCCGCATCGCCGCCAATGCCACCTCACGGGTGGTGACCGTCGCGGTCCGGTATGGGGCCCAGCTCTGCCGTACGAGATCGCGTACCGAGTCGTCGAAACGTGGCAAGCTGACTTCTCCGGCCAGCAGTCTCAGCATGCGTCTCCTCCTCGGTCGAGAAACGACTCCAGGCCCGGGCGAAGCTGATCCCAGTACCGCCGCAGGTCGGCAGCGGCCAGCCGTGGCCGGGACACCGGAATCCGCCGCGCGTCCTTTCCACCGAGCACGTATTCGAGGCCACCGCCGACACTGCTGGACTTGACCACGAGTGTGGCGCACAGGCCGGTGACCACTGTCGCATGAATCGCGCCCGCGGCCATCGCATGCACCGCGGTGGCGGGTACGTGTCGCCGCCGAGTCAGCGTCAGGTGAACGTGTCGTCCGGAAGGGATCAGAATCTCGCGGGAGTCCCTGCCGATGGACTCCGGGTTGGGGATCACGTTCATGATCTGGCGGAGTTCACCGCCGGAGCCGTCCTCAGGCGTGATCGCGTACAACTCGTCCGAGTAGTCGCCGCAGATCACCATGGAGGTCATGTGGCGGTCGTGCGAGTGTATGACCGGATGGTCGGCGTGTATCAGCCGACCCGACTCCGGCCAGATGTGAAATCGGACCACCGGATAGGGGCAGGGGATCGCCAGCTTGCAGACGATGAAGCCGTTGGGATGCCATTCCGCCTCGTGCGGTCTGCTCCCGGCGAGGAATCTCTGAACTATGCCGGCGCAATGGGATCGGAGCCAGTGGGTCATGATCGCCTCAAACGGCTCGGCGTTCGCCGGGGGCGGTTCGCCGTTCACGCCGCCGCCTTGGTTCCGGCCACCGAGTAGTAATTCATGGCGTAGGTGAAGTTTCCGCCGGCGTCCATCTCGGCCAGCCCGGACTCCCAGATCGCACATTCGGATTCCGAGATCGCACCGTACGAGACCGCTCGCCGCCCCCACGTCTGACAGTCGAACGCCTCCGCCAGACTGCTGACCTGAAGCGTTCGAACATCCACGGTGATGTCGGCCAATCCAGCCTCCTTGAAGAGCCGGCGGAGCTGATGTGCGCCGCGCCCGTTGGGTCGCGTGACGTCCGTCCGGAACGCTTTGACCCGGCGCCAGAGATCCGGCGCCGGGTGGTCGATCACCAGTGATTCGTGGTCTGGGTCGTTGATCAGGATCCGGCCGCCGGGCCTGATGACCCTGGCAATCTCGGCGATCGCACGGTCCGGGCGAGCGACGTACTGGAACACCCGCTCGGCCCGGCCGGCGTCGAACCAACCATCGCGAAACGGCAGGTCCTCGGCATTCCCCCGGACATAGCGGGCGGGCAAGCCGGTTGCCGCGGCCCGTTCCGCAAGGGCCAGCATCGCGGCGGATCGATCGAGGCCAACCAGCACGCCGCCACCGTCCCGAAGTATCCGTAGCACGGTGGCGTGATCGGAGCCCGGACCGCAGCCGACATCGATGACTCGGGAACCTCCGCCGACCGCCAACCGGGCCAGCCCGTCCCGCTTGAGTTCCGCGAAAAACGGGTGCTGGGCCACTCGCTCGAGCCAATGACCTGCCGCTGTGGGATTCTCGCTGTTGTCGACATCCGCGTAACGCCCGATCAAGGATCCGTATTCACCCTCTTCGCTGTGCCGGCACCGAATCCGCGCCGGCTTGGGACAGTGCGACGAGCCGCTGGGAGAGTGCCGTCCTCCCGCGTGAGACAATCCGGTACTGATTGAACCAGTGGATCACTCCGCACAGGAGACCGGCTGAGATTCCGGCGCCGTAGAGGACAGCGGGCCGGGACGCCGGCAACGCGGTGTGGACGAGCGCCGCGGCGACGACGGCAGCTGCGATGCTGTTGATGATCGAGACCGTGGTTGACAGATTCTGCAGGGCTGGCCGCAGTTTCCAGTTCCAGGGATTGTCGAGCCTCTGCACGGGGATGACGAAGAAGGGCGCGACTGCGGGCGCCTGATCGGCCAGATAGCCACGGATCAGGTTGATGGTGGCCAGATACTCCGCGCGAACTACGTCGAAGTGCGCCAGCCGCTGGAACGCCAGCGAGCCGACGGCGAGGATGAGAACTCCGGCCACCGCCGCGAATAACACCTTGAATTGCGTTGCCAGGTTGGCCGATGTCGTGACCGCGCTGGAGCCGGCGATGGCGGCCGAGGTGAGGAGAATGAAGAAATTGAAGCGGCTCATGGCCTGTTCGCTGCTGGCGGCGAGGAAGAATCGCGCGTTGTCGTACTCGGCCATGGCGATCTTGTAAGTCAAGGTGGCGGATTCGTCGGTGTCGCGCTCGGGCGACAGACGGGGTGAATCAGGTTTCCTGGGGCCGGTCAGCCGTCTGATGTCCATTCGACTCCCTGTTCGGCATCGTCGGCGACTCCACTCCCGGGAAGCGCCAACGGAGCCTCGTCCACGTCAGAGTTACAGTGTGCAGTGGCCTGGTGGAGATTCGCTAGATCTCCCGACGTCGCGACGTTCCCCCGCCGTTCATTCCGCGGTGTCGTGGAGTCCGCCGGCTGTCCGCTTAGAAGGGCCCGAAATGACTATCATGTGAGCGTGATGATCATCGCGCATGTCAGCGACACCCACGTCGACGGCAGCGAGCGCAACGCCGAGCGGACTCGGCGCGTGATGCGGTATCTGGCGGGGCTCGCGATACCGGCCGATGTCGTGCTGATCACCGGCGACGTCACCGATCGCGGGACCGAGCCGGAGTACGAGCAGGCTCGGCGACTTATCGATCCGGCCGGTCCGGCTCTGTTCTGCCCGGGCAATCACGACGCCCGCCAGCCGTTCCGCAAGGCTCTTCTGGGCGAGGAGGCCGGGGACCAGCCGATCAATCGGGCCTATCACGTCGACGGCGTGTTGTTCGCGATGTGCGACTCGACCATACCCGGTCGCCACGACGGCAGGTTGGACGAGCAGACACTGGACTGGCTCGACGCCGAGCTCACGGCGGCCGCGGACATGCCTGCTTTCGTGTGTTTCCACCACCCGCCGGTGGTCCTTGGCGCGCCCTACATCGACGAGATCAGGCAGTTCTCGACCGAACGGCTGGCCGGGCTCGTGGCTGGCCATCGGAACGTGGTCGCCGTCCTCTGCGGGCATGCGCACACCCCCGCGGTCAGCACATTCGGCGGGAAACCCCTGATCGTCGCGCCTGGGGTGGCTTCCACCGTGCGCCTCGCCATCGAGGGCGAGCCGGTCATCGACGAGGCGCCACCACCGATGGTGGCACTGCACCTTCTCGGCGACGACCTCAGGCTGACCACCCACTACCGCGTCGTGCTCTGACAGGATGTGGTGGTGATCAATGCCGTTGCGCTCCTCGGCGGCGTCGTCCTACGGACGGTGAGCAGCGAGGACGCGGCCGCGCTCTGCGATGCGCACCTTCGCAACCGGGACCATTTGCAGCCGTAAGACCCGAATCGCTCGCCGTGCCACAGGAGCATGGCGATGAACCAGTACACATGACGCCATGATCACGCCCGTGGTGACGCAGAGCGCCTGGCGCTTGACCCGGCGCTCACCTCATGGCCGGTGCCCGCGCCATCGCGACTGACGTCGCCGAGATCCGGTAGCTGAACGACGAATGCTCTTGTAGGCCTGGTGCCTCCGCCTGTTGAGCGGGGCACCAGGCCAGCGGTCTCTCTAGACTCTGCTGTTGCTGTGATCGGAGTAGCTCCCGTCCGTTGACGACGAGGAGTCTGGCATCGGTCAGGCGCTGGAACGAGCGGGCGACCTCGCTTCCGACGCCCGGCTCCGCCCTTCGTGATCGGGTGACGGACAATCGGGCTGCAATTCATCGCCGGTGCCCGCGCCACCACCCCAACATCGCCATGCGGTGCTATCAGATCACGACGGTCGCATGCTGGTCTGCTACCGCTCGCAGGATGGGCCGGACCAGCGGACCGCCGAGCACTACTGGTCGTCGGATGTCGCGCGTAGTCGTGCGGCCAAGGCGATGGTCTCCTCCTGCGGTTCGGCGTTGAGGTCGGACAATGCCTTGGTCAGGGCTCGAAGTAGAGTGCGGATCCCGGCGGTGTCGCCGATGGCGTGCCGGGCGTGCATGGCTTTGACGTACAGCGCTTCGTTGTACCGGTCCAGCGTGATCGCTTTGTCGAGCAGGTCGGAGGCGGTCTGCGGCTCGGTGGCGAGCAGTTCGTCGGCGAGGAGAAGGTGGGCGTCGGTGCCCCAGCGGCGGACGGTTCCGCGGTGGGGCGCGAGCCATTCGTAGTCGCTGCCTTCGGCCAGCGGGCCCGTGTAGAGGGCGCAGGCGGCGGTCAGCAGCTCGCGTCGGCGTGGACTGGGGGCGGTGGAGGTGGCGCGGAGCAGGTCGCGCAGCATCCAGAGGTCGATGTCGACGGTGTCCGGGTCAAGCCGGTATTTCCCGGAAGACTTGATGACGTAGGCGTTCTTGGTCTCGGCGTCGCCGGCCCGTCCGAGGACGTGGCGCAGGTTCGAGGCGTTGGTGTGTACGCGTTGGTCGGCTTGGCTGATGCGAGCGTCGGGTTCGAGGTACTCCCCGATGTCGCGGGTGCTGGCCCCGCCGGGATGCACGGCAAGGAACACGGCCAGTTCCAGCGCTTTGGCCCGCAGCGGCCGGCCCTCTGCCGTGATGTCCTCGATTCGCGCTTTGCCGAGCACGCGGAGCCGCGCACGTTTGGGCGCGGCGATCTCGGTTGTCGTTCCCGTCAGAGCGCTCTCCGTGCGACTGGTGGTCGTCGGAGATGCGGTTGCGGCTGGCTCGGCGGTCGCGGTGGCGGCAGACGAAGGTGGCACTGGTCGTGAGAGGCTCGGCCGGGGCTCTCCGGTGTGCGCTTCGCGGGCAGTGTCCAGCAGTTCGCGTGTGGTGGTGGCGTCGAGGACCGGAAGCTGGGTCGCGGAGAGCTGTGGGCGGTCGGGGTCGGTTCGAGCGTCTCCGTCATCGGATACCGAGACGGACGGTCCGTGGGGCCAATGACCGAGAACCACGACCGTGATGTCCAAGCCGTGGGTGAGGCCGTACGTGATCGGGGCTCGGCTGCTGCCGGCGGCCTGCCCGGCGTGGGTGATGACCAGCAGCGGCGACAGTGATTCCTCGGACGGCGCGACGTCACGCAGGTTTTCGATGTCAGTGAGATCGTGTTCGTGGAGAATGCGGGCGCGGCGCAGCAGGTGGGTGTCGAGCAGAGTCAGGGTGTGCTCGAGGGTGCCGGTGATGTGCAGCCGTGGCCACCCGGTGATTGGTGTCTCGCCGACGAGCTTGGTGAGGGTGTCTTGGTCGATGATGACTTCGGCTTGCTGTGCGGGGTTGGTGGGTTCTCCGCTGGTGAGCGCAGTGACGATCAGGCCGCGGACCGCGGCGTCCGCTCCCGGGCCGATGACTCCGTCACCGCCGGTCGGCAGCTGCCAGGTCGCCGCCGATTCCGACGGTGGCGGCGGTGCGATGGCGTGTCCGGTGTGGTGCTGGGCGGCGAGGACCGGCGCGGGCAGGTCGTGCAGTTCGTCGTCCGCGGTCCCGGGCTGGTAGCGGCGTCGGCGTTGCAGCCACACGAGCGCGGCGGTGGCGGTGATCGCGCAGGCCAACGCCCAAGGGATGACGCTGCCTCCAGGCAGGACGAGATCTGAACCGGTCGGCTGGTGCGCACCATTGTCCTCGGCGGGATCGGCGGCCGATGGCGTCGGGCCGGTCCGGCTGCCTGCCTCGCCGCTCGGGCCGTCGGCCGTCCGGCTGGGACCAGCTGTTGGTGAGGCGACGGATGGGGGCTGGTCTTGTTTAGGAGGTTCCGCCGAGCGGGGAGGCCTCCGGCTTGGGTCGGCTGGTGTGGCCTCGGGCGGCGGGGTTGCGTCGGCGGGTAGGCGGATCTCCCAGCCGGGGTAGATCAGGTCGCAGTCGGTCAGTGTCCGGCCGTCGGCGAAGTGGTGGTGTTAGTTGAGGCGGCAGATCTCGGGCCATCGGTCCGGATCGCCCAGCCAGATCTTCGCGACCTTCGAGAGGGTGTCGCCTCGCCGCACCCGGTACTCGTAGTGGGCGTGCCCGACCCTGAAGGTCAGGGTGCCCGCGCGGGAGGTCGTACCGTCGGGGCCGCCGGTGCCTCGCTCCACCGGGGCCGACGTGGCTGCCGGTGCCCGGAGTGGCGCGGCGGACGTGCCGTCGGCCTGTCCGGCGGATCGATCGGCGTGGACCGCAGGGCTCGGTGTTGCGGCTGCGGCGGCGGGCGAGGCGACCAGAGTGACTGTCGCCGTTCCGGTCAGCCCGGCCACGAGGCGGTGCAACGGCATCGGCAGCCGCCATCGTGGCAGCCGACGGCCTCGAAGCACACCGGCGACACTGCCGGTAAGCAGGACCACGAGCACCAGCCACAGCAGCCAATTCGCCAGGATCAAAGCCGTACGCAGTCCCGCCGCGGCGAAGCGGCCGTGAACGGCCCGGCGCTCCACCAGGACGACCACACATCAGCTGGATTCCCGAACGCAGCCCAGAGAAGCCACGGCGGCCCGCCGAGCAGGAGCGCAACCGCTATAGCGCTGCGAACCATCTGACCCGTCCGCCGCTTACCGTTCGGCGAGGCCCGCGGATCCGGACCCGGTGCGGCCCATACCGACTGCTGACGCGCATATCGGGCCGCTTGTCGGCGTGCTGGTTCCGAGACCTGCTCGTCTTCCATCAGTTCGCTTCCCTCAAGCCATCGGCCGAAATCACCGTGGCTACCGGCCGAATGCCGCCGCTCGCTAGGTGGCACCATCGAACTTTCACGATGCGAAGATCTCGCCTCTGCCACCGCCTCGGCTGCCCGCACGGCGCTCATCGACGGCCGGACTCTCCGCGCCGGTCGTCCTCGGCCGCGCAGACGAAGTCGCACTGGGAGCCGCGCACCTCACCGGGGCAATGCAGACGGCCACGGCGCCCACGGCCGCCACCACCCGGTTACCGCGCACCCGGCTCACCATCGGCAGCCTCACCACGGTCGCCGTGCTCGCCGCCGCCTCAGCCGCCCTGCTCCTCCAGACGGTCACCACCGCCGACGTCTCCACCATCTCCACCAGGATCGTCGGCGTACGCCTTCCCATCGCCAACCTCACCCTCGCCGCAGCCATCGCCGCCACAGCCGCCGTCGCCGCAGCCCAACTCGCCCCCACCACCTGGCTCTCCCCGCAAGGCGCGAACGACTCCGCCACCACCGGCTACCTCCTGCGCCGCTCCTACCTCGCCGCTGCCGCTGCCGGCCTCGCCCTCGCCGGGCTCTGGGGCCTCGGAACCGGAGTCGGGGTCGGCTGGGTCGACCGCCAGTACCTGCGCTGGGCGTTCACGGCTGCCATCCCCATCGCCGCCTGCGCAGCCATCATCGCTGTGGTCTCCCCGCGCATCCCCGCCGCCCAACTCGGCAACTGGCTGTCCCGTATGCGCCCACCCGCCTGGGCGATCACCGCCGCCGCGGCTGGGGTGTACCTCGTTCACGCGGCCTACACGCTGACCTTCCCGACCGGCCTCATCGGCCTTCCAGGCCTAACGGCCGCGATCGGCGCCGCCGCGATCGGCGCGGCCACCGCCGCCACCGCCACCCGCCACCTCGGCATCCGCATCGCGATCTGCCTCATCCTCGTCCCCGGCTACGCCCTGGTCGTCGACGTCTCCACCATCGGCTACCTCACCAGCACCTACTTGGCAACGCTCCTCTGATAGCACCTCGCCGCCGCAGCCCACACGCTGCGCGAGGCCACGCCCAACCATCCCCTCACCCGCTGGCTGGCCAAGAGCTGAACCTTCCCGGTCGGCTACTCGTGCCCGGGTGCGGTTTGCGCCGTTAGCGACATGATTCGGCCGGATGGCGCCCCAACCAGGCGTGGCGGTACCTCCTGCCTCCCGGCCGTCAACGGTTGTCGAGCTGGTTTGAACGACTCGGCCCACCTCCGGGCTGAAGTTCGCGGCAATCTCGGCTCGTGTGATCGGTTTGTCGGTATTGTCCAGCCCGATTGGCTCCAGATCGGTATAGCTGAGCGTCGGGTCAGACGCGTTGCTTCGCTGGATCAGCTGCCCGCCGGCGAACGGCAAATCAAGCCCTTATGCCCAGCTCGGGGCCGTTCGGTGTGGATCCCTGCTGGCATCAACGAGCCAACCCCTTCAGCAAGCGATACCAAGTCCCTACGGCGGCCGCCAGCGGCGTGCCGCCATCCGCCCAGCGAGCCATCCGCTCCTCGCCCAACTACGGGAGGTACACGATGAACACGAAGACAAAGCCACACCCAAGACCGCGTCAGCCGACCGCCTATGGCTGAACCCCGCCAGCCAGCTCCACCCCGACAGCCCAACATTCGTCCGCGAGATCCGATCGTCGTCCGCCCGCCACGGACGGCAGCACTCAGCGATGACGATCGCCGGAAAGCCGTGACGGCCATCGCCGCCATGATCCAAGAATGGTGGAACGAGCACCAACCCTCCGAACAACCTGAATGACCCGATCCAAAGCCGGTCCGGCGCGAAGGCGTCGGACCGGCTTTGTGTTTCCCCAGCTCACGGCCTATTTCGTGGCTTGACCAACGACATGGATGGACTGACGATCAACGATCAACCACCGGTAAGTGATCATGAAAGGCGTCGATAGATGGCTAAGAAAACCCGCACCGCGCACCGCATCCGGCAGATCGAAGAAGCCTTCACCCGGCGGGTAGCCATCTACATCCGCCGTTCCACCGACGAGGACAACCAGCCCTACAGCCTCGAAGCGCAGGAGACCAAGCTCCGTGCGTTCGTCGAATCCCAGCCCGGCGACTGGCAGATCATCAAGATCTACTCCGACGACGCCTCCGGAGCCACCACCGACCGCGAGGGCCTGCAAAAGATGCTCCGCGCCGCCCGCGCCGGCCTCTTCGACACCGTCCTCGTCTACCGGGTCGACCGCTTCTCCCGCAGGCTGCGCGACCTCGTCTCACTGCTCGACGACCTCGCCGACGCCGGAGTGGCGTTCCGCTCGGCCACCGAACCCTTCGACACCTCCACCCCCGTCGGCCGCATGCTCATGCAGATGCTCGGCGTCTTCGCCGAGTTCGAGCGCGAAGTGATCATCGACCGGGTCATCGCGGGCATGGAACGCAAGGCCGCAAAGGGTCTCTGGACCGGCGGCACCGCACCCATCGGCTACGCCATCGACAAGAGCAGAGACAACTACCTGATCGTCGAGGCCGAAGCGGCCACCGTCCGGCTCATCTTCGACCTCTACACCAGGGACCGCCTCGGCATGCGCGCGATCGCCACCGTGCTCAACGAGCGGGGACTGCGCACCAAACGCGGCAAGCCCTGGTCGCAACGCTCCGTCGACCTCGTTATCACCAACCGGCGATACCTGGGCGAGAAAAGCTTCCGGGACATCGTCGTCACTGACGCGCACCCGGCCATCATCAGCGACACGCAGTTCGAGTACGCCCAGCACATCCTCGCCGAGCGCAGCGAAGAGATCGGACAGCGGGCCGCGAACGCCTCCGAATACACCCTCACCGGGAAGATCCCCTGCCCGCAGTGCGGCAGCAAGTACATCGGCACCGTCGCCCACGGCCGCAACAACCGGTACCGCTACTACATGTGCTGGAGCCGCAACCGCTACGGCGCGAGCAAGGGCTGCGACATACACCGATTCAACGCCGACGACCTCGAAACCGCCATCGGCCAGGCCCTGCTCGACTTCTACACCACCGGCCACGATGTCATCGCCGAGGCCGTCGCCGAATTCCTCACCGACCACCATCAGGCCACCGGCACCCGCCACCGAGAACTCGCCTCGATCAACCAGCAGCTACGAGAGAACTCGGCCGCCGTCGACCGCTATCTGACCGCGTTCGAGAAGGGCACTCTCGACGACGAAGACCCCGACATCCAAATCCGGCTCACCAGCCTCCGGAAACAGGCAAAACAGCTGCGTGCCGACAAGGCCCGCGTGCAGTTCGATCTCGATCAGCCGCCGACCGGACCGACGCCCGAGGGCCTGGCGCTGATCAGAAACCAGATCCGCGAGATCATCACAGCAGGCGGCCACAAGGCGAAGAAGGCGATGTTTGAGGCGCTCATCGAGGACATCGAGATCCTGAGCGACGACAGCGTGATCCCACGCTTCCGCATCCCAACCGCGAGCAACGGCGAAGGGCTGGCCCTGGAGCCAGCCCTTGATCAACTACCTGCCGACGATACGGTTCGCGTACCGCCAACTCTGGTGGGGCGGACGGGACTCGAACCCGTGACCGATCGATTATGAGTCGACTGCTCTAACCCACTGAGCTACCGCCCCGTACCGGCGGCGATCCTAACCCGGTGGGGGTACCGCAAGCCACCGATCTACGCCGGGACGCCGGCGCCCAGCCACGTCAACACCGCCCCCGCGGTGCGCCAGCCGCCTGCCAGCGCGCCCTGGATGGACGGGCTGTCGCGGTGGTCGCCCGCCACGAAGACGCCGTCGCCCAGGTCGACCTCCTTGCGCAGGCGGAACTGCGGGACCCTCGCGTACGGCAGTGCCTGCGGGATGGGGACGACGCTGAGCAGCTCCCAGTCGTCGGTGGGGGAGCCGTACAACCGGGACAGTTCGACGCGAATCACCGTCTCGGAGGCCGAGGACGGGGCTGAGACGCCGACCACCGAGGCCGCGATCAGGCTCTTTCCGCTGGGCGCGTACTCGGGCGCGGCGTTGCTGACGACCACGGTGTTGGCGATGATCTCGCGGCGGTCGCCGTCCAGCAGCAGGGTCGGCTCGTCGATGGGGGCGTGATCGGCGCCGAAGTAGAACGTGGTCAGGCCGTGCATGTCGGGCTTGGGCAGCTGCGGCAGCAGGGCCGAGGCCGAGTGCGGGTCGGTGGCGACGATCACAGCGCGGCAGCGGATCTCGCCGCCGTCGGTGACGACCATGCCGGGGCCGAGTGACAGGGTGCGCGCGCCGATCAGCAGCTGCGGGTACGGCAGCGGGCCGGCGATCGCGGCGGGCAGCGCGGCCATGCCGGCGGCCGGGATGCCGATGCGGCCGCGGACGAACGAGCGCAGCACCATCGCGAACACGTGGCTGGACGTGTCGAGCGAGCGGTCGGCGAACACGCCGGACAGGAACGGCCGCAGCACTTCCTCGATCATCCGGTGGGACAGGCCGGCCCGGCGCAGCATGTCCTGGGTCGTCGTCTCGCGGGCCTCGAGCAGCCGCGCGGCGGGGGTGGTCGCGCACTTCGTCGCCAGGGCGGCGAACTTCAACCGGTCACTGAGCGTGCCGACACCGGAGGTGAGCGCCATCGCCGCGCCGATCGGGTCGTGCAGCGGGTTACCGAGTTTCTGCAGGTCACCACCACGCCGTACGAGAACCCCGGAGGTGAAGAAACGCATGTCCAGGGAGTCGACGTCGACGAGGGCCGGCAGCCGCGGATACGCCGTGTTGAGCACCTGGAAACCGCGGTCGAGCCGCCATCCGTCGACGACGTCCGTCGCGACGCGCCCGCCCAGGCGGTCCGAGGCTTCGACGAGCAGCCACTCCACGCCCGCCCGGTCGAGACGGCGGGCAGCGGCGAGTCCGGCGAGACCGCCGCCGACGATGACGACGTCCACCTCCACAGGCTGCGACACGTGCACCTCACAAGGGGACGAAACAGGCAACCCCCAGCCTAACGTCGTGGGAGGGTCGCGGCAGGGGAAACTCGCCCCCTCACGTCCGGGACGGCGGAATGGCGCCGTCGATCGGCAGCACCGGAGCGCGCACGGTGACCGTCTCCGGATATTTCAGCCCCGCCCCGGTGTTGAGGATGACGACCTGATCGGCGCTGCTGAGGAAGCCGCCCTCGCGCAGGTGCCGGACCGCGGCGAGACAGGCCCCGCCTTCCGGGCAGATGAACGCGCCCTCGTCCGCGGCGAGCTGATGCTG
Source organism: uncultured Actinoplanes sp. (assembly GCF_934643405.1). Lineage (GTDB taxonomy): Bacteria > Actinomycetota > Actinomycetes > Mycobacteriales > Micromonosporaceae > Actinoplanes. The sequence goes on from NZ_CAKUCL010000174.1 coordinate 12,846, forward strand.
TTCGGCCAGCAACGCCTCGTCACTGACCGCGACCGCGGTCCCGCCGGTGGCCCGCACCGCCCGCAGGACCAGGAAGTCACCGAGCGCCTTCGGGACCGTGATGCCGAACGCGACCGTGTGCGCGGCCGGGAACGGTTCGCTCTCGTCGGCGCCGGCCCGGAACGCCCGCACGATGGGTGCGCAGCCCTCGGCCTGCACCGCGATCAGCTTGGGCAGCCGGTCGCCGATCCAGCCGAGCTGCTGCATCTCGCGCAGCGCCTTGAAGATGCCGATCAGCCCGACGCCGCCGCCGGTCGGGTACAGGATCGCGTCCGGCGGCTTCCAGCTGAGCTGCTCGACGATCTCGTACCCCATCGTCTTCTTGCCCTCGATGCGGTACGGCTCCTTGAGCGTGGAGACGTCGTGGTATCCCTCGCGCTCGGCGACGGCGGCCGCGATCAGCTTCCCGGCGTCGCCGATCAGGCCGTCCACCAGGTACAGCTCGGCGCCGGCGATCTCGCACTCGGCGCGGGTGATCGGCGGCGCGCCGGCCGGCATCGCGATCAGGCTGCGCATCCCGGCGCGGGCCGCGTACGTCGCCCAGGCGGATCCGGCGTTGCCGTTGGTCGGCATGGCGATGCCGGTGACGCCCAGCTCGGCGGCCCGGGACACGCCGACCGCGGCGCCGCGCGCCTTGAACGACCCGGTGGGTACGAGGCCTTCGTCCTTCATGAGCAGCCGGGGCAGCCCGACCCGCGCGCCGTAGCGGGGGAGGTCGATCAACGGCGTCATGCCCTCGCCCAGCGTGACGACGTGGTCGCCGTTGCGCACCGGGAGCATCTCCCGGTAGCGCCACAGGGTGGATGGCCGTCCGGCCAGCGCCTGCTTGGTGAGGGTGCGGCCGGCACGCTCGGTGTCGTAGCACGCGAGCAGTGGCGCGCCTGCCCGGCTGAGGCCCTGCACGACGTCCGCGTCGTACCGCTCGCCGGTTCGCGAGCACTCCAGATGCGTGAGCGCCGAATCCATGGTTGTTCCCACTGCCGCTACCCCCGGACTGCTCGGTCGCGGTGTTCCCGCGGGCCGACCATAGAAGGACACGCTCATCCCTGAAGGCAACTTACCCGCATGGCCGGCTTTCGATCTGTAACGGTGCCCACGCCGCGGCGTCGTTCCTGCCGCTGGAGGCACGACCGGACAGCGCCCGCCGGAGTCCGAAACTTTCGGTGACCGGAGTGGATGCAAGTCGCGATTCCTCACCCACCGAGCGGCTTACGGCGTACAAAACCGGGGTTTCTGTTCTCGCTGTCTTTCCGAGAGTTGTTGACAGCGCATCGGTACGGACGAATACTTCAGCCATCGATGGACCTCGACGTCTGTCGATGCGGGCCGCCCCGGGCGGCCGGTCCCATATCCCTGTCGGCCTTCCCCGAGGAGGTCTCCTCGCCATGCGAAAATCCCTGCTCACCGCACTCTCCGTCGCGGCGCTGACGGTCGCGGGCACGCTCGCCGCGACGGTTCACGCCACCCCGGCGCGCGCCGCCGCGTGCACCGGCTACGTCGGCCTGACCTTCGACGACGGACCGTCCAGCACGACGTCGAACCTGCTCAACGCTCTGCGGCAGAACGGGCTGCGAGCCACGATGTTCAACGAGGGCCAGTACGCCGCGTCGAATCCGGCTCAGGTCCGCGCCCAGGTCAGCGCCGGCATGTGGGTCGGCAACCACAGCTACACGCACCCGCACCTGATCCAGCAGAGCCAGGCGCAGATCGACTCCGAGATATCCCGCACCCAGCAGGCGATCGCGAACGCGGGCGGCGGGACGCCGACGCTGTTCCGGCCGCCGTACGGCGAGACCAATGCGACGCTCAAGTCGGTCGAGGCCAAGTACGGCCTGCGCGAGATCATCTGGGACGTCGACTCGCAGGACTGGAACGGCGCGAGCGTCGACGCGATCGTGCAGGCGAACGCCCGCCTCACCAACGGGCAGATCATCCTGATGCACGACTGGCCGGCCAACACGGTGGCCGCGATTCCGCGCATCGCGCAGGGCCTGGCCTCGCGCGGGCTGTGCGCCGGCATGATCTCACCGCAGACCGGCCGCGCGGTGGCGCCCGACGGCAGCGGCGGAGGCGG
>NZ_CAKUCL010000175.1 GCF_934643405.1 uncultured Actinoplanes sp.
CCCGGCCCACCCGGCCCGGCCCACCCGGCCCGGTCGGCGCGGCGGCGTCAAGACTGCAAGGACAGCGCCTGTCGGGACTGGTCGGCTATCTCCAGCTCCTCGTCGGTGGGGACGACGCACACCGCCACCGGACTGCCGTCGGGGGAGATGACCTCGGCGCCCTCCTCGTTGCGGGCCGGATCGACCGCGATGCCCAAGGCCTCCAGGCCCGCCAGCGACGCCGCGCGGATGAGGGGCGCGTTCTCGCCCACGCCGGCCGTGAACGTGATCGCGTCGGTGCGGCCCAGCACCGCCATGTACGCGCCGACGTACTCCCGGATGCGGCGGCAGTAGATGTCGAACGCCAGCGTCGCCGCGGCGTCGCCGGACGCCCGGCGCTCCAGCACCGTGCGCACGTCGTTCTCGCCGGTCAGGCCGAGCAGGCCCGAGTGCCGGGTCAGCGACGTCTCGATCTCGTCGAGCGGCAGCCCGGCCACCCGGTGCAGGTGGAAGACCACCGTCGGGTCGATGTCGCCGCTCCGGGTGCCCATCACCAGGCCACCCTGCGGCGACAGGCCCATCGACGTGGCCACGCTGCGGCCGCCCTCGACCGCGCACGCGCTGGCGCCGTTGCCCAGATGCAGGGTGATCACGTTGGTGCCGGCGAGGGGCCGGCCCAGGAGTTCGGCGGTGCGCCGGGACACGTACGCGTGCGACGTCCCGTGGAAGCCGTACCGCCGGATCTGCCACCGCTGCGCCAGCGAGGCGTCCAGTGCCCAGGTCACCCCTTCCGGCGGGATCGTCGCATGGAACGCCGTGTCGAAGACGGCCACCTGCGGCACATCCGGCAGGAGTTTGCGCGCGACGCCGATGCCGCTCAACGCGGCCGGGTTGTGCAGCGGGGCCAGCGGCAGCACCGCCTCGATCTGCGCCACCACGTCGTCGTCGATCACCGTCGCCGAGGTGAAGCCCGGCCCGCCGTGCACCACCCGATGCCCGACCGCGGCCAGGCCGTCCAGATCGAGCTCGTCCATGATCTGCCGCAACGCCGCGCGGTGGTCCGGCGCGTCGCCGCCGGGCTCGCCGATCCGCTCGATCAGACCGGACGCCTCGGTCGCCGAGCCGTCGAACAACCGGTATTTCAGCGAGGACGAGCCGCTGTTGAGCACCAGCACCCGGCTCATCGCGCCGCCGCCTGGATCGCCGTGATCGCCACCGTGTTCACGATGTCCTTCACCGTCGCGCCGCGGGACAGGTCGTTGACCGGCCGCCGCAGACCCTGCATGACCGGCCCCACCGCGACCGCGCCGGCCGAGCGCTGGACCGCCTTGTACGTGTTGTTGCCGGTGTTGAGATCGGGGAAGACGAACACCGTCGCCTTGCCCGCGACCACACTGTCCGGAAGCTTCGTCGCCGCCACCGCGGGATCGATCGCCGCGTCGTACTGGATCGGACCCTCCACCGGAAGGTCCGGCTGTCTCTCCCGGACCAGCGCGGTGGCCGTCGCGACCTTCTCCACGTCCGCTCCCGCGCCGGAACTGCCGGTCGAGTAGGACAGCATCGCGACGCGGGTGTCGATGCCGAAGGCCGCCGCCGTCCGCGCCGAGGACAGCGCGATGTCGGCGAGCTGTTCCGCGTCCGGGTCGGGGTTGACCGCGCAGTCGCCGTAGACCAGCACGCGGTCGGCGAGCAGCATGAAGAACACGCTGGAGGCGACCGACACGTCCGGGACCGTCTTGATGATCTCGAAGGCGGGCCGGATCGTCGCCGCGGTCGTGTGGTTCGCCCCGGAGACCATGCCGTCGGCCAGCCCCTCGGACACCATCATCGTGCCGAAGTAGTTCACGTCGCGGACCACGTCGTACGCGAGGTCGAGGGTGACGCCCTTGTGTTTGCGCAGCTCGGCGTAGCGGGCGGCGAAACGGTCCCGCAGGTCGCTGGTCTCCGGGTCGATCAGCCGGGCGCCCTCGATCGAGACGCCGATCTCGCGGGCTCGCCGGGCGATCTCACCCGGATCGCCGAGCAGCGTCAGGTCGGCGACGCCGCGCCGCAGCAGCGTCTCGGTGGCGCGCAGGATGCGTTCCTCATGGCCCTCGGGCAGCACCAGATGGCGGCGGTCGGCGCGGGCCTTGTCGATCAGATCGTTCTCGAACATCAGCGGCGTGACCCGCGAGGACCGGGTGACGTCGAGCAGCCTCGCCAGCTCGGCGGTGTCGACGCTCTCCTCGAACGCGCCGAGCGCCGCCTCCACCTTGCGCGGGGTGGTCGTGCCGAGCCGCGATTGGATGCGGCCCGCCGACGAGATCGTGCTGTAGCTGTCCGACCGCACCACGAGCATCGCCAGCCCTGTGTTCAGCCGCTCGATGACCTTCACCGCCCGGGGATCGGGGAACTCGCCCAGCGTCAGCACCAGGCCGGCCAACGCCACGTTGCCGGCGGCGTGCGCGGCGCTGGCGGCGACCAGCAGGTCGGACCGGTCACCCGGGGTGATCATCAACGCGCCGTCGGTCAGGTGATCGAGCACGGCCGGGACGTGCGCGGCGCCGACCACGTAGTCCAGGACGTCGCGGTCGAGGGCGCTCTCGCCGCCGGCCACCACCGTCGCGTCCAGCGCGGCGGCGACCTCGGCCACCGTCGGCGCGCCCACCGCCGGCACCTCGGGGATCGCCCAGAACGGCACCGGCAACCCGCCGACCGGGGCCGGATCGGTCACCCGGTTGGCGATCACCGCGAGAACCGTCGCGTCCAGGTCGACGAGCGAGTGGTACGCACTGCGGGCCGCCGCCGCCAGCGACTCGCCGGCCCGGCCCTCGCCGCTGATCACCGGCAGCACCACGCTGCCGAACTCGTTGGCCAGGCGGGCGTTGAAGGCCAGCTCGCGAGGCATCTCGTCGTGGCCTTCCGGCTCGCCGCCGGAGAAGTCACTGCCGATCACCACGATCGAGCCGGCGTGCCGTTCGACCTCGCGGTACCGCTCGACGATGCGGGAGATCAGCTCCTCCCACTTGCCGTCGGCGACCAGCGCGGACGCCTCGGCGGTGGTGACGCCGAACGAGCCGGCATACGGCACGGCGACCGGATAGCGCGACGTCAGCAGGCTCAGCAGATGATCGTCCTCGCCGTGCGCGGACAGCAGCGGCCGGAACACGCCGATGCGCGCGACCCGCCGGGAGAGCAGCTCGACCAGGCCGAGGGCGACGGTGCCCTTCCCGACGCTCGGCCCGAGACCCGCCACGTAGACGCTTGTAGCCACGCCTTGAACCTACCGGCCCCGCCCGGTGTCGAAGGAGGGCTGTGGATAACCGAGAAGTGGCCCCAGGAAGGAATCGGGACGGGCCATGAACCGCTTCCAGTTCGCGACGATGTCCAGGTCGTCCCACGCGGACCGGCGTATCCCGTCCGCGCCCAGCGACAGGATGGTCGCCCCGGGCAACGCCGTGAGCAGCGGCGAGTGCGTGGCCACGACCACCTGGGCGCCGGTGTCGCGCAGATCATCCAGCCGGGCGAGCAGCCCCAGGGTGGACGTGAAGGACAGTGGAGCCTCGGGCTCGTCCATCAGGTACACGCCGTACCCTCGGAACTTGCGCTCGAGCAGCGAGAGGAAGCCCTCGCCGTGACTCTGCTGATGGAGATCGCCGTCCTCGGCGGAGATGTTCTCCAGATAGGTGTAGAGGCCGTGCGTCGTCTCGGCGCGCAGGAAGTACGAATCGGCCCGTCGGCCGGGCGTACGGACCAGGCGTAACACCTCGGCCAGCGGCGACTCGGTCGCCCGCGTGGAGTGCATCGCCGAGCGCGATCCGCCCTCCGGGTTGAGCCCGAGCAGCATGGCCAGCGCCTCGACCAGCGTGGACTTGCCCGACCCGTTCTCGCCGACGAGAAAAGTGATCCCGGCCGGGATGTTCAGCCCGTGGTCGAGGACCGCCGCGACCGCCGGGATGCTCGCCCACCAGGACTTCCGGTCGACGGAGGCGCCCGGGTCCAGCTCGATCCGGCGGATCGGAGGGCTACTCCTCATCGTCCTCGTCGCCGCGGGCCAGCCAGGTGGCGAACCGCTCGATCGGGGTCTCGAACTCGGGATTCAGGTCGACGAACGTGCGCAGTTGCTCGCCCAGCCACTCGAGCGTCACGGTCTCCTCGCCGCGCCGGTCGACCAGCTCCTCGATGCCGCGATCGGTGAAGTACACGATTCCTCCCACTGAAGAGGGGCGCCCGAAGGCGCCCCTGGCGTATCACGAGACTACGGCCGCGGCAGCGCGGCCTCGATCAGCGCCGCCTGCTCGGCGTCATGCATCTTCGCAGACCCGACGGCCGGGGCCGCCGCGGCCGGGCGGGAGATGCGCCGCAGCCGGACGCCCTCGAGGTGCTCCAGCAGGTTGAGCGCCACGAACGACCAGGCGCCCTGGTTGGCCGGCTCCTCCTGGACCCACACGTGGTCCTCGGCGTTCGGGAACTGGGCGAGGACCGCCTTGAGCTCGGCCACCGGCAGCGGGTAGATCTGCTCCATCCGGATGATCGCGGTGTCCGTGATGCCGCGCTCGGCCCGGGCCTGGAACAGGTCGTAGTAGACCTTGCCGGTGCAGAGCAGCACCCTCTTCACCGCGGCCGGGTCCAGCGGGGTGCCCTTGACCCCGGCGTCGCCGATCACCGGCTGGAACGTGCCCTCGGTGAAGTCGGCGACCGACGACACCGCGAGCTTGTGCCGCAGCAGCGACTTCGGCGAGAACACCACCAGCGGCTTGCGCTTGGTCGACAGGGCCTGGCGGCGCAGCAGGTGGAAGTAGTTCGCCGGGGTGGTCGGGTTCGCCACCCGCATGTTGTCCTGCGCGCAGAGCTGCAGGAACCGCTCGGGCCGGGCGGACGAGTGGTCCGGGCCCTGCCCCTCCTGGCCGTGCGGGAGCAGCAGCACCAGCGACGACTGCTGGCCCCACTTCACCTCGCCGGCCGAGAGGAACTCGTCCACGATCGACTGGGCGCCGTTGGCGAAGTCGCCGAACTGCGCCTCCCACAGCACCAGCGCGTCCGGGTTCTCGACCGAGTACCCGTACTCGAAGCCCATCGCCGCGTACTCGCTGAGCAGCGAGTCGTGCACGAAGAACCGGGCGTTGCCGGTGGCCAGCGTGGACAGCGGCAGGAAGTCCTTGCCGGTCTCCGAGTCGACGATCGAGGCGTGCCGCGAGGTGAACGTGCCGCGGCGCGAGTCCTGCCCGGCGAGCCGGACCGTCACGCCCTGGCTGAGCAGCGAGCCGAACGCGATCAGCTCGCCGAAACCCCAGTCGATGTTGCCCTCGGTGGACATCTTCGCCCGCCGCTCGAGCAGCTGCTGCACCCGCTTGTGCGGGGTGAAGCCCTCGGGCAGCTCGATGTGCGCCTGACCGACCGCGCGCACCGCGGCGGCGTCGACCGCCGTCTCCACCTCTGGCTCCGGCTCCTCGGAGATGACCCGCGGGCGCGGCGGCGTGCCGGCCGCGTCCCGGGTGGCCTTGAAGACCTGCTCCAGCTGGGACTGGTAGTCGCGCAGCTGCTCCTGGGCGCCGTCCACGGTGATGTCGCCGCGGCCGATCAGCTCCTCGGTGTAGAGCTTGCGCACCGAGCGCTTGGTGTCGATGATCTGGTACATCCGGGGGTTGGTCATCGAGGGGTCGTCGCCCTCGTTGTGACCGCGGCGGCGGTAGCAGACCAGGTCGATCACGACGTCCTTGTTGAACGCCTGGCGGTACTCGAACGCCAGCTTCGCGACCCGCACCACGGCCTCGGGATCGTCGCCGTTCACGTGGAAGATCGGCGCCTGGATCATCCGGGCCACGTCGGTCGAGTACAGCGACGAACGGCTGTACTCCGGGGCGGTGGTGAAGCCGACCTGGTTGTTGACCACCACGTGCACGGTGCCGCCGGTGCGGTACCCGCGCAGCTGGGAGAGGTTGAGCGTCTCGGCGACCACGCCCTGGCCGGCGAACGCGGCGTCGCCGTGCACCAGCACCGGCAGCACCGTGTACCCGTGCAGGCCGAGGTCGAGCCGGTCCTGCTTGGCGCGCACGATGCCCTCGAGCACCGGGTCGACCGCCTCCAGGTGCGACGGGTTGGCGACCACGCTGACCGTCGTCGAGTTCTCGCCGTCCGGCGTCGTGTACTTGCCGGTCTGGCCCAGGTGGTACTTCACGTCGCCGGAGCCGTGCGCCGACTTCGGGTCCATCTGGCCTTCGAACTCGTTGAAGATCTTCTCGTACGGCTTGCCGACGATGTTCGCCAGCACGTTCAGCCGGCCGCGGTGGGCCATGCCGATGACCATCTCGTCGAGACCGGCCTCGGCCGACGACTGCAGGACCGCGTCCAGCAGCGGGATCAGCGACTCGCCGCCCTCCAGCGAGAACCGCTTCTGCCCGACGAACTTGGTCTGCAGGAACGTCTCGAACGCCTCGGCCGCGTTCAGCCGGTTGAGGATGTGCTTCTGCTCGTCCTGGTCCGGCTTGGTGTACTTGATCTCGATGCGGTCCTGGATCCAGCGCCGCTCCTCGGGGCCCTGGATGTGCATGTACTCGATGCCGACCCGGCGGCAGTAGGTGTCCCGCAGGACGCCCAGCACGTCGCGCAGCTTCATCTTCTGCTTGCCGGCGAAGCCGCCCACCGGGAACGAGCGGTCCAGGTCCCACAGGGTCAGCCCGTGCTGGAGCACGTCCAGGTCGGGGTGCCGGCGGATCTTGAACTCCAGCGGGTCGGTGTCGGCCATCAGGTGACCCCGGACCCGGTACGCGTGGATCAGCTCGACCACGCGAGCGGCCTTGTCGATCTGCCCCTCGGAGGTGCGCGCGACGTCGCGGACCCAGCGGACCGGCTCGTACGGGATGCGCAGTGAGGTGAAGATGTCGTCGTAGAAGCCATGGTCGCCGAGCAGGAACTCGTTCATGGCCTTGAGGAACTCGCCGGACTGCGCGCCCTGGATGACCCGGTGGTCGTAGGTGCTGGTCAGCGTCGTGACCTTGCTGATGCCGTGCTCGGCCAGGGTCTCGTCGCTCATCCCGGCGTACGGCGCCGGGTACTCCATCGCGCCGACGCCGATGATCGCGCTCTGGCCGTTCATCAGGCGCGGGATCGAGTGCACGGTGCCGATGCCGCCGGGGTTGGTCAGCGAGATCGTCGTGCCGGCGTAGTCGTCCATGGTGAGCTCGTTGCGGCGGGCCCGGCGGACCACGTCCTCGTACGCCTGCCAGAACTTGCGGAAGTCCATCCGCTCGCAGTTCTTGATGGACGGGACCACCAGCGTCCGGGATCCGTCCTTCTTCGCCAGGTCGATGGCGATGCCGAGGTTGATGTGCTCGGGCTGCACCAGGGCCGGCTTGCCGTCGATCTCGGCGAAGGAGTTGTTCATCTCCGGGTGCTGCATCACGGCACGGACCAGGGCCCAGCCGATCAGGTGGGTGAAGCTGACCTTCCCGCCCCGCCCGCGGGCGAGGTGGTTGTTGATCACGATGCGGTTGTCCACCATCAGCTTGGCCGGCACCGCGCGCACCGAGGTGGCGGTCGGCACCTCCAGCGAGGCGTCCATGTTCTGCACGATCTTGGCGGCGACGCCGCGCAGCGTGGTGACCTTGGCGCCCTCGGGTGCCTTGCCGTTGGTGGCGGGCTTGGCCGCGGGGGCGGGCGCCGGCTTGGCGGCCGGAGCGGCGGGCTTCTTCTCAGCAGGCTCGGACGGAACGGTCGGCTTCACCGGGGCCACGGTGGCGGCCGCCGGCGCGTCGGTGCCGGCCCGGGCCGCGGACGCGGTCGCGTTGGCGGCGGTCGCCTCGTCGGGAGTGACGATCGAACCCGTGGCCATCGCCGGCTTGTAGTCGGCGAAGAAATCGTGCCAGGCCGGGTCGACACTGGTGGGGTCGGCCAGGTATCGCTGGTACATCTCGTCGACGATCCACTCGTTCGGACCGAAGTCCGCGAGTGGGTTCTCATGCGAAGTCTGCTGGGTCGACACTTCCGTGTTCGCCTCTTTCACCATGTTTGTCGGCACGCGACTGGTTCGTCACATGGGACGGGAAGGATTCGGTAGACAAGGCTACGCCCGTGAGACTGGACACCCCGATCCCACATCCGGTGTGTGACGAACTGTTGTCAGCTGATGTCGCGTCGTTTGGTCAGGACCGTGCCGACCACCCCGCCGATGATCGCGTACCCGATCAGGACCAGCGCGCCGACGAATCGCGGCGGGTTGCCGGGCAGGTCGGTGCCACTGATCATCAACTGCGAGGCCGAGGTCGGGATGAGGACCTGGAGATTCTCGAACCAATCTGCCACGTACCGGGTGAGGAGGAAGAAAATCAGCCCCACGACGGACGTGCCGACCGTGTAGAGGATGGCCAGGATCAGCGTCGCGGCCAGCTGGCTCTTGATCAGCACGCCGGCCCCGACGCCGAGCACGGCCCACAGCACGAAGGCGAGCGCGTTCAGCGCGATCGCCCGCCAGACCGCCGGCTCGCCCAGTTGCACGCCGACGTCGAGTTGTCTCAGCACGAGCGGCACGAAGATCAGGTTGAGGATCGTGGTGACGGCCCAGACGATCAGGCCCACGATCACCGCGGCGACGAACTTGGCCACCACCACCGCCTCGCGACGCGGCGTCACCAGGAAGGTCGCGGTGGCGGTCAGGTAGAAGAACTCGCTGGTCACGATGATCGCGGAGAGCAGCAGCACGATCAGCACGCCGAGGAACTGGCCGCTGGTGTAGAGGTTGGTCGCCACGTTGATCGGGTTGAGCGACGCCTGGAGCTGCTGCGTCTGCGTGTCGGTCGCGTCCCCGCTCGGCGGGGTCACGTTCGCCGACGCCCAGTTGACCAGCACGCTCGCCGCGTACAGGGGAACCAGGATGATTCCCATGATCCACCAGAGCGAGGTGGATCGGATCTTGAAGAGCTCGGCCCGGACCAGGTTGATCATCGGATGCCCGCCTTTCCGGCCGTGAGCTGGAGGAAGACCTCTTCGAGATCGCCGCGTTCGGCGGCGAGCTCATGCAGCTCGACCGAGGCGGCGAAGGCGGCGTGCCCCACCGCGGCCGCGTCCGCGCCGGTGATCAGCAGCGAGCCGTCCACCTGCCGGGCGGCGGTCGCGTTGAGCGCCTCGAGGGCGGCGACCAGCGCGTCCGGCTGCGGCGTGCGCACCCGCACCTGGGCCCCGGCCGAGCCGAGCACGTCGGCCACCTGACCCTGCCGGACCAGCTTGCCGGCCGCCACGATCACCACGTCGTCGGCGAGCAGCTGCATCTCACCCAGCAGGTGGCTGGAGACCAGGACCGTACGGCCCTCGCCCGCCAGCGCCTTGAGCAAGTCACGCATCCAGCGGATGCCTTCGGGGTCCAGCCCGTTGGCCGGCTCGTCGAGGATCAGCACCCGGGGGTTTCCCAGCATCGCGGCGGCGATGCCCAGCCGCTGTTTCATGCCCAGCGAGTAGCCCTTGAACTTGCGGTTCGCCGCCGGGGTGAGCCCGACCAGGGCCAGCGCCTCGTCGGCCCGCTGATCGGGCAGGCCCGCCGCGCGGCAGATCATCCGCAGGTGGTTGCGCCCGGTCCGGCCGCGGTGCGCGCTGGACGCCTCCAGCACCGCGCCCACCTCGCGGATCGGGTCGGTCAGGTCCATGTACCGCCGGCCGCCGAAGGTCGCCGCGCCGGCCGTGGGCGTGACCAGGCCGAGCAGCATCCGCAGGGTGGTCGTCTTCCCCGCGCCGTTGGGCCCGAGGAAGCCGGTGACCCGGCCCGGGCGCACCCGGAAGGAGAGGTCGTCGACCGCGCGCAACTTCTTGTACTGCTTGGTCAGGTTTTCCACGACGATTTCGTCGCTCCCGGGCCCGGTCATCGACGAGGCTCCTCCCCGTGGTGGTCAGGGGATCAAGGTACTAGGTCGTGGCGATCCAGGTGGCCCGTGCGGTGGCGAGGCGGCCGCGGCCGGCGCCGTACACGGTCGAATTGACCATGGCCTTTCGCCCGGCGACCTCGGTCGCCTCGCCGACCACGACGCAGCGCTCACCCGGTTCCGGCAGCCCGAAGGCGGCCACCGCGATGCGGCCCAGGACGTAGGTGCGGCCGTTGCGCAGCGCGGTCCAGCCGCCGGGGCAGTCGAGCGCGGCCCACAGCACCGGCAGGCCGGCCTCGTCGCCGGCGATCCAAGGGGCGGCCGTACGCCCGTCCGGCAGCGGCCCGGGGAAGATCCGCAGCCCGTCGGGACGATCCGGGCCGCACACGTAACAGGTCGGGAACGGATGCCGGGTGAAGCCGGGGTATCCCTCGGCCGCCTTCGCGGCCGTCTCCATCTCCACCGCGGCCACCGGGACCAGGTCGCCCTCGGCCGGTCTGATCGAGGCGACCAGCGTCTCCCCGTCCAGAACCGAGCCGCCGGTCACCGTGAGCTCGGTGTCCAGCGGCGGCGGCACCCGCAGGGTCACCTCGAGCGGTGGCCCACCCACCCGGGCGCCGGCGGCGGCGGCGAACGCCCCCGCCGACCAACCGCCGTTGCCGGTGCTCGGAGGACCGTTGTATCGAGCTGGAATACGCATGCCCGGAAGGCTCGCACAACACGTTCATTTCGCGGACATGAATCGCCACCTAGTCCGACATTCCATCGGCAGGTGTCGCGCTTACACAGGTCACATGGCCGTACTACTGACCACCGCCGCCTCCACCGGCACCAGCGGCTACACCCTGCTGATCGCCGACGACGAGAGCCAGGTCGCCGCCGCGCAACGGCTGCGGCACGACGTCTTCGCCGGCGAGCTCGGCGCGAACCTGCCCGGCGCCGTCGACGGGCGCGACGTCGACGAGTTCGATGAGTACTGCGACCACCTGCTCGTGCGCGACGACGCGACCGGAGCGGTGGTCGGCACCTACCGGATGCTTGCGCCCAAGGCGGCCGAGCGGGCCGGACGCCGCTACGGCGACAGCGAGTTCGACCTCGGGGCACTCCGGCCCCTGCGTGATCAGCTGGTCGAGACCGGGCGCTCCTGCGTGCACCCGGACCACCGCTCCGGCTCGGTGATCAACCTGATGTGGGTCGGCATCGCCCGCTACCTGCACCTGAACAACCTGCGCTGGCTCGGCGGGTGCGCCTCGGTGCCGCTGGACGACGGCGGCGTGACCGCGGCCGGCGTCTGGGCCCGGGTCCGGTCCAAGCATCTGGCGCCGCCGGCCCTGCGGATCAGCCCCCGGCGCGACTGGCTGGCCGGGACCGACCTGGTCGGCGACCCTCGGATTCAGCCTCCGGCGCTGCTCAAGGGCTATCTGCGCATCGGCAGCTGGATCTGCGGCCGGCCGGCGTACGACCCGGACTTCAACTGCGCCGACTTCTACGTCCTGTTCTCGATGGACCGGCTCGACCCCCGCTACCGCCGGCACTTCCTGGGGGCAGCCCGATGATGTGGCGACCCGTCTCCGGCTGCGGCGACCAGTGCCGCGACGGCGCCGACCTGCTCGCCGCCCGTGGTCTCCCGGCGCTGCGCGTGCTCGCCCTGGCGGTCGTCCTGATCGGCGGCTTCCTGGTGGTCCCGTTCCTGCGTGGCGCCGCGCTGCGTGGGCTGGCCCGCACGATGCTCGCGGTCATGGGCGTCCGGCTCGTCCGCAAGGGCCCGGCACCGCGCCCGGGCAGCCTGATCGTCGCCAACCATGTCTCCTGGCTGGACATCCTCGTGCTGCTGGCGGCCTCGCCGGTGCGTCTGGTGGCCAAGGGGGAGGTCGGCGGCTGGCCGGGCATCGGCGCGCTGGCCAAGCTCTCCGGGGCGGTCTTCATCGACCGGTCCCGGCCGAAGGCGCTGCCCGGCACGGTCGCCGAGGTGACCGGCGCGCTCAGCAGCGGCCGTACGGTCGCCGTCTTCCCGGAGGGCACCACGTTCTGCGGCGCCGCCCGGGGCCGGTTCCGGCCGGCGCTGTTCCAGGCCGCGATCGACGCGGGCGCCCCGGTGGTCCCGGCCTCGATCGGCTACGACACGACCGCGGCGGCGTTCATCGGCGACGACACCCTCTGGGATTCCGTACGGCGGGTGATCGCGCTACGGTCGCTCACGGCGACGCTGGTGACCGCTCCGGCGCTCCGCCCCGCGGCCGGCGCCGACCGCAAGCTGCTCGCCCGCGCCGCACAGGCCTCGACGGGTGTGTCCGGCTACCGGCTGGCGGCCTGAGCCTTCTCACAGAGAACTTCCAGCCAGTGTGCAGCAAAGCCGCAGTGCACTGATTAACAATGGGGCCCATGGCCGCTCAGACCCAGCCCAAGCAGAGCGAGGCGAAGCTTCTCGTCGTCGAGGACGACGCGAACATCCTCGAGTTGCTTTCCGCCAGCCTGCGCTTCGCCGGGTTCGACGTCAGCACCGCTACCACCGGCAGTGCGGCCGTCAGCGCGGCTAAGAACTCGACTCCCGACCTCGTCGTCCTCGACGTGATGCTGCCCGACCTCGACGGCTTCGAGGTCATCCGGCTCATGCGCGAGGGCGGCCAGCGCACGCCGGTGGTCTTCCTGACCGCCCGGGACGCGACCGACGACAAGATCCGCGGTCTCACGCTCGGCGGCGACGACTACGTGACCAAGCCGTTCAGCCTCGAGGAGCTCACCGCCCGGATCCGGGCCGTGCTGCGCCGCACGACGCAGGGCGACGAGGAGCCGTCCCGGCTGGTCTTCGCCGACCTCGAGCTGGACGAGGAGACCCACGAGGTCTACCGCGCCGGTCAGCGGGTCCAGCTCTCGCCGACCGAGTTCAAGCTCCTGCGATACCTGATGCTCAACGCGAACCGGGTGCTCTCCAAGGCTCAGATCCTCGACCACGTGTGGAAGTACGACTTCCGCGGCGACGACAACATCGTCGAGTCGTACATCTCCTACCTGCGGCGCAAGGTCGACAACGTCCAGCCCCGGTTGATCCACACGCTGCGCGGCGTGGGGTACGTGCTCCGTAAACCCGCGGTCTGAGCCCGCGGTGACGCTCACCGAGCGCGTCCGCCAATCGATGCCGGCGCAGCCCAACCTGCGCCGGGTCTCGTTGCGGACCAAACTGGTCGCGTCCGTGCTGGTCCTGGTGTTCGCCGCGCTCACCTTGATCAGCGCGGCGAGTACCTACGCCCTGCACAACTATCTGCTGCAACGGCTCGACGAGTCGCTGAAGATCTACGCGCAGACGCTGGCCGGTACCCGGAGCGCCAACCTCACCATCCCCAGCGACTACTACGTCTCGCTGAGCACGATCGACGGGGTCGGCGACAGCCAGGCCGGTGACAGCAAACTCACCCCGACGGACGTGCCCCCGCTGGTCACCGGTCTCGACAACGTGTACGCGGCGATGGACAAGCCGTACACCGTGCGCTCACCCAGCGGCCGCGTCTACTGGCGGGTCGTGGTCACCGTGAGCCCGACGAACGGCACGGTGGTCCAGGTCGGCGAGAAGCTCTCCGTCATCGAGAAGGCGATCACCTGGCTCGTCTGGGTGGACGTGCTGGTGGGCGCGGGCGTGCTGATCGCGCTGGCATCGGTGGGCGCCGCGATCGTCCGGCAGAGCCTGATCCCCCTGTTGCAGATCGAGCGCACCGCGGCGGCGATCGCGGCCGGCGACCTGACCCAGCGTGTTCCCGACCCGGAGGCGCACGACGGCGAACCGGTCACCGAGCTGGGCCGGTTGTCCCGCGCCCTGAACGCGATGCTCGCCCAGATCGAGGCCGCCTTCATCGCGCGCGCCCAGTCCGAGACGGCGGCCCGCGCGGCCGAGGCGGTGGCCCGCGACGCGGCCGAGTCGGCCCAGGCCTCCGAGGCCCGGGCGGTCCGGTCGGAGGCGAAGATGCGGCAGTTCGTCGCGGACGCCTCGCACGAGCTGCGGACGCCGCTGACCACCATCCGGGGTTTCGCCGAGCTCTACCGCCAGGGCGCGGTCACCCGGCCCGAGGACGTGGCCGGCCTGGTCCGCCGCATCGAGGACGAGGCGGCGCGGATGGGCCTGCTGGTCGAGGACCTGTTGCTGCTGGCCCGGCTGGACCGGGAGCGGCCGCTGACCCTCGCGCCGGTGGAGCTGCCCGTGCTGGCCCTCGACGCGGTCGAGGCCGCCCAGGCGATGGCCCCGGAACGCACCATCGAGCTGGAGGTCCGGGACCGCCCGGAACTGCTGGTCGCGTACGGCGACGACGCCCGGCTGCGTCAGGTGATCGGGAACCTGGTGACCAACGCCCTGGTGCACACGCCGCCGGACGCCTCGGTGACGCTGCGGCTGTACGCCGAGCCGGGCAACCGCGCGGTCGTCGAGGTGTCCGACACCGGGGCCGGTCTCTCGCCGGAGCAGAAGGCGCACGTGTTCGAGCGCTTCTACCGCGCCGACGAGGCCCGCACCCGGCACACCGACCGTGCCGCCACCGGCACCGGGCTGGGCCTGGCGATCGTGGCGGCCATCGTCCGGTCGCACCACGGCACCGTCGAGGTGATCAGCGAGCCGGGCCAGGGCGCGACCTTCAAGGTCACCCTGCCCACGGTGAATCCGGATAAGGCCTTCACAGAAAACATCCAGGGCTAACACAGGCCGGTACGAGAACGACGGGGCAATGTGAGGGACATGAACGAGAACGAGACCGACCCGCGGCCCGCGAGCTCCTCCACGGAAGGCAGCGGCGCCTCCGCCGACAGCCGCAGCGGCTTCCCCGGCAGCGGCAGCGCCTTCGCCGAGAGCAGCAGCGCCGACCGGGGACAGTCCGACGAGCCGACCGCCGCAGTGGAGCCGACCACGGCGCCGCCGGCGGCTCACCCGGCCGCACCGCAGTGGGCGCCCCCCGGGCCCGGCGCCCCGCAGCAGGCCGGCCACGCGCAGGGAAGCCCGTGGCAGCAGCCGCAGCCGCAGACCCAGTGGCACGGTTCCTACGCGCAGCACCCCGGCTACCACCAGCCGTACGGCCAGCAGTCGGCGTACGCCGCGTGGCAGCACACAACCCAGCAGCCGCTGGCCGGCGCCGGGCAGAACCCGCCGCCCACCGGTCCGGAC
>NZ_CAKUCL010000176.1 GCF_934643405.1 uncultured Actinoplanes sp.
AGCGAGTCGAAGACCTCCTTGTCGCCCGGCCCGTGCAGGCCGCCGGAGAGCCCGTCGACGGTGACCGCCCCGTCGGCGCTGGCGATGAAGTTGACCCGCAGCGTCGGCGTGGGGTTGCGCGGATAGAGCTCGACCAGGCCATCGACTGTCGAGGGCCACGCGGGGAACACGGTCATGAGCCGGGCGGCCCGGTCACCGGCGGGATCGGCTCGGGCGCCTTGTGCTGGCAGTCGCACCACGAGCCACCTCGGCACTCGTCGTGCCGCCGCTCCCGGCAGGCCTGGCAGATCACGTCTGAGACCTTACTCGTACGCTGGTGTGATGCTCGGCACTTGTTGTTCGCGACATGGTGCCGCAACCAGGGCGAAACGCCGAATTGGCAGGCTGGACGCCTACGGGGACGGCCTCGGCGTGCCGTCAGACGGGAGAAAGCCGCATGTTGCTGCGAGTTCGAGTCACCCTGCCCGACCGCCCCGGCGCCCTCGGTCAGGTGGCTCGCACGCTGGGCGTCGCCGGTGCCGACATCGTTCAGGTGGTGGTCCTCGAACGGCTCGGTGGCCGGGCCGTCGACGACTTCACCGTCGTCTGGCCGGGCGCCTCCCGCGTGGAGCGGCTCCTCGCCGGCCTGGCCGCCATCCCCGGCGTGCAGGTCGACGGCGTGTGGAAGGCGATCGGCGCCCCCGTCTCCGGCGGGCACGACGCCGAGCTGCTCGCCCAGGTCGCCGCGAACCCGGCCGACGGCCTCGCCACGCTGGTCGACGCCGTGCCGGGCCTGCTCGCCGCCGACTGGGCCGCCGCCGCCGTGGTGCCGTCCGACTGGGCCGCCCGGTCGGCCGAGCCGCGCACGATGCCGTCCGAGCCCACCATTGCGTACGCGAGCTGGCGCGCCCCCTCCCCGCTGGTGCTCCCCGAGATCACTCCGCTGCGCGCCCGCCCCCTGTCCGGGTCCGAGAGCACGCGTCATGCGATCGCCCCGTTCGGCCGCGCCGGGCTCGTGCTGGTCCTCGCCCGCAGCGACGAGGAGGAGCTGTCCCCGGCCGCCTTCCACGTCACCGAGGTCGACCGGGTCGCCCAGCTCGTCCGGGCCGCCGCGGTGATCCTCGGCGACCGTCTCGACGCCGCCGCGGTGCCCACTCGCCTGTGATCGGTCTCTCCCCGAATCCGCAGCTCAGGCAATGTCCGCTTAACAGCTCCCGAGGAAGATTGAGGGCGGTACAACTGATGTGAGTCGCCGAAAGGAGTGCCGCGCATGGCGCTGTGGCGGATCCGGGCCACGGTCGACGACCGGCCGGGCTACCTCTCCGTTCTGACCGCCAGCCTCGCGCTGCGCTCGGTCAACATCCTCGCCGTCCAGGTCCACACGACCGAGGCCGGCGCGGTGGACGACTTCCTGGTCGACGCGCCCGACGCGATGTCCGAGAGCGATCTGCTCACCGCGGTCGCCAAGGGCCGCGGGCGGGACGCGTTCGTCTCCCGCGCCGAGGCTCGCGGCCTGGCCGACCAGCCGACCCGGGCGCTGGCGCTCGCCGGCCGCCTGGTGCACGACCCGGACGGGCTGGGCGAGGCGCTGATCTCGCTGCTCGACGCGGCCGAGGTGCGCTGGCGTCCGAAGGGTGGCCGGCCCGGCTTCGACGGGGACCGGATGACGCTGAACGACCCGGCCGGCGGCTCGTTCGAGCTGCTGCGGCCGCGGCCCGCGTTCACTCCGGCCGAGTTCGCCCGGGCGCAGGCGCTCGTCGAGCTGTCCGGCGCGGTGCTGAACCGGCACGACGAGCAGACCACGCTGCTGCTGCCGGACGGCGCCGAGGTGCTCATCCGCCCGGCCGGCCGGCATGACCTGGACGCCGTACGCAAGCTGCACGAGGAAAGCTCGGCCGACACGTTGCACCGCCGGTACCTGGGCGGCGGCGGGCCGAGCGACGCCCGGCTGAGCCGCATGCTGGAGCCGGACGGCGAGGGCCGCACGCTGCTGGCGCTGGCCGACGGCGAGGTGATCGCGATGGCCAACCTGATCGCGGAGGGTGACCTCGGCGAGATCGCGTTCCTGGTCAAGGACGGCTGGCAGAAGCGCGGCATCGGCACCGCGATGCTGCGCCGGCTGATCGCGGCCGCCGAGCGCGGCCGGTTCGCCGCCCTGGTCGCGCACACCGCGGCGGACAACGTGGCGATGCTGCGCACGCTGCGCCGGCTCGGCGCGGTCGACTTCGAGCGGGACGGCACGCTGATCAGCGTGACCCTGCCGATGCCGGGTCGCCGCCCGGTCAGCGACGAGGTCTCCCCTAGCCGCTGACCACCCCATGCTCGACGCAGGCGGCCGACCAGCCGGTCGGCACCACCTGCACCTTCATCCGGCGGCGGCACCGCGCGCAGTATCGCGGCGGTTCCAGCTCACGCGCGGCCCGGCACGCCGCGTGGTCGCCCTCCGCGGCGGGCCGGCCGCACCGGTCGCAGAACATCAGAGCGTCGCCGACAGCGCCTTGACCGGCATCCTCAGGTCTTCCAGAAGAGCCAGGTCCTCGGTGGCGGGCCGGCCGAGCGTGGTCAGGTAGTTCCCGACGATCACGGCGTTGATGCCGCCGAGCAGACCGTCGCGCGTCCCCAGGTCGCCGAGGGTGATCTCGCGGCCACCGGCGTACCGGAGAATGGTCCTGGGCATCGCCAGCCGGAAGGCGGCGATCGCGCGCAGCGCGTCCTTGCCCTCGACCACCGGCTGATCACCGAGCGGCGTGCCCGGCCGGGGGTTGAGGAAGTTCATCGGAACCTCGTGCGGGTCGAGCTCGGCCAGCTGGGCGGCGAACTCGGCGCGCTGCTCGACGGTCTCGCCCAGGCCGAGGATGCCGCCGCAGCAGACCTCCATGCCCGACTCGCGCACCATCGTCAGCGTGCTCCAGCGCTCCTCCCACGAGTGCGTGGTCACCACGTTCGGGAAGTGCGAGCGACAGGTCTCGAGGTTGTGGTTGTACCGGTGGACGCCCATCTCGACCAGCTCGTCGACCTGCTCCCGGGTGAGCATGCCGAGGCTGGCCGCGACCTGGATGTCGACGGCTTCCTTGATCGCCTTGACGCCCTCGCGCATCTGGTCCATCAGGCGGCGGTCCGGCCCGCGCACGGCGGCCACGATGCAGAACTCGCTGGCCCCGGTCGCGGCGGTCTGCTTGGCGGCCTCCACCAGCGACGGGATGTCCAGCCAGACGGAGCGCACCGGCGAGGCGAACAGGCCGGACTGCGAGCAGAAGTGGCAGTCCTCGGGGCAGCCGCCGGTCTTCAGCGACACGATGCCCTCGACCTCGACCTCCGGGCCGCACCACTTCATCCGCACGTCGTGGGCGAGCTGGAGAAGCTCGGGCAGATCCTGGTCGGACGTGCGCAGGACGTCGAGGATCCCCGCCTCGTCCAGGCCGACACCGTCTGCGAGCACCTGGGCGCGGGCCCGGTCGAGGATCTCTGGCATGCCCGTACCCTACAAGCCTTCCGGTAGTTTCCCATTCTCGTGATCGTTGGGGGTGCCTTGACGGGCTGGTTGGACGAGCTCGAACGCCTGGCCGCGGGCAGGGCCAAGGCGGGGCTCACCCGTCACCTGCGGCCTCGTCCGGGCGACGACTCCGTCGTCGATCTGGCCGGCAACGACTATCTCGGCCTGGCCACCCATCCCGCGGTGCTCGACGCGGCAGCTCAGGGCCTGCTTGCGTACGGGCTGGGAGCCACCGGTTCCCGTCTGGTGCGGGGCTCGACCGCAGCCCACGAGGCGCTCGAGTCCTCCCTCGCCGCGTGGCTGGGCGCGTCGTCCGCG
Source organism: uncultured Actinoplanes sp. (assembly GCF_934643405.1). GTDB lineage: Bacteria > Actinomycetota > Actinomycetes > Mycobacteriales > Micromonosporaceae > Actinoplanes. The sequence continues at coordinate 3,791 of NZ_CAKUCL010000176.1, forward strand.
CTCGTGTTCTCCTCGGGATACCTGGCGAACCTCGCGGCCGTCCGGGGTGTCGCCGCCGTGTGTGAGCTGGTCGTCTCCGACGCGTACAACCACGCCTCGCTGATCGACGGCTGCCGGATGTCCGGCCGCCGGACGGTCGTGGCGCCGCACAACGACCCGGCCGCGGTGGCCGCCGTCCTGGACTCCCACCCCGGCGAGACCGCGGTCGTGGTGACCGAGTCGGTCTTCTCCGTCGACGGAGACCTCGCGCCGCTGGCGTCGCTGCACGAGGTCACCTCGTCGCGCGGGGCGTTGCTGCTGGTGGACGACGCGCACGCGCTCGGCGTGCTCGGCCCGTCCGGCGGCGGCGGGGTGCTCGCGGCCGGCCTGGCCGGGCAGCCCGACGTGATCGTCACCGCGACGCTGTCCAAGTCGCTGGGTGGCGCGGGCGGCGTCGTGGCCGGTCCGGCGCCGTTCATCCGGCACCTGGTCGACACCGGGCGGACGTTCATCTACGACACCGCGCTGCCGCCCGCGGTCGCCGCCGGGGTGCTCGCGGCTCTCACGGTGGCCCGGTCGGCGTCCGACCGGCGCTCGGTCCTGGCCGCGCGCGCCGCCGCCACGGTGTCCCGGCTGCGGGCGGCCGGATTCGAGGTGTCACCGCCGGCCGCCGGCGTGTTGTCGGTGCTCGCGCCCGGTCCGGAGGCGGCGCTGGCGTGGGCCGCCGATTGCCGGGATCGTGGAGTTGCCGTGGGATGCTTCCGCCCGCCCTCGACGCCGGACGGTTCGTCGCGCCTGCGGCTGACCTTGAACGCGGGCGTGTCCGACGAGGACTTCGCCCGAGCCCTCGACGTCATCGTGGAGTGCGCGCCATGACCACCCCGACCTCCCGGGACCTGTCCTGCGTGACCACCCGCCTGCCGACGGCGAACGTGGTGCTGACCATCGGCGCGGACGGCTTCGAACGCTGCCCGATGCCGGTCCTGCCGGTTCCCCCGGTGTCGCTGCCCGCGCCCGGTCTCGTGGCCGCGCGACCGGCCGGGGAGTTCGTCCCCGCAGCTGCCGAGCCGGCGTCGGACACCGCCCCGCCGGCGCCCGAGCCGACCGTCCCGCCGGAGCCGATCGCGCCGCCGCAGCCGATCGCGCCGCCGCAGCCGATCGCACCGCCGGAGCCGATCGCACCGCCACAGCCGATCGCACCGCCACAGCCGATCGCACCGCCACAGCCGATCGCACCGCCACAGCCGATCGCGCCGCCGCAGCCGGAGCCGGCCCTGCCCGAGGTCCCCGAGGCCGTCCCCGTCTCGCCGGCTCCGGTCGGCCCGCCCCTCACCCCCGACGACGTGCCTAGCGGGGAGGCCCTGGGCGAGGAGATCGCCGCCGAGTTGTCGGCGCAGACCCCGCCCGCCGCCCAGCCCGCCCCGCGCCGCCCGGAGTCCGGCGAGTGGCGCGGCATCGTGCTGGTGACCGGCACCGACACCGACGTCGGCAAGACCATCGTCACCGCGGCCGTCGCCGCCGCCGCCCAGTCGTCCGGCCTGCGGGTGGCCGTCATCAAGCCCGGCCAGACCGGCATCGTCACCGGTGCGCCCACCGACATCGAGGTGATCACCCGCCTCGCCGAGCCGGACACCACCCGCACCCTGGCCGAATACCCCGAGCCGATGGCGCCCCTGGCCGCCGCCACGGTCGCCTCCATGCCCCCGCTGGAGCTGTACGCGGTGGTCGACGCCATCCGCGCCGAGGCCGACAAGCACGACCTGGTCCTGGTCGAGGGCGCCGGCGGCCTGCTGGTCCCGATGGGGGTCCGCCCGTCCGGCGAGGCGTGGACCGTGGCCGACCTGGCCACGACTCTCGGGGTGAGCGCCATCGTGGTGGCCCGCGCCGGTCTGGGCACGCTCAACCACACCGCGCTCACCCTCGAGGCGCTGTCCCGCCGGGGCGTGCCCGCGGGCGTGGTGATCGGCGCCTGGCCCGCCGAGCCCGAGCTGGTCCACTGGGCCAACCTCAGCGAACTGGTCCCCCACCTGGTGGGAGCCCTCCCCGAGGGCGCCGGCCGGATGGACCCCGGCGTCTTCCGCCGGTCCGCCCCGGGGTGGCTGACCCCGGCCCTGTACGGCGTCCTCGACAACTGGCGGGTCTGGGCCGAGGAGACCGGCGAGGGTCACCACTGACGACGCCCTACCCGCGGGGCGGCGGCGGGCGCGGCGACGGTGGCGCCGGGAGGTCGTCGGGTGGGTCCAGGTCGAAGGCGGCCGACTGGTCGGCGTCCACGGTCAGCTCCTTGCCGTCGTGGCGGAACGTGACGGCCTCACCCCGTACGAGGTAGGTCACCTCGGTCCGGGTGACCGTCACCGTCAAGCTCGCGTTCCGCCAGCGCAAGCAGAACCGCAGGCGGGGCAGGGCCGGTGGCAGACGCGGCGAGAAGGACAGCATCCCGTCGTGGTCGCGCAGGCCGCCGAAGCCCATCACCAGGGCGATCCACGCGCCGGCGCAGGCCGCGATGTGCAGTCCGTCGGACGCCGACGGGGCCGACGGGCGCAGGTCCATCAGGCTGGCCTCGGCCAGGTAGTCGTACGCGAGGGTGAGATGGCCCGCCTCGGCCGCCAGCACCGCCTGGACCGGGGCGGACAGCGAGGAGTCCCGTACGGTCCTGGCCTCGTAGTAGGCGAAGTTGCGCCGCTTCTCCTCGGGGGTGAAGGCGTCGCCCCGGGTCACCATCGCGAGCACCAGGTCGGCCTGCTTGACCACCTGCTTGCGGTAGAGGTTCAGGTACGGCTGATGCAGCATCAGCGGGTAGTCGTGGTCGGCGTCGAAGTCCCACTCCTCGAGCCGGGTGAAGCCGTACGCCTGCTCGTGCACCCCGCGCGACTCGTCGTACGGCATGCTGAGCTTCTCGGCCATGTCGATGCCCGCGGCCCGCAAGTTACGCTGCGCCATCAGATTCGTGTAGAGGTTGTCGTCCATCAACGCGCTGTACTCGTCCGGCCCGGTCACCCCGGCGATGTGCGCGACCTCGTCGTCGTCCAGGTAGGCGACCTCCTGCCACAACCTCGCGGTCTCCGCGACGATCTCCTGACCCGCCTCCCGCATGAACGCGTCGTCGCCGGTCGCCGCGTGATACCGCAGCACCGCGTCCGAGATGTCCGCGTTGACGTGCAGCGCGGCGGTCCCGGCCGGCCAGTAGCCGGAGCATTCCCGGCCGGTGATGGTGCGCCACGGGAAGGCGGCCCCGGCCAGCCGAAGCTCCCGTGCCCGGGCCCGGGCCGTCTCCAGCGTGCTGTGCCGCCACCGCAGCGCGAGCCCGACGCAGGCCGGATGCGTGTAGGTGAGCACCGGCAGCACGTAGGTCTCGACGTCCCACAGCGTGTGCCCGTCGTAGCCGTTGCCGGTCAGGCCCTTCGCCGCGATCGGGTGGGGGCCCGCCTGCGCGCCGGCCTGCAGCACGTGGAACAGCGAGAACCGCACCGCCTGCTGGATCTCCGGGTCGCCGTCGAGCTCGACGTCCGCGTGCTCCCAGAAGTCGTCGAGATACTCCCGCTGCTCGCGCGCCAGCGCGTCGAAGCCGTCGGCCATCGCCCGGTCCCGATCGGCGAGCGCCTTCTCGCGGACGGCCTCCTCGTCCCAGCGATAGGCCACGAACTTCGCGAACGCGAGTTTCCCGTACGCCGTGCCATCCCACCGGATCCGATCGGCCCGCACCGACACGGCCCCTTGCGCGCCCGTGTGACCGACCGCCGCGGCGACCGTGATCCCGCTGCGCGCGGTGCGGTGCACCAGCACGTCCGGCTCGTGCGACACGGCGCGGAACGGCCGCGGGATGATCGCGCTGGCCCGCGGGTCGTCGTGCTGCTCCGGCAGTTCTTGGTTGACCACCAGATCCGATTCGGCCCGCAGAGGCGCGCCGGCCGACGCCGAGTACCGGATCGCGGCGACCGACGGCCGGCTGAACGACACGAGCCGCTCACTGCGCAGCGAGACCCTCACCCCACCCGGCGAGATCCACTCGACCTCCCGGGTGAGCGCGCCGCCGCGCAGGTCGAGGACGCGCTCGTGGCGAACGATCCGCCCGGTGCGCAGATCGACCGGCTCGTCGCCGGCGAAGAGGGCGATCGGCTTGGCGTCGGGCGCGTTCACCACCGTCTCGCTGACCTGCGCGAACCCGTACCCCGCCTCCGGGTAGCTCAGCTCCCGCTCCTCATACAGCGAGTTCAGATACGTCCCCGGCATCCCGGCCGGCTGCGGCTCGTCCAGGTTCCCGCGCAGCCCGACATGCCCGTTGGCCAGCGCGAACACCGACTCGGCGTGACGCAGCCCGGCGTCGGAGGAGGGCAGGCCGACCTCCCGTACGGCCCACGGCTCGGCCGGTGCGATCTCACTCATCGCGCAGGTCCGGCCGGCCGCTCACGTGCTTGACCGTGCTCGCCGAGGAGCGCGTCGCCAGGTGCGCCGCCTCGTCGTAGGACAACCCGCGCAGCAGGCCGGCGGTCAGTCCCGCGGTGAACGCGTCCCCGCCTCCGGTCGTGTCCACCACGCCGTCGTCGCTGATCGGTATCTCCAGCCGCCCGCCCCGCCAGACGAACAAATTGCTCTCCGGCCGGGCCAGGGCCAGCAGCGACGGCTGCTCGTCGAGCACCTTCTCGTCCAGCCCGTCGGCCTCACGCTCGTCGGCCCGCACCACGTCGGCGTACGCGAGCAGCCGCCGGTCGCGCACCGCGCCGTCGAGCACCACGAGCCGGCCCGCCTCCCGGCCGATCCGGGCCGCGGCCAGCGCCACCTCGGGGGGTTGCTGGAGCTGGACCAGCACCGCGCCGGCGCCGGCGATCACCGACCGGGCGCTCAGCACGTCCTGCTCGGTGAGCAGCACCGGCGGCGGGAGGTGCTCGACGTACCGCCAGTGGCCGCCGTCCTCGAGCAGCTCCACGATCAGGCCGGTCAGGGTGCCGGAGCGCCGCACCACCGCCCGGACGTCGATGCCGTCGCGCCGGGCCTGGTCCAGCAGCACGTCGCCGATCACGTCGTCACCGGCCACCGCCACCAGCGACGGGCGCACCCCGAGCTGGGCCAGCGCGACCGCCTGGTTCGCGCCCTTGCCGCCGAGCTGCTCGCGCCGGCCGGTCGCCGCCCCCGAGGTGCCCGCCTCGGGCAACCGGTCGACGGTCAGGACGAGGTCGCGGGCGAGCTGGCCGACGACGGCCGCGGTGGCATTCATGATCCGTTCAATACCCAAAGACCGACTGTTTGTGCGACATCGCCGTCCCCGATCACGCTCGCCGCACAATTCGGCCACCGAGAGCATTGCGGCACACCAGGGCCGTTCCTAGGCTCAGTGACCATCAACGATCTCTGCGTGAGGGGGCTCACATGACCAACAGCAGCCCGGTGTCGGCGGACGCCTACGAATACCTGGACAACGTGGGCCCCGAGGAGAAGGCCCGGCTCGAGGCGGTCCGGCGGTACCGGCTGGTCGACCAGCCGGTCGAGGACGCGTACGACCGGATCGCGTACGTCGCGGGCGCCATCTTCGACACCCCGATCGCCACCGTCTCGCTCGTCGAGCAGGACCGGGTCTGGCTGGCCGCCTGTCAAGGGCTCACCGGCGTACGGGAGGTCGGCAAGGAACCCGGGCTGTGCGCGTCGGTCATCGCCCAGGACGACGTCTACGTGATCAACAACGCGGCGGTCGATCCCCGTACGCTCGAGCACCCTCTCGTCCGCGGCGAGCTGGGCCTGCGTTTCTACGCGGCGGCGCCGATCCGCACCCACGACGGGTATCGCCTGGGCACCGTCAACGTGATCGACAACCGGCCGCGGGAGGTGACCCGGCGTCAGCTCCAGGCCCTGGAGCACCTGGCCGCGATGGTCTCCGACGAGCTGGAACTGCGCCTCATGGTGATCCGCAGCGCCGCCGCCGAGCAGCGCATGCGCGAAACCGTGAGCTGATTACCGGATCAACGTTCCGGGTAACGCGCAGGACCATGGACACCCCCCGATCGATCGCCGTGGTCGCGCATTCGAAGAAGACGCTCGGCGGCGGACTGGACGAGCTCCGCCGCCGCATCACCGGCGCCGGCGTCGAGAACCTGCACTGGTTCGAGGTGCCGAAGAGCCGCAAGGCGCCCAAGCAGGTCCACAAGGCTCTGAAGGCCGGCGTGGACCTGCTGGTGGTCTGGGGCGGCGACGGCATGGTGCAGCGCTCGCTCGACGTGGTGGCGCGGGAGAAGGCCAAGACCCCGGTGGCGATCATGCCGGCCGGGACCGGCAACCTGCTCGCCACGAACCTGGGCATCCCGGCCGACCTCGAACAGGCGGTGGACATCGCGTTCCATGGCCGCCGGCAGCCCATCGACCTGGGCAAGCTCGACGGCGAGTACTTCGGCGTGATGGCCGGCATCGGCTTCGACGGCGCGATGATCAACGACGCGGACCGCAAGATGAAGGACCGGCTGGGCAAGCTCGCGTACGTGTGGACCGGCCTGCGGCACGTCAACGGCGAGGCGGCCACCGCGAAGGTGCTGATCGACGGCACCAAGTGGTTCGACGACGAGGCCAGCTGCGTGCTGATCGGCAACGTCGGCACGATCACCGGTGGCATCCAGGCGTTCGACGACGCCCGCCCGGACGACGGCTGGCTGGACGTGGGCGTCGCGACGGCCCAGGGCGCGCTGCAGTGGGCGCGGGCGCTAGGCACGATGGCGGTCGGCCGGTCGGACCGTTCGCCCTTCGTCCGCACGACGCGCGCTCGCAAGATCGAGGTCAAGCTGGCGTCCAAGATGGAGTACGAGCTGGACGGTGGCGCCCGTACGAAGACGAAAAGCTTTTCCGCCTCGGTCGCGCCGGGCGCCGTGAAGATCTGCGTGCCGCGGTAGCCGGCTTCTCAGCCGATGCGGGGATGGCCGGCGAAGAAGTCCCCCAGGATGTCGGTCGCCACGATCGGCGCGTCCGGCACCGCCATCTGCCCCTGCTTCGCTCCGGGCCAGGCATGTCCCATGTCCGTGACGTTAGATCGTCGGCGAGGCGGCGAGCCGGTATGCCCTCTTGGGCGCCGACGGCGTCCTCGCGCCACCCGGCCCGGCCGGCACACACCACGTCGACGATCGCGCGGCAGCTCGGCATCAGTGTGTCGTCCTCCGAGCACCTGCGGCGCGGGAACCGGATCAGGCGACCTGCTGCCACCAGCCGTCGACGGCGGGCGGGTTGTCGACGTCGACCCGCTCGCCCGGACGGGGCACGGCCAGCTGCACGCCGCGCGCCTTCGCCTCCTGCCAGGTGCGGTCGGCCGGCTCGGCCCAGTCGTGCAGGGCGAGGTTGAACGTGCACCAGTGCACCGGGATCATCAGCCCGCCCCGTACGTCGACGTGGGCCGACACCCCGTCCTCCGGCACCATGTGGATGTCGGGCCAGGCATCGCCGTACGCACCGATCTGCACCAGCGTGACGTCGAACGGACCGTGCTCGGCGCCCACGTCGGCGAAGCCGGGGAAGTAGCCGGTGTCGCCGGAGTAGAAGACCTTGCGGGCCGGCCCGTTGATCACCCAGCTGGTCCACAGCGTCTCGTCGCGGGTGAAACCGCGGCCGGAGAAGTGCCGGGCGGCGGTGGCGACGAACTCCAGCCCGCCGGCCGTGTGCCGTTCGTTCCAGTCCAGCTCGATGATCCGGGTGGCGGGCACGCCCCAGCGTTCCAGGTGCGCTCCCACCCCCAGCGGTACGAGGAAGGGCGCGGCCTGCAGGTCGGCGAGGTTCTGGATCGTCGGCATGTCGAGGTGGTCGTAGTGGTCGTGCGAGATCAGCACGGCGTCGAGCGGCGGCAGGTCACGCAGCGCGACCGGCATCTCGTGCAGCCGCTTCGGGCCGCCCAGCCGGGTCGGGGAGCAGCGTTCGCTCCACACCGGGTCGACGAGCACCCGGCGGCCCTCGATCTCGATCAGCGCGGACGAGTGGCCGTACCAGGTGACATGCAGGCCGCCGGCGTCGTTCGCCGGCGGGGTGGTGACCAGCGGGATCGGCAGCCTCGGGTGCCGGCGGTCGCGGTCGCGCAGGGTGGCGGCCAGCAGGCCGGGCATCGATCCGGCGGGCACGCTGCTGGAGGGCACCGGGTTGTGGAACTTGCCGGCCGCGTACTGCGGTGACGCCTGCATGCGGGCCAGCCGGTCGCCCTTGGCCTTGGCGCCCATCTGCCGCGGCAGGTCCCGGGCGGCCCAGGCGGCCGCCGCCGCTCCCGCCGCAATCGCCAACGCCTTGGTACGTCCTCGCATCGCCATCCCGCCAGTCTGACGTCCCCGGCGGTGATCTCGCCACCGAGGCCCTCAGGATCCCCACAGCCCGGCTGATCTATGGGACACTGCCGCGCTGTGAGCATCGACACCTTCCAGGCACAGCAGCAACTCATCGTCCGTCAGCGCGTCCGGCTGATGGTGAACCAATACGAGATCCACGCCGTCACGCCGGACGGCGCCGAGGCCGGTCTGCTGGCGTTCGCGCAGCAGAAGCGGATGGCGTTCAAGGAGCAGGTGACGCTCTACACCGACGACACCAAGCAGACGCCGGTGCTGGGCTTCAAGGCCCGTCAGGTGATCGACCTGGGCGCCACCTACGACGTGTTCGACGCGGCCGGCCAGCCGATCGGCCTGTTCCGCAAGAACTTCAAGGAATCCCTGCTGCGGACGACGTGGCACCTGACCCAGCCGGGCTACGGCGAGATGACCGGCCGCGAGAGGAACCTGACGGTCGCGATCCTGCGCCGCTTCGTCGACTCGCTGTCCTGGCTGCCCTACCACTTCGACTTCATGATCGGGGACCGGGTCGCGTTCAGCGTGGTGAAGAAGTGGGGCCTGCGGGACAAGTACGTGGTGACGATCCACGACCCGGCGCTGGACCGGCGGCTCGTGTCGGCGATGGCCGTCGCCTTGGACGCGCTGCAGTCCCGGTAACCTGAGCCGGATGGATGATCCTCGGGAACACCGCCTCTTCGGCGATCGGGTGGTCGCGCCCGGCGATCTGGCGGCGAGCCCGTTCCGGGTGGACCGGGACCGGATCGTCAGCTCCCCGTTCTTCGCGCGGCTGGCCGGCGTCACCCAGGTGATCAGCCCGGGTGGCGCCGGCCTGCTCGTGCACAACCGGATGACGCACAGCCTGAAGGTCGCGCAGGTGGGTCGCGCGATCGCCGAGCGGCTGCTGCTCTCGGGCCACACCGACCTGCTGGAGAAGCTGGGCGGCTGCGACCCGGACGTCGTCGAGGCGGCCGCCCTCGCGCACGACCTCGGTCACCCGCCGTTCGGGCATCTGGGCGAGCGCGTTCTCGACCAGCTCGGCCGGCACCGCCTGGAACTGCCCGACGGCTTCGAGGGCAACGCGCAGTCGTACCGGATCGTCACCAGCACCGAGATCCGGGGTCAGGCCACCATCGGACTGAATCTGACCAACGCCGTACGGGCCGCGATCCTGAAATATCCGTGGACCCGCCGCGGCGAGCCCCGCTTCATGAACCCGGCACCGCGGGGCGCCGCTCCGCCGCCCGGCGATCCCGACGGCGGCTCCCTGAAGTTCGGCGCCTACGCCACCGAGCTCGACGACATGCGCGCCGCCCGCCAGCCCTTCACCGGCCGGGTCGCCGACTGGCAGCAGACCGTCGAGGCCTCGGTGATGGACACCGCGGACGACATCGCCTACGCCATCCACGACCTGGAGGACGTCCACCGGGTGGGCGTCCTGCAGCAGGGTGGCGTGGCCGCCGAGCTGATGGCGTGGCAGCGCTGGGGTCCGGACACCGACCTGACCCGCTCCGGCGGCGCGATCGAGTCGCTGCGCCGGCAGCTGCACCGCAAGGACGCCTGGATGGCCGACGACGACGCCTTCGCCGGCGCCGTCGAGCTGGTCCGCGCCGAGCTGGTCGACGGCCTGCTGGCCCAGCCGTTCGACGGTTCGCTGGAGGCCGAGGCCCGGGTGGCCGCCTTCTCCGCGACCTGGACCCAGCGGCTGGTCGAGTCGATCGAGCTGACCGACTCCCCCGCCGTCCGCTCCGGCCACGCCCAGCTGGCCCGCGCCCAGTGGCACGAGGTGCAGATCCTCAAGTTCGTGCAGAACCGTTTCGTGCTGGCCCGTCCCGACCTGGCCCTGGTCCAGCGCGGCCAGGCCGGCCTGCTGGCCCGGCTGGTCGAGGCCCTGATGTCCTGGCTGACCGACCCCGACGAGTCCGAGCGCATCCCGCGCCGCCTGCAGGACCTGGTCGAACTGGCCGAGGCCGAGCTGCCCGCCGGCACCCCGTCCCGCCTGGACCGGGCCCGGGGCCGCGCCGTGATCGACTTCGTGGCCGGCCTGACCGACAACCAGGCCGTCGCCCTGATGGACGCCCTGTCCGGCCGCACCCGGCAGCTGTGGACGGACGCCTTCGTCCTGTGATGCGTACGCGCGCGATCGCCCTGGCTTGCGTCCTGTTCGTCCTGGGACTGGCGCTGGCCGTCCGCGTCCTGAGCGGCCAGGGCGTGCTGGACAGCTCCGGCGCGCTCCCGCAGTATTCCGGCACGGCCCTGTACGCCGCGATGATCTACGCAGGCCTCTTCGTCCTGTTCCCCCGAGCCTCGCCCCCGGTCGCCGCGGCCGCCGCGCTGCTCTTCTGCTGGCTCGTCGAACTCTCCCAGCTCACCGGCATCCCCGCGGAGCTCTCCTCCCGGAGCGTCCTGGCGCGCCTGGCCCTGGGCGTCGCCTTCGACCCCGCAGACCTGCTTTGGTACGCCGTCGGAGTGCTGCCGCCGGCGGCGGTTCACACCTACGTGTCCCGCGGCGCCGTTCCCCGGACGAGCCGCCGGCCGACCTCATAGCCTCGCGGAATGGACTACCAGGTACCCGTGACGTGCGAACAGCTGGCCGAGTGGTTCATGCGCCTGCGAGGCCTGGCCGACGCCCACCACGGCCACGCCACCGGCGACCACTTGAAGGCCTTGGCCTCCGAGATCCACGCGGTCGTGCCCGAGGAGTGGTGGGCGGCGCAGCCCCCGCCGCTGGACAACAGAGTCCGCAGCTAGCGGGCCCCTAACCCACCACCTCACGCCACCCCTTCCGCCTGCTGCCCCACTCCTTCGCCGCACCAGCCCCGCC
>NZ_CAKUCL010000177.1 GCF_934643405.1 uncultured Actinoplanes sp.
CAGCGATCGCCGCGCAGCGAAGCGAAGCCAGCAAACTCAGCGATCGCCGCGCAGCGAAGCGAAGCCAGCAAACTCAGCGATCGCCGCGCAGCGAAGCGAAGCCAGCAAACTCAGAGCCAACTAACTCAATGCTCGGCGGTGTGCCTGGTGCCGCTGTAGTACTCGAAGATCATGGAGCTGGCCGAGAAGATCACCATCAGCAGGCCCGCCGCGATCAGCCACCACATCCAGAACACCAGGCCCAGGCCGGCGATCGTGGCGGAGAGCGCCACGCCGAACGGCCAGTAGCTGCCCGGGCTGAAGAAGCCGATCTCGCCGGCGCCCTCGGCGATCTCGCCGTCCTCGCGGTCCTCGGGGCGCGGGTCGATGCGCCGGGAGACGAACCAGAAGAAGCCGCCGCACATCGAGCAGAGCAGGCCGGACAGGATCAGCGCGACCGTGCCGATCCACTCCACGCCGCCGGACGCGCCGTTGGTCCAGAAGCCGTAGACGATGGCCGCCCCGAAGAGGAACGCGGCGACGCCGACGAAGATTTTGTATTCGGTCTTCACGTCGGATCCCTACTTCCCGGCGCTGACGGCGGCCGGAGCCGGCGCCCCCTGGACGGCGTCGTGCTGGTTCCAGCTGCTTTCCTGGCGCCGGGTGTTCAGCGGCTTGGTGGTCGTCGCGTACACCTGGTCACCGGTGAAGCCGATCGCGGCCATCGCCTCCTGCGTGGTGGCGCCGCCGATCTTGGCCTGGAGGTACTGGTCGAACTTCTGCTGCGAGACCGCGACCAGCTCGAACTGCATGAACGCGTGGTACGTGCCGCAGAGCTCGGCGCACCGGCCGACGTAGCGGCCTTCCCGGTCGAGGGTCACCTCGAACTTGTTGCGCACGTTGCCCGGGAAGACGTCGCGCTTGAACAGCAGCTCCGGAACCCAGAACGAGTGGATGACGTCCTTGCTGGTCTCCTCGAACCGGATCTTCTCACCGACCGGCAGGACCAGCAGCGGGATGACGTCGGCCGAGCCGGTCGTGGAGGCGACCGTCTTGGCCTGCTCCCCGACGCCGTCGCGGTAGTTGAACTGCCACTGCCACTTGAACGCCACGACCTCGACCACCTGGTCCGGGTTCTTCGACAGCTTGTCCACGTCGGTCTGCACGATCGCCGTGTAGTAGAAGAGGACCGCGACCACGAGCACCGGGGTGACCGTGTACAGCACCTCCATCGGCATGTTGAACCGCGTCTGGACCGGCAGCTCGTCGCCCCGCTTGCGGTAACGGATGACGCACCAGAAGATCAGGCCCCACACGAAGATGCCGACCACGAGCGCGGCGATGACCGCGGCGATCCAGAGGTCGTACATCCTGTGGGCCTGGAGGCTGATGCCGCGGCTCGGCCAACCGAAGTTGCCGAACGCCTTGCCGAAGCCCTCGATCGAACACCCCGAGAGCAGCATCAGCAGCGTCACACCGCCGAGACCCAGCCCGGCGATGCGGACTGCGACCCGCGGCCGCGTGGCCGAACTCTTTGCGCCCACCTGCTTTTGCCTCCTTAGCAGCGCCGCCCGCCCGAACCGGACACCGAGCGGCAAGGCGTCACCGACGGTCGCACATTACTCGACCAGGCCGTCCCACCCGGGAACCGGGGGTCGGATCTTCGCCCGCGGCCGGATACCCCTCGTCCATCGGACGATACCGTTCCGGGGGTGAAACACACGGGCGTTCCCGCCGGTGCGGCGGCATACCTCGACGCGGCCACGGCGGCGCCGCTGCATCCGGTGGCGCGTGAGGCGCTGCTGGCCGCGCTCGCCGACGGCTGGGCGGACCCGGCGCGGCTGTATGCCGCGGGCCGGCGCGCACAACAGCTGAGGGACGCGGCTCAGGCGGTCTTCGCCGAGGCGCTGGGGGTGCGCCAGGACGAGGTCTCCCTCTTCCCTTCCGGTACGGCCGCCGCCCAGGCCGCCGTGCTGGGTGGACTCGCCGGGCGGGTCCGCCGGGGCGACACCCTGGTGCACTCCGCGATCGAGCACTCGGCCGTGCTGCACGCGGCCGCGCGCGGCAAGGCGGCCGAGGTCCCGGTCGACCGGCTGGGCCGTCTCGACCTGGCGGCCTGGGACCGGGCCGTCTCGGCGCCGGGCGTCGCGCTGGCCGCGTTGATCAGCGCGAGTCACGAGGTGGGGACCGTGCAGCCGGTGGCCGCGGCCGCCGAGTACTGCGCCGAGGCAGGCGTGCCCTTGTTCGTGGACGCGGCCCAGTCGATCGGGCATGTGGCGGTGCCGCCGGGCTGGTCGCTGCTTAGCGCGAGTGCCCACAAGTGGGGTGGCCCACCCGGTGTGGGCTTGCTCTCCGTACGCAAGGGTGTGCGCTGGATCTCACCGGTCCCCCAGGATGATGTTTATCGCCCCGGCGCTCCCGGTGCTCTTGATCTTCCGGCCGTGGTGGCCGCCGCGGCGAGTCTGCGCGCGGTGCTCGACGAGGCGCAGGCCGAGGCCGTGCGGTTGTCGGCGCTGGTGACGCGGATCCGGGAGCGGGTGGCGGCGACGGTGCCGGACGTCGAGGTGGTGGGCGATCCGGACGACCGGCTGCCGCACCTGGTCACCTTCTCCTGCCTCTATGTGGACGGCGAGGCGCTGCTGCACGCGCTGGACCGGGCGGGCTTCGCGGTGTCTTCCGGTTCCTCCTGTACGGCGTCGACCCTGCGGCCGAGCCATGTGCTCGAGGCGATGGGCGTCCTCAGCCACGGCAACGTCCGGGTGTCGCTGCACCGCGGCACGACCGAGGAGGATGTGGACCGCTTCCTGGCGGTGCTCCCCGGCATCGTGGCGGACATCCGGGAAGAGGTGGGGATGTGACGCTCGACTGCCTGGGGCAGAAGTGCCCGCTGCCGGTGATCCGGCTCGCCCAGAACATCGGCAAGGTCGGGGTCGGCGAGGTCGTCCGGGTCCTCGCCGACGACCCGGCGGCGCGCAACGACATCCCGGCGTGGTGCCGGATGAAGGGCCACGAGTACCTGGGCTCCCCCGAGCCGGCCACCTTCGACGTGCGGCGGGTCAGCTGAGGTAATCGACCACGGGCCCGACCGGGTCCTTGGCCAGGAACGTGTCCACCACCAGGCGGGGGCCCAGGTACGGCTCGTACTCCGCCTGCCGTTCCAGTACGCGGACCCAGTCCGGGACGCCGTCGTGGTCGCGCGCGGCGTACCGGGCCTCGACCCGCCGCCGGTGTTCGGCGTCGTCCCCGCAGACCACCTCGACCACCCGCAGCGGCACGTCGAGGCGGCCGGCCAGGTCGACCCAGAGCTGACGGGCCGACCGCACCGGATTGACCGCGTCGATGATCACGTGGTGGCCGATCTGGAGTTGCACCTCGGCCAGGGCCGCCACCACGCCGTACGCCGCGAAACCGGGACGTGTCTCGGTCACCTCGTAGCGCTGGAGCGTGAAGTCGACCGTGTCGACGGCGAGAACCGCCGCGGGCAGCCGGGCGGCCACCCGCGCGGCGAGCGTGCTCTTGCCGACACCCGGCAGACCGGCGAAGACGGCGAGGACCATGGGGTCAGAGGGCGGGCAGGAACGGCTTGATCTCGGCCGCGGCCTCGTCGCCGTACGAGTCGGCGAAGCGCTTCGCGAAGTCCTCGGGCCGCACGTCGTACTCCTGCGGGCCGACCGTCTCCAGGACCAGCGCCGCGACCAGCGAGCCCACCTGCGCGGCCCGCTCGAGGCCGAGGCCCCACGACACGGCGGCGAAGAAGCCGGCCCGGAAGCCGTCGCCCACCCCGGTCGGGTCGGCCGGCATGACGTCCGCGACGACCGGCACGTGGATGCGCTCGATGCCGTGTCCGGTGATCTCCACGCCGTCCTTGCCCAGCGTGGTGACCCGGATCTTGACCTGCTCGAGGACCTGCTCGCTGGTCAGGCCGGCCTTGGTCTCCAGCAGCGACCGCTCGTACTCGTTGGTCAGCAGGTAATCCGCGCCGCTGATCAGGGTCAGCACGTCGCTGCCGTCCATGCGGGCGAGCTGCTGCGACGGGTCGGCGGCGAAGCTGAAGCCGCGGGCCCGGCACTCCTGCGAGTGGCGGATCATGGCCGCCGGGTCGTTCGCGCTGACCAGCACCAGGTCGAGGCCGCCCGCGCGCTCCCCGACCGGCGCCAGCTCGATGTTGCGGGCCTCGGACATCGCGCCCGCGTAGAACGAGGCGATCTGGTTCAGGTCGTCGTCGGTGGTGCAGACGAAGCGCGCGGTGTGGGCGACGTCGCTGACGTGCACCGAGTCGCAGTCGACGCCGTGCCGCTCGAGCCACGAGCGGTAGTCGGCGAAGTCCGCGCCGACCGCACCGACCAGGATCGGACGCAGGCCCAGCTTGCCCATGCCGTACGCGATGTTGGGCGCCACGCCGCCGCGCCGGACCACCAGGTCGTCGACGAGGAACGACAGCGACACCTTGTGCAGCTGGTCGGCGATGAGCTGGTCGGCGAACCGGCCGGGGAAATGCATCAGGTGGTCGGTGGCGATCGAGCCGGTGACGGCGATCTTCATGTCGGCCCTCAAGGTCGGGGAACAAAGGCGGAGCACTGCGGGCGGAAGCCTACCGGCACGTTACCGACAACAGGCCGCCCCGTGAACGGGACGGCCTGTTGATCAAGCGGGTCGATCAGTGGAACGAGTCGCCACAGGCGCAGGAGTTCTGCGCGTTCGGGTTGTCGATGGTGAAGCCCTGGGCGTCGATCCGGTCCGCGAAATCGATGGTGGCGCCGGTCAGGTACGGGGCGCTCATCCGGTCGACGACGACCTCGACCCCGCCGAAGTCGTTGACGACGTCGCCGTCGAGCGACCGCTCGTCGAAGAAGAGCTGGTAGCGCAGGCCGGAGCAGCCACCCGGCTGAACGGCGATACGCAGGCGCAGGTCATCGCGCCCTTCCTGCTCGATCAGCGACTTGACCTTCACCGCGGCGACGTCGGTCAGAATGACGCCGGACGCCGTGCTCGACTCGGTGTTCGCTTCAGTGGTCACTGCGTATCTCCCTGCCAGGTGCGCGGTCTTCTGCCGTACTGGCCAACGCTAGCCCCATTTCCGATGATTCCCAATCCGGGTGGCTTACTTCACCGGCTCCACTGTCCGGCAATCCGGGCACCCAGCTCGCGCAGGCCCTCGGCGGGGCGGGCCATCGCCTCCTCGGTGGAGCCGAAATGCTCGGTGAGCGAGTAGGTCTCGGTCACCCCGGCGCTGGCCGCCTCGCGGTAGCCGGTCTCGTTCCGGCCGCAGACCACCAGGCAGGGCAGTCCCCGGTCGCGGGCGCCGCCGGCGATCCCGGCCACCACCTTGCCCCGCAACGACTGATGGTCGAACGACCCCTCCCCGGTGATCACCAGATCCGCGGCGTCCAGTTCCTGCTCCAGCCCGATCAGGCCGGTGACCAGGCCGATGCCGGAGACGACCCGGCCGCCCAGGGCGATCAGCGCGGCGCCGATCCCGCCGGCCGCGCCGCCGCCCGGCTCCTGCCGCAGGCCGGTCACCCCGAAGGCCTTCTCGAGCACCCCGGCGAACACCTCCAGCGCGGCGTCCAGCCGGTAGACGTCCTCCTCGCCGGCGCCCTTCTGCGGGCCGTAGACCTTGCTGGCGCCGTACAGGCCGGTCAGCGGGCTGTCCACGTCCGTCGCGGCGACCAGCCGGACCTGGCGCAACCGGGGCGCCCCGGCCAGCGCGGCGGCGGTGTTCAGGTAGGCGCCGCCGTACGGCAGGGCGTACCCGGCCACGTCGACCGGGGCGGCGCCCAGCGCGGCCAGCATCCCGGCCCCCGCGTCGTTCGTCGCGGACCCGCCGAGGCCGATCACCACCTCGGCCGCGCCCGCCTCCACCGCCGCGGTCAGCAGCAGGCCCAGCCCGTACGAGGTCGTGATGTTGGGGTCGCGCTCCTCGGGGGTGAGCAGGTGCAGCCCGCAGGCCTGGGCGCTCTCCACGTACGCCGTCGTGCCGGCCAGCAGGATCTCGCCGGTGACCGGGCGGCCCAGCGGGTCGACGGTCGGCACCGGGACACGCCGGCCGGTCAGCGCCTCGGCCAGCACCTCGACGAACCCGGGACCGCCGTCGGACAGTGGGCGTTTCACGATGTCGTCGGGCCGGGACCAGCCCTCGGCGACCGCGTCGGCGACCGAGGGGGCGGACAGGGTTCCGGCGAACTTGTCGGGGCAGATCAGTACACGCACGTCTGCGAGTGTGGCAGGCCACTTCGCACGGAGACGATCTCCGTCCCGCGCTGTGCGACGATGGCGGACGTGACTTCGACCTGGACCGAGCCGGCCAGTACGGCTACCGCTCTCCTGCTGCTCGGCCGCGGCAGCGACCCGGCCTCCGAGCGCGGCGTGGACTGCCCGGGCGACCTGCCCGCGCCCAGCGACCCCGGCCTGGTGGCGCGGGCGACCGCGGCCAAGGCGGCGCTGGGCGACCGCGTCTTCGTGCTGGGCCACCACTACCAGCGCGACGAGGTCATCCAGTTCGCCGACGTCACCGGTGACTCGTTCAAGCTGGCTCAGCAGGCGAGCGAGCGGCCGGACGCGGAGTTCATCGTCTTCTGCGGCGTGCATTTCATGGCCGAGAGCGCGGACATCCTCACCAAACCGGACCAGGCGGTGATCCTCCCCGACCTGGCGGCCGGCTGCTCGATGGCCGACATGGCCGTGCTGGGCCAGGTGGAGACGGCCTGGGAGCGGTTCGAGGATCTGGGCATCGGGGGCGACATCGTCCCGGTGACGTACATGAACTCGTCCGCCGACATCAAGGGCTTCGTCGGCCGCAACAGGGGCGTGGTCTGCACCTCGTCGAACGCCAAGCGGGCGCTGACCTGGTCGTTCGAGCAGGGTTCCAAGGTCTTCTTCCTGCCCGACCAGCACCTGGGGCGCAACACGGCGGTGCTGGAGATGGGCTTCGATCTGGACGACTGCGTGCTCTACGACCCGCACAAGCCGGGCGGCGGGCTCACCGACGAGCAGCTGCGCGACGCCAAGATGATCCTCTGGCGCGGGCACTGCTCGGTGCACGGCCGGTTCACCCTGGACAGCGTGCGCGAGGTGCGCGAACGCGTCCCGGGCGTGAACGTGCTGGTCCACCCGGAGTGCCGGCACGAGGTGGTCCGGGCCGCCGACCACGTGGGCTCGACCGAATACATCATCAAGATGCTCGACGCGGCGCCGGCCGGGTCGTCCTGGGCGGTCGGCACCGAGCTCAACCTGGTGCGCCGGCTCGCGCTCGCGCACCCGGACAAGCAGATCATGTTCCTCGACCGGACGGTCTGCTACTGCTCCACGATGAACCGGATCGACCTGCCGCACCTGGTGTGGGCGCTCGAGGAACTGGTCGCCGACCGGGTGCCGAACCGGATCACCGTGGACACCGACACCGCTCACTTCGCGCGTGTCGCACTGGACCAGATGCTCGCCTTGCCGTAACGCAACGTAGTCATCAAGATCCGGTCTGCACGGGCCGGTCTTTGCGACGCCTTAATTCATCAGCATTTCTGGGCGCGTGGGCGTTGTGATGACTGCCCCACTTGTCACGCAACGCTATGCTTCCCCGGTTGCAGAACGGGTACCCCCGCCCCTCTGCCCCTTGACAATCCCGGGCGCCCCGGCGACGCCCGCCGGCTGGAGGTTACGTTGACCGACGATGTCCTGGTCGTGCACGGCGGTGCGCCGCTGCAGGGTCAGATCCGGGTCCGTGGCGCCAAGAACCTCGTCTCCAAGGCGATGGTCGCCGCCCTTCTGGGCGAGTCCCCGAGCACGCTGTTCGACGTCCCGCGCATCCGCGACGTCGAGGTGGTCCGCGGCCTGCTCGAGCTGCACGGCGTCAAGGTCTCGGACGGCGTGGACGACGGCGAGCTGGTGATGGACCCCACGAACGTGGAGAGCGCCAGCACCGACGAGATCAACGTGCACGCCGGCTCCAGCCGGATCCCGATCCTGCTGTGCGGCCCGCTGCTGCACCGCCTGGGCCGCGCGTTCATCCCGGACCTCGGCGGCTGCCACATCGGGCCGCGCCCGATCGACTTCCACATCCAGGCGCTGCGCGAGTTCGGCGCGATCGTGGACAAGGCGCCCGAGGGCATGCACCTGAGCGCGCCCAACGGACTGCACGGCGCCAAGCTGGAACTGCCCTACCCCAGCGTCGGCGCCACCGAGCAGGTGCTGCTCACGGCCGTGCGCGCCGAGGGCGTCACCGAGCTGCGCAACGCCGCCATCGAGCCGGAGATCATCGACCTGATCTGCGTCCTGCAGAAGATGGGCGCGATCATCACGGTGCACACCGACCGGGTCATCGAGATCCAGGGCGTGCGCAAGCTGCACGGCTACCAGCACAAGCCGATCCCCGACCGGATCGAGGCGGCCTCGTGGGCGGCCGCGGCGCTGGCCACCAAGGGCGAGATCGAGGTGCTCGGCGCCCGGCAGGCCGACATGATGACCTTCCTGAACGTGTTCCGCTCGATCGGCGGCGAGTTCGAGATCACCGACGACCGGGTGTCCCGGCCCGGGGTGACCGGCGTCGAGGGCGGCATCAAGTTCTGGCACCCCGGCGGCGACCTGCAGCCGGTCGCGCTGGAGACGGACGTGCACCCCGGCTTCATGACCGACTGGCAGCAGCCGCTCGTGGTGGCGCTGACCCAGGCCCGCGGCCTGTCGATCATGCACGAGACGGTGTACGAGAACCGGCTCGGCTACACCGACGCGCTCAACCAGATGGGCGCCACCATCCAGGTCTACCGGGACTGCCTCGGCGGCACCCCGTGCCGGTTCGGCCGCCGCAACTTCAAGCACTCCGCGGTGATCGCCGGCCCGTCCAAGCTGCACGCGGCCGACCTGGTCATCCCCGACCTGCGGGCCGGTTTCGCGCATCTGATCGCCGCGCTGGCCGCCGAGGGCACCTCGCGCGTCTACGGCGTCGACCTGATCAACCGCGGTTACGAGGACTTCGAGAACAAGCTCGCGGCGCTCGGCGCGCACGTCGAGCGGCAGTAAACGCGAAAATCAGCGGCGCGGTGTCAACGACACCGCGCCGCTTGGCTACTCTCTGAGCGTGCCCTCGCTCTTTCGCCGCAAGTCAGACGACGTCGCCCCTCCCGAGGTAACGGAGGAGGTGCCGGAGGAGGCCGCGCCGCGCCCGAAGAGCTACACGCCCAGCAAGAAGGAGCTCGGCCAGGTCACGCCCAAGCGGGTGGCCGGCGGCCGGCGCCCCGCCTCCTCCCCCGCTCCGGCGAACCGCCGCGAGCAGGTCAAGCAGATGCGCGAGCGGCAGCGCCGGGAGCGCGCCGAGGCCACCGAGGGCATGCGCGCCGGCGACGAGCGCTACCTGCTGGCCCGCGACCGGGGCCCCGAGCGCAAGCTCGTCCGCAACATCGTCGACGCCCGCCGCACGGTCGGCACCTGGTTCTTCGGCGGCGCGCTGATCGTGCTGATCGGCAGCAGCGTCCGCATCTCCGTGGTCCAGCTCGTGAGCAACATCCTCTGGCTGGTCCTCGCCCTCGGCGTGATCGTCGACAGCGTGCTGATCGCCCGCAAGGTCAAGCGCACGGTCAGGGAGCGCTTCCCGAAGACCGACGCCCGGATGGGCTCGCTCCAGCTCTACGGCATCATGCGGGGCCTGACCTTCCGCCGCATGCGGGTCCCGAAGCCGCAAGTCACTCTCGGCGACAAGGTCTGACCTCAGCGCCTCGGCTGTGTCCGGCCGCCGGCTGATGCGTTGGCCGCCGGCTGCTGCCTGGCCGCCGGCTGCTGCCTGGCCGCCGGCTGATGCGTGGCCGCCGGTCGCTGGCCGGCCGCGGTCAGTGGACGCCGGCCAGGCGGAGCAGGGCGGTGGTCGCGGCGGCGGCCACCACGGCCAGGACGAAGGGCGCCCGCCACCAGGCGAGCAGACCGCCGGCCAGCACGCCGGCCGGACGGGCCCAGCCGGCCAGGTCGGTGCCGGCCATCAGGGTGGCGGTCGCGGCCAGGGCGGCCAGCAGCGCGGACGCGGCCATCGGCAGCAGCGCCGGCAACGGGCCGGAGAGTTCCAGGCGGTCGCGCAGCACGACGCCGCCCAGCCGCATCGTGTAGGTGCCCGCGGCGAGCGTCAGGATCGCGGCGATCAGCATCGGTTCCCGGCCTCCCGGCGGCGACGCGGACGGATCAGGACCACCAGGCCCAGCAGGGCGCACAGGACCGGCAGACCCGCGGGCACGACCGGGGTCAGGGCCACCGCGATCACCGCGCCGGTCAGCGCGACCGCCCGGGTCCGGGCGTCTCGCAGCGACGGCATCATCAGCGCGATCAGGCCGGCCGGGAAGGCGGCGTCCAGGCCGAGCGTGTCCGGGTCACCCGCGGCGCCGCCGAGCAGGACGCCCAGCGCGGTGCCCAGGTTCCACGACATGAACAGGGTGACGCCGATCAGCCAGTAGATGCGCCGGCGCCGTACCGGATCGTCCTCGGCCAGGGTGAACGCGACCACCTCGTCGGTCATCAGGTGGCTGCCCACCAGGCGGTCGCGCCAGCGGGTGCCGACCGTGCCGGCGACGGCCAGGCCGAACGGCAGGTGCCGGGCGTTGAGCAGCAGCCCGGCCAGGACCGCCGCGACCGGGTTCCCCGCCGCGATCAGGCCGACCGCCAGGAACTGCGCGCCACCGGCGAAGACCACCGTCGACATCAGGAACGGCACCCACGTGGGCAGCCCGTACGCGACCGCGATCGCGCCGAACGACGCGCCCACCGCGATCGTCGCGGCCGCGATCGCCGCGGCGTCGCGCAGCAGGGCGCGGTCCGGTGCCGTTCGCTGTACCGTACGCATGGCATGAAATACTGAACGAGACAGCCGCCGTTCGTCAAATCGAACGCAATGACCGACGGAGCGAACAGTGCACGAGCCCGCACCCCCGATCGCGACGATCTCCGCGGCCCTGCGCCGGGAACGGGAGCGGGTCGGCGTGTCGATCGCCGAGCTGGCCCGGCGCGCGGGTGTGGCCAAGTCGACGCTCTCGCAGCTCGAGACCGGCACCGGCAACCCCAGCGTGGAGACCCTGTGGGCGCTCGCCGTGGCGCTCGGCGTGCCGTTCAGCCGCCTGGTCGAGGATCCGCCCGCCCAGGTGCGCGTGGTGCGGGCCGGCGAGGGACAGCGGCTCCAGTACGACCAGGCCGACTTCGGGGCGAAGCTGCTCGCAGCGGGCTCCCCGCACGCCCGGCGCGACCTCTACGTGATGGAGCTGAAACCGGGCAAGTCCCGCGACGCGGCGGCGCACATCCCGGGCAGCGTCGAGCACATCGTGGTGGGCTCCGGGCGCATCGTGGCCGGCCCGGCGGGCGAAGCGGTGGAACTCGGCCCGGGCGACTACGTGACCTTCCCCGGCGACGTGCCGCACCACTACGAGGCGCTCGAGGACTCCTGGGCGGTACTGATCATGGAGCACCGCTAGTCGTGTAGAGGCGTGCCACCACGTCCTCGATGTCCGGCTCGACCACGGACAGGTCGCGGATGGGCGCCGCGTTCGCCAGGGCCGCCACCACCACGCCGGCGGGCACGCTGTCCAGCACGAACGTCACCCGGTGGCGGTCCGCCTCGACGGCCGACAGCGTGGCGCCGGGAATCGCGAAACCGTCCGGCAACGGGGCGTCCAGGTCGGCCACGAGACGCCGCCGGGAGCCGTACCGGGAATGCAGGTCCTCGATGGTCCCGTCGTGCACCACCCGGCCGTGGTCGATCACCACGAGCCTTGTGCACAGCCGCTCGATGTCGGCCAGGTCGTGCGTGGTCAGCACCAGCGTCACGTCGCCGGTGCGGCCCAGCTCGCCGAGGAACGAGCGGACCGCCTGCTTGCTCACCACGTCGAGGCCGATCGTCGGCTCGTCCAGGAACAGCACCCGCGGTCCGTGCAGCAGCGCCGCGGTCAGCTCGCCGCGCATCCGCTGCCCCAGCGACAGCTGCCGCACCGGGGTGTCCAGGAAGGAGTCCAGGTCGAGCAGCTCGCGACAGCGGCGAAGCCGGGCCTCATGCTCGCCGGGCGGCACCCGGTAGATGTGCTTGAGCAGCCGGAACGACTCGTCCAGCGCCAGATCCCACCAGAGCTGGGAGCGCTGCCCGAACACCACGCCGATGGACAGCGCCAGCCGGGTGCGCTGCGGGACCGGGGTCAGCCCGCACACCGACACCTCGCCGCCGGAGGGGCTGAGCACGCCGGTCAGCATCTTGAGCGTGGTGGACTTCCCGGCGCCGTTCGGCCCGATGTACCCGACCATCTCGCCGGTTCCGATGTCCAGGCTCACGCCGTCCACGGCCGGCACCGTGCGCTTGGTGCGGCGCAGCCGTCCGGCCTTGACCCGTACGGAGAAGTCTTTTCGCAGTGCCCGCATGTGAATCATGAACCCGTGCTCCGGTAGTGACGGACGCCGGTGCGCCAGGCCGCCGCGGCGATCATCGCGGCGAGCAGGGCGACCAGCGGCGACGAATAGCCGGCCCAGACCGGCAGGCCGAGCGGGTCGGCGCGGCCGAGGAGGACCAGCGACGGCTGATAGGCCACGAAACCGAAGCCCATCGCGTACGCGAAAAGACCGCGGAACCAGCCGGAATAGACCGTGATCGGGTAGCTGGTGAAGTCGCGGCCGCCGTAGGTGAAGCCGTTGCCGATCTCGCCCGACTCGACCCACCAGAAGGCCAGGCTCGCGGTGCCCACGAAGATCGCCCCGAAGAACACCGCGGCCGCGACCGGGGCAGCGATCATGAGGAACACCCGGGCCGGCGTCCAGTCGACGTCGTTCAGCGCGAGCGCGACGCCGATCATGGCGATCCCGAACACGACGCGCAGCGCCTTGCGTACTGGAAGATCCATCAGGAGCAGTTGCGGGAGTACGCCCAGGGGCCGCACCAGCACCGCGTCGAGGGTGCCGGTCCGGACGTAGAACTTGATCCGCTCGACGTTGCCGACGGTGAAGTCGGCCAGCACGAAACCGGCCGCCGCGATCGCGGTCATCATCACCGCCTCGCCCAGCGTGAACCCGCCGACCTCGGTGGCCGCGCCGAACAGCACGAACACGGTGACCACGTCGAGGACCGTGCTGCCGACGTTGCTGATCAGCTCGACCACGAACGACGCCCGGTACGAGGCCACCGACCGGAACTGGCCGCCGAGCAGGGCGGCGTACGCGCGCAGGTCATCCACCCTGGACCACCAGCTTGTGCTCGGCCCGCCGCTGCACCAGCCGGGCCAGTGCGATGAGGATCACTGCCCAGACGGCCTGGAGACCCACCAGGCCCGCCTGCATGGCCGGCGGATCCCGCTCGACCACCACGTCCAGCGGCGTCTGCAACAGCCCGGGCAGCGGGGTGAGCAGCCACAGCGCCGTGGCCACCCCGTCCGGGAGCAGGCGCAGCGGGAAATACAGGCCGGCCAGCACGCCGGAACCGAGCGTCCACAGGATGATCGGGCCGCGGGCGTCGTGCAGCCAGTACGCGGTGGCGTTCACCAGGAAGCGGCAGCCGAAACTGCCGATGATCGCCAGCACCACGGACAGGGCGAACAGCGGCAGGGTCTGCCATCGGTGCGGCGCGGCGAGCGGGAAGAACAGCACGCCGATCAGCAGCGGCGGCACGAACCGGGCCAGCATGGCGTGCAGCGATCGGCCCAGGTCCGCGGCCAGGAAGGCGGTCACCGGCGCCACCGGACGCAACAGATCGGCGGCGATGTCACCGGTCCGGATGCGGTCGGAAAGGTCGGTCCAGCCCCACATGCCGACCACGCTGAGTAGTCCCTGGCCCACCCAGACGAAGGTGGCCAGCTGCCCCGGGTCGTATCCCCCGGCCACTCCCCCGGCCGTGCCCGCAGCCACGGCCAACAGGACGTAGCAGCGGAGGAAGCCGAAGACTATGTTGGTGAACGCTCCGGCGAACGTGGCCTGACGATAGGTCGCGAATCGCCGGAAACCTGACCAGACCAGTGCACCGAAAGTCGTGATGGAGGCCCGCCACGGCCGGCCGGGAGAGATGGTGAGCACGCTGGCGCCGATCCCGTCCACGCCGTTAATCTCCTTCCCAACCCCGCAGTCGAGCCGGGCGACTCTACCTGGGCCGCCAGCCGGCCACCGCCCATTTTCCCGACGATGAAGTGGAAGCAGCCGTGACGGAGCGTCGCCAATCGCCGGGTCTCACCCGATGACCGGTTGGAGCTCTCACGCAGGCGACGACCGGTGGGGCGACGAGCCGGCCTGGGTGTACGAGATCACCTGGGAGTGGGAGCCGCTGCCCGGTCAGCGCTACCCGGGCGACCCGGGGCGGCGCAAGGCGGTGCACACCCCCGTCTACGAGGCTTCCCGCGACGACCGCGGCGTCGGGCGCGCCCAGGTCGGTCCGGGCCAGGCCCCGCCGCCCTCCTGGCAGTCCCCGGAGGATCAGCCCCCGCGCCGGTACCCGCACCGGCCGGTCCAGCACGACGAGCCGCCGGCCTACGACCCGCGGGTGCCGCCGGGCCGCGAGAACCTCAACCGGACCGCCCGGTCGGCGCCGATCCCGCCGCAGCGCGACGAGCCGTCCTGGAACCGCCCGGTGTCCATGCCGGACCGGCTGGCCGACGAGCGCCGCCAGCAGCAGCCCGGCCGGGCCCGTCCGGCCGCACCCGATCAGCGGCGCGGCGCGCCGCCGGTCTACGGTCGCCCCGAGGCGGCCGGCGGCGCCCAGCCGCGCCCCGGGCAGCAGCCCCCGGCGTCGCCGCACGGCTACGGGGCCTCGCCCTCCTCGCCCGCCGCACCGAACGTCTACGGCGGCGCTC
>NZ_CAKUCL010000178.1 GCF_934643405.1 uncultured Actinoplanes sp.
CCCGGCCGGCTTGGCAGCTCCAGCCGCCTTCGCGGCCCCGGCCGCCGGCGTGGTCGCCGTCGTCGTCTTCGGCTTCGTCGTGGTGGCCGCGCGGGCACCGGACCGGGCCGGCTTCGCCGCGTCGGTGCGGGCGGCCGGAACGGCCTGCTCCGAGCGTGCCGGCTTCGTGGCGGGCGCGCCCGACGGCGTACCCGAATTGCCCGTTCTTGCAATACGTGTGGTCGGGGCCTTTGTGGCAGCGGCCATCAGGGTGTTCCTCCTTGCGAATGACTGCGGGCTCGTCTCCGCCTGGAGACTGCGATATTCCGGCTTGGACACAGGAAGCCGGCGCGGTATTAGCTGTCCTCCCCGGTCCAGCGGGCGTCCTCGGCATCCCACTCGGCATTGCGCTTCTCGACCGTTTCGAGTGCCCGCGTCGCTTCGTCAGCCGTGGCGTAGGGGCCGAGCCGATACTGGGCGGGACACAGGTCGTCGCCGGTCTCGACCCGGTTGTCGCGGAGGCACCAGAAATAGCCGCCTCCGCCGGGCCCACTGTCGTTCATGCCATCACTCTGCACCTCAAACCGACCATCCGCCACCGATTCGGGCAAAATGTCCCAGATTTCCACAGTGGAACCGAGCCGATTTCGCAAGAACCACCCCCCAGTGCGATACCAAGTCGGCCGTGAATGCGACGCCCGTCCCTTCCCGCAAAGAACGCCCCAGACCGAGATCAGGTCACGCAACGAGAGAAAGAAATACAGCACCGCGTGACCCACCGGCCTCTTTCGTACGCCGTGGCGAGTCCCCGGAAGTGACGGCCGCGCCGGAAGTGACCGGCGAGGCAAAGCAAAAAAATGCCGCAGCGTCCGTGACGCTGCGGCATCGGGCCGGATCGGAAAATGCGGGTCAGGACAGTTCGGCGGCCACCAGTTCGGCCACCTGCACCGCGTTGAGAGCGGCGCCCTTGCGCAGGTTGTCGTTCGAGACAAAAAGCGACAGACCGTTCTCGGCCGTCTCGTCGGAGCGGATGCGACCCACGTACGACGGGTCGCGGCCCGCGGCCTCCAGCGGCGTCGGCACGTCCGACAGTTCCACGCCGGGGGCGGCCGCCAGCAGCTCACGCGCGCGCGCCGGGGACAGCGGCGCGGCGAAGCGGGCGTTGATCTGCAACGAGTGACCGGTGAAGACCGGGACCCGCACGCACGTGCCGGAGACCAGCAGGGACGGGATGCCGAGGATCTTGCGGCTCTCGTTGCGCAGCTTCTGTTCCTCGTCGGTCTCGCCGAGGCCGTCGTCGACGAACGAACCCGCCTGCGGGACGACGTTGAAGGCGATGGTCTTCGGGAAGGAGCGCGGCGCCGGGAACTCGACCGCCCGCCCGTCGTGAGCCAGCTCGGCGGCGCGGTCGACCACCTTCGAGACCTGCTCCTGCAGTTCGCTGACGCCGGCCAGCCCGGCGCCGGAGACCGCCTGGTAGGTGGTGGCGACCATGGCGACCAGCCCGGCCTCCTCGTGCAGCGGACGCAGCACCGGCATCGCGGCCATGGTCGTGCAGTTCGGGTTCGCGATGATGCCCTTGGGGCGGTTGCGCGCGGCCTCGGGGTTCACCTCGGAGACGACCAGCGGCACGTCCGGGTCCATCCGCCAGGCCGACGAGTTGTCGATCACGACGGCGCCGTCCGCGGCCACCCGCGGCGCGTACTCCTTCGAGCTCGCCTTGCCGGCCGAGAACAGGACGATGTCCAGACCGGCGTACGACGCGGTCGCCGCGTCCTCGACGGTCACCTCGCCGTCCTGCCAGGGCAGGGTGCGGCCCGCGCTGCGGGCGGACGCGAAGAGCCGGAGCTGGTCAACGGGGAACTGGCGCTCGGCCAGGACCCGGCGCATGACGCCGCCCACCTGTCCCGTCGCGCCCACAATGCCGATCCTCATGGGGACAAAAGTACGGCCTGAACTGCGTACGGAGAAATCGGCATTTCCATATAGCGAGATTATTGTCCCACATGCGGAGAACGGAGGCCTAGCGTGGACGGCATGGCGACGTACACGCACGGGCATCACGAATCGGTCTTGCGCTCCCACCGCTGGCGCACCGCAGAGAATTCGGCGGCGTACCTGCTTCCGCATCTTTCCTCCGGCGCCACCGTGCTCGACGTCGGCTGCGGGCCCGGCACGATCACCGCGGATTTCGCGACGCTGGTCACCCCGGCCCGGGTCACCGCGCTGGAGGTGACCGACGAGGCGCTCGGCCTGGCCCGTACCGAGATCGCCCGTCGTGGCCTGGACAACGTCGACTTCGTGGTGGGCGACGTGCAGGCGCTCGACTTCGCCGACGACACCTTCGACGTCGTGCACGCCCACCAGGTCCTGCAGCATCTGGGCGACCCGGTGGCCGCGCTACGGGAGATGCGCCGCGTGACGAGACCGGGTGGCGTCGTCGCCGTCCGCGACAGCGACTACCGGGCGTTCGCCTGGTACCCGCTGCTGCCCGGCCTCGACGAGTGGCTGGAGCTGTACGAAACGGTCGCGCGCGGCAACGGCGGCGAGCCGGACGCGGCCCGGCACCTGCTGGCCTGGGCGCACGCGGCCGGCTTCACCGACGTGACGGCGAGTTCGAGCACCTGGTTGTTCGCGACTCCCGAGGACCGGCAGTGGTGGGGCGACATGTGGGCCGAGCGGGTCCTCGAGTCGGCGATGGCCGGCACGGCGCTCCGGACGAACGCCGCGACGCACGCGGACCTGCGGCGCATCTCGGACGCGTGGCGCGCCTGGGCCGACGACCACGACGGCTGGCTGTCGCTGCTGCACGGCGAGCTGATCTGCCGGGTCTAGACGGACTTGGGCTTGAAGGCCCAGTGCCAGTTCTCCCGGGCCACGTTGTTGACGAAGCCGTACTTCTCGGCGTTCTGCCTCATCCAGCTCAGCGCCTTGCTGTTCAGGTCCAGGTCGGTGGCCATGCCCCAGCCGTGCTCGCTGGTGCCGGGCTTGGCCGCCAGCCCGCCCTGCGAGTAGAGCCCCTTGCGCCGGGCGAGATCGACCTGCTCGGCGTACGGACGGTAGGAGTCGGTGATGCCGATCTTCACGCCGTCCTTCTCGGCATCGGCGATCATCTTGGTGAGCTGCTCGGCGGCCGGCGCCCAGAGCTTGTGCCGGGTGTTGCCGACCTTCTCCAGCGCGCCGGCCGGGATGCGCCCGTTGCCGTACGCGACGAGGTCGGTCGGGATGCCCTTGCTGTTCAGCGAGTAGCTCTTGGCAACCGAGGGGGCGGCCGGCGCGGCCGGCGACGTGGACGCCACCGCGTCCTGGAGAAAGTTCGCGAAATCGTTCCCACCACTGGTGACCTGCGAGGTGGTGGACGCGGCCGGCGCCGTACGGCCGGTCTGCTGGGTCTGGAGCGCGATGATCCGGCTCTGGATGTCGGCGATGCGCGAGTTCACCTTGTCGATACCCACGCTGATTTCTTCGGCACCACGGCCGGAAACTGAGCCGGAATCCTCAAGTCACCACGTCGACGTGCTCCCGGCGCTCGGCGCCTTCGAACCGTTCGACCAGTTCCAGGTCGATCTCGGAGGTTTTGTCCCGGCGGTTCGGCAGCATGTTGGTGATCAGGACGATCAGCGCGCCGATGCCCGCATACAGCCCCAGCACGATCAGGTGCCGGTCGATCGCCGCGGCCGGGAAGTACAGATCATCCCGTACGGCCTGAACCGCGGCCCCGGTCGGCAGGTTCTCCCCCACCACCCGGCCGAACGCGGGCAGGAACTCCGGCAGGATGCCCGCCCCGGAGATCACCGTGCCGAGCGTGAAGTACATGGCCCCGAGCAGCGCGCCGACCGGTCCGAGCAGCGCCACCGCCCCCGCGGTCGACGCCGTGATGGCCAGCGAGATCAGCGAGAAGATGGCGAGCATCTCGCCGCGGTCGGCGGTGTTGCCGACCCCGAACCAGCTCATCGACCAGAGGATCACCGCCGCCGAGCCGGCCGCGTAGACGGCCAGGATGCTGACGTGCGCGACGCCGCGCCGCCACGATCTGCGGGTACGGGGGATGAGCCGGCCCAGGCCCATCGAGGCGATCGTCCCGCCCAGGGCGAGCGCCTGGGTCAGGAAGCCGAGCGACACCCCGTTGACGTCGTCCGCGGGCAGCGGCACCACGTCGGTGATGTCCGGCGGCGTGTTCAGCTGCTGGGCCTGCGACACCGGCATCCGGTCGCCCTGGCGGGCGAGCTGGGCCAGCGCGGCGGCCGTCTGCTGCTGCACGACCGCGGTGAAGGTGCCGCGCAGCAGGTTCGCGGCGGGCGGGCCGGCGGCGGTGGCGATGTGCAGGTGCGGCCGCGTCCCGGTGATGTCGACGCCGCCGTACACCTCACGCCGTTTGATCGCCACGTCCAGGTCGTCCGCGGTGGCGTAGTCGGTGACCTGGAAGGTGCCGTCCCGGGTGAGCAGGCCCACCACCTCGGCGCGCTTGGCGGCCGGCGCGACCAGGCCGACCGGGACCTCGTGCGGCTGGGCCTTGTGACCCATCGCCAGGTAGTAGGCGGTCAGCCCGAGCTGCACCAGCACGCCGATCACACAGACCGCCATCGCGAACCGCCGGAACCTCGCCGCCGATTCGGCCGGGTCCTGCTCCGCCACCGCCCGCCTCCCTCATGACCGCCGTTCCTAGAGCTTTACGGACGAAACGCAATCATGAGACCGTTTCCGGCTAACCGACCTTCGCGTCGATGTGGGCGAGAAGGGCCCGGGCCGCGGCGCTCAACGGGCGGGTGGTGGACGTCACCACGCCCAGCGGCCAGTCGAGATCCGCCTCGGCCATCTCGATCACGGCGAGGCCGGCCCGGTCCCGTACGACAAAAGAAGGAAGAAGGGCCAGACCGAGACCCTGCCGTACGAAGTCGGCAGCGCTCGCGATGTCGGTGACCTCGATCGCCACCTGCCGTTGCACGCCCGCCTCGGCGAAGGCCCGGTCGACGACCGCCCGGTTGCCGTAGCCCTGCGGGAAGTCGACGAACAGTTCCCCGGCCAGGTCCGCGACGGTCGCGCTCGCCCGGGACGCCAGCGGGTGCCCGGCCGGGACCACGAGGCTGAGCCGCGCCTGGAAGACCTGCCGCACCCGGATGCCGGCCGGCGGACGGTCGGGCGCGGACGCGAAGGCCAGGTCGAGCGTGCCGTCGGCGACCGCCTCGACCAGCCCGATCGAGCCGCGCGGCGAGACGGTGAGCCGCAGCACCACGTCGGGGTAGCTGCGGTGGAACTCGCCCAGCACGCCCGGGACGTCGACGACGCTCACCGAGGTCAGCGTGCCGATCCGGACGGTTCCGCGCACGCCGCCGCGCACCTGGTCGACCGCGTCGCGGGCGTCGCGGACGGCATCCAGCGCCGCCCTCGCCCGGGGCAGCAGCGCCTCCCCCGCATCGGTCAGCACCACCCGCTTGGAGGTGCGCTCCAGCAGCGCGGCGCCGAGTTCCCGCTCGAGCGACTTGATCACTGCGGAGACGCCGGACTGCACCACGTGCAGCCGGTTCGCGGCACGGGTGAAGCTGCGTTCCTCGGCCACCGCCACGAAGTACTCGAAGTGCCTCAGCTCCATGCCGCCGATCATCACACGTCGTGATGGAAGTCAGCATCAATCATCGTTGGCGTTAATGATCGGTCCGACGCATGCTCGGTTCATGACCACGACCATGACCCCGGAAACCCGCCCGGCCGGTTCCACCCGGCACGGGACGGGCTTCTGGCTGATCGCCGCCGTCTTCCTGGTGGCGCTGGCATTCTCCACGGTGCCCACCCCGCTGTACCCGCTCTACCAGCGGCAGGACGGCTTCTCCTCGTTCACCGTGACGGTCGTCTTCGCGGCCTACGCCATCGGCGTGATCACCGCGCTGCTGCTGGCCGGCCACGTGTCCGACTGGACCGGACGCAAGCGGATCCTGCTCCCCGGCCTGGCCCTCGAGGCGATCGCCGGCGTTCTGTTCCTGGTCTGGACGGCGCTGCCCGGCCTGGTCCTGGCCCGGTTCCTCACCGGCGCGGGCGTCGGCATGATCACCGCCACCGCCACCGCGTACCTGCTCGACCTGCACAACGCGCACCGGCCCGGCGCCGCGCGCACCCGCTTCGAGATCGTCTCGGCCGCCGTCAACCTGGGTGGGCTGGCGGCCGGCACGCTGGTCGCCGGGGCGCTCGCCCAGTTCGTGGCGTCGCCGCTGCGTACGCCGTACGAGGTCTTCCTGGTCCTGCTGGCGCTCAGCGCCGTGGCCGTCGCCTCGGTGCCGGAGACCGTGCGGGTGCCCGCCGAGCGTCCGAGGTATCGCCCGCAGCGCCCCAAGGTGGCCGGCGACGACAAGCTCGCGTACCTGGTCGCCGCGATCGGGATCTTCATCCCGTTCGCCATCTTCGGGCTGTTCACCTCGCTCGCGCCGAGCTTCGTCTCCGGCGCCCTGCACCACCCCAGCCGTTTCCTCGCCGGCCTGGTGGTCTTCCTGGTCATCGGCATGGGCGTCACCGCGCAGATCGCGTCCGGCACGATGTCGCCACGGCAGCGGTACCTGGTCGGCCAGGTCGCCCCGGCGGTCGGCCTGCCGCTGATGGTGGCCGGGATGTTCCTGCCGTCGCTGTGGGTGTTCCTGATCGGCGGCATGATCGCCGGAGCCGGCGGCGGCATGCAGTTCAAGACGGCAGTCTCCACAGTGGCCCAGATCGCGCGGCCGCACGAGCGCGGCGAGGCGCTGGCCGGCATCTTCCTGATCGGCTACGTCGGTCTGGCCGTCCCCGCGCTCGGCATGGGACTCGCCACCCAGGCGGTCGCCGCGACGACCGCGGTGGTCTGGTTCGCCGGCTTGATCCTGCTGCTGCTGGCCGCGATCACGATCCTCCGCAGCCGCCGGGCATGAATGAATGGGGCCGCGAGCCGATTCCGGAATACCGGAACGGTCGCGGCCGGTTCGAAATTCTCGGGACCGGAATACCGCCACTGGCCGGAAAGCGCGTGCGTCATCCGGATGGCGCGGTGACTCAATCTTCGGCACATAACGCGGTTTAGCTCGGAGACCAGCACCAGCGGCGGGTCTCATGTGGACCCGCTGGACGGTGCGACCTACCGCGCGTTGACGTGCAAGTTGCACAACTCATAGTGTCTGAGACGTGACGGCGAGTAGAACCGGGGTACGCGAGTCCGTAACCGGGCAGGAAGAACAGGATCATCAGCGGTCGAGGAGCCTTCGATGACTGTCACGATCGGCATCAACGGATTCGGGCGGATCGGCCGCAGCATCACCCGAATCATCGCCGCGGCTCACGATCCTGGAGTGTCCATTGCCGCGGTCAACGACGTGGCGTCAACCGATAAAATGGCTTACGGACTGCGCCGGGACAGCATTCGCGGCGCATTTCCCGGCACCGTGACCGCCCACGCCGACCACCTCGTCGTCAACGACCATGCGATCCGGGTGTTCCACCAGGAAAGACCGGAGCGCGTCCCGTGGGCCGACGCCGGGGTCGACGTGGTCGTCGAGGCGACGGGCCGCTTCCGGGCCGGCTCCGCGGCCCGCAAGCACATCACCCACGGGGGCGCCCGCAAGGTCGTGATCAGCGCCTCGGCCGACGACCCGGACGTCTTCCTCGTCTACGGCGCCAACCACGGCACGTACGACCCGCAACGCCACGACGTGGTCTCCCCCGCCTCCTGCGGCGTGAACGCGCTGACCATCATGGCCAAGGTGCTGCTGGACCGCTTCGGCCTGCGCTCGGTGAGCACGTCGGTGGTGCTGGCCACCCAGGGCTGGGGCAAGGCGCAGGACTCGGTGATCGGCACCTCCCGGGACGACCCGCGGCTGGGCCGCTCGTCCGGCGAGAGCATCATCCCGCACAACTACGTGGTCGGTGATCTCGTCCGGCTGGCGCTGCCCCAGATCGGTGAGATGCGCTACAGCTACTACTGCGTGCCCACGCCGATCGGGTCGCTGGCCGAGCTGTCCGGGCAGACCGACCGGCCGGTGAGCGTCGAGCTGATCAACCGGGCCATGGCCGAGGCCGCCGCCGGGCCGCTGCGCGGCATCCTCGCGTACGACCCCGACCCCACCGTGTCGATCGACGTGAAGAACAACCCGGCGTCCTGCCTGTTCGACCCGTCCGGCACCCAGGCGACCGCGGACGGCGGCGTGAAGGTGCGCGGCTGGTTCGACAACGAGTGGGGCTTCTCCAACCGGCTGCTCGACCTCGCCCGCCTGGTCGGTCAGCCGGCGCCGGTCACGTCACAGCAGGTGAGCTGGAGCATCGCCTAGAGTTCGAGGTGATGATTGACAGCGATGACGTACGGGCGGCGGACAACCGGATCGGCGAACGGATCCGGCGAACGCCGGTGATGCGGGCCGACGGCGACGTCTGGTTCAAACTCGAGTTCGTGCAGCACGCCGGGTCGTTCAAGACCCGAGGCATGCTCAACCAGATCCTGGCGGCGCCGTCACTGCCGGCCGCCGGCATCGTGGCCGCGTCCGGTGGCAACGCCGGTCTCGCCGCGGCGTACGCGGCACGCGAGCTGGGCGTGCCGGCCGAGGTGTTCGTGCCGGAGACCGCGCCGGCGGTCAAGGTGGCCAAGCTGCGCAAGTACGGTGCGCGGGTGGTTCAGGTCGGCACCGAGTACGCCGAGGCGTACGCGGAGGCCGTCGTGCACGCCTCCGCCACGGGTGCGCTGTTCTGCCACGCCTACGACGACCCGCACATGGTGGCCGGGAACGGCACGCTCGGCCTGGAGCTGCTGACGCAGCTCCCGTCGGGCTTCGACACGGTGCTGGTCGCGGTGGGCGGGGGCGGTCTCATCGCCGGGGTGGTCGCGGCTCTGGCTCCTTCGGTACGGGTGGTGGCCGTCGAACCGGTCACGGCGGCGGCCCTGCACGAGGCGTTGCGTGCGGGCGAGCCGGTCGACGTCCCGGTCTCCGGGGTGGCGGCGGACTCGCTGGGCGCGCGGCGGGCCGGGCAGATCGCGTTCCAGCTGACCCGCCATTTCGGCACGCCGTCGGTGCTGGTCGAGGACAGCGCCATCGTGGACGCACGCCGCCGCCTGTGGGAGGACCACCGGCTGGCGGTCGAGCACGGGACCGCGGCGGCGTACGCGGCGTTGACGTCGGGTGCTTACCGGCCCGAGCCCGGGGAGCGGGTTGTCGTGCTGCTGTGCGGCGCCAACACGAATCCGGCCGACCTGGGCTGACGTGCGCCGCCTCTACGGTGTCGGCTACCAGGGCCTCACCCTCGAGGAGTTCATCGCCGGCCTGGTGGCGATGGGCGTCACCCGGCTGTTCGACGTGCGGTTGACGCCGGCCTCCCGCAAGCCCGGCTTCAGCCGGACGGCGTTGGCCCGTGCCCTGAGTGAGGCGGGCATCGCCTACGAGCACCGGCGCGAGCTGGGCAACCCGAAGCCGAACCGCTCGGGCTTCGCCGGCCCGCTGCCCGCCGTGGCGGCCGCGCGACAGGCGTACCGGTCCCTGCTGGCCGCACCCCCCGCCCGCACCGCCCTGGCCGAGATCGCCGAGGCGGCCCGTTGCGAGGTGGTGGCGGTGATGTGCTTCGAGGCCGACCAGTCCCGCTGCCACCGCGACGTCGTCCTGCGCGACGTCGCCGAGATCCTCATCTCCGGTACGCCGTAGGTCGACCCCTGTCGGCTCGATCGCTTCGACCGCTCCGTCCGATCCGTCGCTTTGTCCGCTTTGTCCCTCCCTCGGCTCGGTCGCTCCCTCGGCTCCGTCCCTCCCTCGGCCAGGGTCGATTTGTCCCATCTGTCGCTCTGTCGGCTCTGTCGCGTCCCAAAGAGAAGATCGGCTGTGACGTTTGGTCCGGAGACGCGCGGGGCACCCAACGTCTGAAAGCAGTACGGAAGCCACGTATGTGGCGAAACCGGAGCCAACCGCTGAGGAGCGACCATGACCACCTCCGACACCGGCCTCGGCCGGACCGCGCGCGACATCCACGTCCGCCGAGGCGGCGAGGAGACGAAGCCGTCCTTCAAGACCACCGAACTGATCGTCTACTTACTCGCCGTCATCGGCGTGCTGATCGCCTCCGCGGTGACCGGCGACGCCGGCTCGGAGAACGGCGGCGACATCTTCGCCGCCGACAAGGCGTGGTGGTTCATCACGCTGCTGACCATCGGTTACATGGTGAGCCGGGGCCTGGCCAAGTCCGGAGTCCGCAGCCGGGACACCGACCCGCGTTCCGACAACCACTGATTCCTCGCCCGCCGCGCCCTCGCCGATCCGTCCGCCCCGAGCTGGACGGTTCGGCGGGGGCGCGGTCTTTCGCACCACCTCGGGGCGGCACATGATCCGATCGGTCCCCAGCGATCGGGCGCACGCCGCGCGCCTTCGGCCAAGGTTGACTCCGAAGGAGGCCCCATGATCACAGCGCTCAACCGGCTGGTCGACCTCGTCGAGGAGAACCTCACCGAGGACTTCGACGTCGAGGATGCGGCCCGCGCGCTCGGCACGACCGAACACCACCTCCGGCGGATGTTCTCCTCGCTGGCCGGCATGCCGCTGTCGGAGTACGTGCGCCGCCGCCGCATGACCGTCGCCGCCGCCCACGTCGTCCGCGGCGAGCAGGACCTGCTGCACATCGCCGTC
Organism: uncultured Actinoplanes sp.; assembly: GCF_934643405.1. Lineage (GTDB taxonomy): Bacteria > Actinomycetota > Actinomycetes > Mycobacteriales > Micromonosporaceae > Actinoplanes. Next base: position 10,590 of record NZ_CAKUCL010000178.1, read on the forward strand.
CGGCATGGATACGGCTCGACCGAGGCGTTCGGACGGGCGTTCCGGGCGGTCCACGGTGCCGGCCCCGGTGATGTGCGCCGCGACGGAGGCCCCCTTCGCGCACAACCACAACTCAGGTTCCGCCTGACCGTCGAAGGGAGCGAACGCATGGACACCCGCGTCATCGACCACCCCGCGTTCCGGCTCGTGGGGCACGCCGCCCGGGTACCGCTGATCCACCAGGGCATCAACCCGCACATCCAGCAGCACATCAGCGCTCTGCCGAGAGAGGAGCACCTGCGCCTGAAGGCTCTCGGCGACACCGAACCGGCAGGCCTGCTCGCGGTCAGCGACGACCTCGACCCCGACCGCGCCGAGGGCAGCGAGCTGACCTATCTGCACGGGGTTGCCGTCTCCGCAGACACGCCGGCCCCCGCCAACCTCGACATCATCGAGGTCCCGGCCGGCCGGTGGGCGATCTTCCGGACCGCAGGGCCACATCCGCAAACCTTGCAGAAGGCCTGGGCCGCGACCGCCGCCGAGTGGTTCCCCTCCAACCCGTGGCGTCTGCGCCCCGGCCCGGAGATCGTCGCGGTGCTCGAGCACGCGGACGACTTCAGCACCGCGACCTGCGAGCTGTGGCTGCCGGTCGAACCGGCGTAACGACCTTCTCGGCACGCACTTCGCTGAGCCGCGCGATCGCACCATCGCCCCGCCAGGGCCGCTGACGGCTCTGGCGGCGGCGGGCGCGACACGTCAGATAGGCATTGGGCAGCGTGAAGGTCGGTGGCAGGGCTGACACCTCTGACATCAACGACGCCGGTTCGGTCAGCCGACAGCGGTATCAGGTGTTTCTCGTTCCGATCCCGGAGACAGGCTGACCACGTACTTCTCCGTCTCCTCTATTCGGCGCAGCATCTCCCGCCTCCTCGGAAGGAGCTCTATTTTTGCGGCGTACTGCTCGGCTTTCTTGAGGGGTACCCGAGGATTGCCTTGATCGCCTAGGGCTGCCTCACCCGCTGCCCATCGCACGCACGTGTCGGCTGCTTCCCATGCAGGGATGGACGACGTCGATGCTGTAAGAGCAAGAGATTTCTCGCAGGCCAGACGGCCTCGCTGCAGATCACCGAGCTCCATCAGCAACAAGCCCATTCCGCGTAGAGCGAAGACCGATTCGAGAGAGTCGGGATTCGCGCTGACAACATTCTCGTACAGCGCGATCGCCCTCCGGTGCTCACCCACTCGGGCGAGATTGGACGCTATTGTGCGCGTCTGACTCGGCCTGGCGCCCCCCGGCAATAGCCGGGATATCTCGATCGCCTCCTCACACAAGACGGTTCTTCTGCCGTTAGCGATTGAAGCAAGCTGGGGAGGAGGTACTTTGCCGGCAGCACGCAGTTCGCTTCCCAATTTGTCGTGCTCATAACTCAACTTGTTGAGCTCGTCAACTAGCTGGCTCAGACGGATAGCCAATTGCCGGCGAGTTTCTCGGCGTTTCTCCCAGACGCCGTACAAGGACACGACGAACGCCAACACACTGAGGGTTACCGTCACAACGTCTTTCATCTCACCACTTTTGGCCGGGGTCTCCCAGTGAGGGTTGTCGCCTGGGCACCTGGTCCATCGCGCGGCTAGCCGCATGAGGCGCTACCCAGCACGCGACTGCTGGACATTCCTTAGGTAGGGCCACAAGGTACAGCCCTCCGTACAGCCGAGCCACTCCCTCAACGCCGACGCCATCCGACATTGACAGACGGGCCGACCAGGCACGCCACTTCCCTGGCAGTCAGGCGGCGCGCCACCTTAGTGGTCACGACCTTGAGGGTGACGGACGAGTCGGCCTGTACGCCGGATTCTGTGGCCGGCGACCTGCGTCGCCGGTGGCGGCCATCCATCTCGGCCTACCGTTGCCGGCAGGCTCATGCGGCCTACCCGCAAGCTCGGGCGAGCAGCCCTCGAACGCCTGCGCCGGCCGCCGCCTTGCGGCAGCGGCCATTCTTGGCCTTGCTCCGGGTGGGGTTTACCGAGCCACCCCGGTCACCCGGGGTGCTGGTGAGCTCTTACCTCACCGTTTCACCCTTACCGGCGCCGCTTGCGCGGGCCGGCGGTCTGTTCTCTGTGGCACTGTCCCGCGGGTCGCCCCGGGTTGCCGTTAACAACCACCCTGCTCTGCGGAGTCCGGACGTTCCTCGGCGGCACCGTGAGGCGCCGACGCGACCGCCCAGCCAACTCGTCCGTCACCCTCATCCTACGGGGCTCGCCGCCACCGTCTTCGCCACCACCCAGTGGTGCTTGCCGAGGGGGCGGACGCGCTCGAACCCGTGCCGGGAGAACATCGCCACCGTGCCGTTGTGCAGGAATGACGAGGACGGCTTGCGACCCTCGGTGTCTTCCGGGTAGCTCTCGACCGTACCGCCGCCGCAGTTTGCTATTTCCCGCAGCGCGCCGTCGAGCGCCGCCGCCGCCACGCCTCGATGCCGATGGCGTTTGTGCACGTAGAAGCAGGTGATGCGCCACCGCGGCGGAGTCGGTGCGCCGTCCTGGTAGGCGCGGCGATGCTTGATGCGGGTCAATTCATCGGCCGGCCCGAACTGGCACCACCCGATGCAATCAGGTCCGTCGAACACCAACGCTGCGTGCGCTTTCCCTTCCCGTACGCGACGATGTTTGTTCTCCCGGTTTTTCTCGGCCGACCTTTCCTGGCCGAAGCCTTCGGGGTGGAAGCCCATGCACCAGCACCCGCCCCACACGCCGTTCTGGCTCTCCACCAGCCGGGCGAAGTCCGGCCATGTCGTCTCGTCGAGCAATCGGACAGAGAAGTCGGTCATCACGTTCTCCCCCACGCGCCGGCCGCGTACCCCGTAGATTCACCCTCATCATGGATCTCGCGCATGTGCTTCTGCTGATTGTCGCCGGGGTCGCCGCCGGCGCGGTCAACGCCATCGCCGGCGGCGGCTCGCTGATCACGTTCCCCAGCCTGATCGCGACCGGGCTGCCGTCCGTCGACGCGAACGTCACCAATTCCGTCTCGGTCTTTCCCGGCTATGTCTCCAGCGTCGCGGGCAGCCGCGCCGACCTGGCCGGGCAGGGACGCCGCCTGCGGATGATCCTGCCGACGAGCCTGCTCGGTTCGATCGGCGGCTGCGCGTTGCTGCTGCTGACCCCGGCCCGCGCCTTCGAGGTCGTCGTTCCGTTCCTGGTGATCGGCGCCGCCGCCACGCTCGCCTTTCAGGAAAGACTGCGCGCCCTCGTCGGCCATCCCCGTCACATGTCACCGCGCCGCGCCGCCGTCACTCTGCAGGTAGTCGTCTTCGTCGGCGCCATTTACGGCGGTTACTTCGGCGCCGCGCTGGGAGTCATGTACGTCGCCGCACTCGCATTGATCCTCGACGAACCCTTGAACCGCATCAACGCCCTCAAGAACGTGCTGTCCGCGGCGGTCGGCCTGGTCACCGTCATCGTCTTCGCGCTCTTCGCGAATGTCCATTGGGGTGCCGTTCTCACGCTGGCGCCGGCCACCATCGTCGGCGGTTACGTCGGGGCGAAGCTCGCGCGGCGCCTGCCGTCCCGCGTCCTGCAGTATCTGATTGTCGCCTTCGGCACGGTCATCGGGCTGGTGCTGCTGTATCGCGCGTTCCGCTGAGCTTTTCCAGGAAGCGGAACAGATGCGGGTCGAACCGCCCGGACGGGCGCGCGTCGTCCAGCTCCTTCCGCGACCACCAGCGCACGCCGTGGAATTCTCCCCGGTCCGGCGTCAATTCTTGCTTTTTGTGTACGGCGTGGACGAACCAGATGCTGACGTCGGTGTGCCCGGCATCGATGCCGACCGTGCGCGTGACAGTGAGGAACAACGGCCTCAGGTCCCCGGCGGTCAGCCCCAGTTCCTCGGCGAGCTCGCGGTGGGCCGTACTCACGGGATGCTCGTCGACCTCGACGTGACCGCCCGGAGGAAGCCAAAGCCCCGCATTCACGTGGTCGACCAGGAGCAGGCTGCCATCGGCGGGATCGACCGGGACGACGTACGAGACGAGGTGCTGGGGTGGCTC
>NZ_CAKUCL010000179.1 GCF_934643405.1 uncultured Actinoplanes sp.
AGCTTGATCTTGCCGGACAGCACGATGTACAGGCTGTCACCGGCCTCGCCCTCGTTGAACAGGACGTCGCCCTTGCGGACCTCGACCGTGTCCATCTCCTTGGCGAGCGCCTCAGCGGCCTCCGGGTCCACACCCTGGAAGATTCCGCTGCGCGCCAGTACCTCATCCATCGCCGCACCTCCGAACACGCGCAACGCCTGCGCTCGATCAGTCTAGGCGCACGCGGGCGGGAATCGGGCGGCCACCCCTTGATCGAAATGTCGCAGGGTAATCGTCCCGGCCGTGACGGGCGGTGTCTTTCGTCGCTCGTGATCGGCGACAACAAGCCTTTCGACGGGTCGTCCGCGTCGCTACCCGAAGGTATCGTCGCCGTCGATGAATTCCCACCCCCCACCTCGTAAAGCAGGCGTTTTCGGCCGCCCTGTCCTGACTATCACCATTGTCCTGGCGGTATTGATCGCCATCGGCGCCGGAAGTGTCGCTTTTGCGAAGCGAGATCGAGACCCGGCATCCGCCCGGTGGCAGGCGCCCCCGCCCTCGGTCACATCCCGTCCGAGCGGCGCCCCGGCGCCGACCCTGGAGTCCGTGCCGACCGCCGCAGATGTGGCAGGAGACACGGTTTCCCTGTCCGCCACCGGCGACATCGTCCTGGGAAACGCGCCCGCGAAGCTGCCCCCGCACGACGGTGACGGCTTCTTCGACTCGGTGCGGGCCGGTCTCCGGTCGGACCTGGTGATGGGCAACCTCGAGCAGCCGCTGACCGAGGACACCGGCACGTCGAAGTGCGGCACGCCGCCGTCGGCCAACTGCTTCGCCTTCCGCTCGCCCCCGTCCTACGCGCGGCATCTCAAGGACGCCGGGTTCGACCTGGTCAACACCGCGAACAACCACGCGAAGGACTTCGGTACGGCCGGGGCCCGCAACACCCGGGCGGCCCTGGACGGAGCCGGGATCCTGGCCACCGGCAACCTCGACGAGATCACCGTGGCCACGGTCAAGGGCATCAAGGTCGCGGTGGTCGGCTTCTCCTCGTACGCCGGCGCGAACAACCTCAACGACCTGGAGCACGCGCGGGAGGTCGTCCGGCGTGCCGGGGAGCAGGCCGACCTGGTCGTGGTGCAGGTGCACATGGGTGCCGAGGGCGCCGCGATGCAGCACGTGAAGCCGGGCAGCGAGATCTTCCACGGGGAGAACCGGGGCGACCCGATCAGGTTCAGCCACGCGGTGATCGACGCCGGCGCCGACCTGGTCGTCGGGCACAGCCCGCATGTGCTGCGCGGGATGGAGTTCTACCGGGGCAAGCTGATCGCCTACAGCCTGGGCAACTTCGCCGGCGGCGGGAAGACGCTCTCCGGCAGCGGCGTGCTGAAGTACGGCGGGATCCTGCACGTGACGCTCGCCAAGGACGGGACGTACGTGCGCGGGGCGTTCCTCTCGACGTACATGAACACCGCCGGGCTGCCGACCCGGGACAAGTCCAACGAGCGCGGGCGTCACCTGGTGGCTCAGCTCACGGCCGCCGACTTCGCCTCCTCGGGTCCCCGGTTCGGACCGGACGGATCGATCAACCCACCGGCGTGACCGCTTGGATCGCGGTCACCCGGCGTACTCTTTACCGGTGACTCTGGTGGCGCGGTCGGTCAAGCGGTTCGCGGGGGAGACGCCCATCGGGCGTAAGAGGCGCGCCCGCAAGATGGCGAGGATCCTCGCCGAGACGCATCCCGACGCGCACATCGAGCTCGATTTCACCACGCCGCTGGAGCTGGCGGTGGCCACGATCCTGTCGGCGCAGACCACGGACGTGCGGGTCAACCAGGTCACCCCGACGCTGTTCAAGCAGTACGTGACGGCGGCCGACTACGCGTCGGCCGACCGGGCCGCGCTGGAGACGCTGCTGAAGCCGACCGGGTTCTTCCGCGCCAAGACCGACTCGCTGATCAAGCTCGGTCAGGCGCTGGTCGAGCGGTACGACGGGATCCTGCCCGCCAAGATGGACGACCTGGTGTCGCTGCCCGGCATCGGGCGCAAGACCGCGAACGTGATCCTGGGCAACGCGTTCGGTGTGCCGGGCATCACGGTCGACACCCACTTCCGCCGGCTGACCAACCGGTTCGGCTGGGTGCACGAGGAAGACCCGGTGAAGATCGAGTTCCAGGTCGACGACCTGATCGAGAAGCGCGACTGGACGATGCTGTCGCACCGGGTGATCTTCCACGGCCGCCGGGTGTGTCACGCGCGCAAGCCGGCCTGCGGGGCGTGCACGCTGGCGGCGCTCTGCCCGTCCTACGGCACCGGCCCGGTCGAGCCGGCCCTGGCGGCGAAGCTGTTGAAGGGCCCGCGGGCCCGCGAGCTGGCGGTGGCCGCCGGAGTCGACCCCGACCTGGTGCCGGCCGCCGCGGTGACCGCACCCGATGCGCCGTGACGCGGCCGCGCCGGTGGGTGTGGCCCCCGTTGTTGTTGCTGCTCGTCACGGTGACCGCCGCCTGCGGCTCGGATGACCAGCAGACCCGGCCGCCGTTCGCCGACTGCGCCGCCCTGACCACCCCACCCAGCACCGCCGCAAAGCCGGCTGCCGCAGCCGCCGTCCCGCAGGCAGCCGGCGCCCCTCGCCTAGCCGGGTTTGCCGCTCCAGCGGCGTCATCGGACGGCCCCAGCGGCCGCACCCCGCAGGTTTCGGACATTCCCGACCTGCGGCTTCCCTGCTTCACCGACGGCAAGCAGGTCGCCCTGCGCGACATCCAGGGGCCCGCGGTGATCAACCTCTGGGCCTCCTGGTGCCGGCCGTGCCGGGCCGAGCTGCCGGTCATGCAGCAGCTCGCCGACCGGAGCGCCGGCAAACTGCACGTCCTCGGCATCGACACCGGCGATTCCCGCGAGGCCGGGGCGTCCTTCGCGACCGCCAAGGGCGTCCGGTTCCCCACGCTCTTCGACGAGGATCGCAAGGCGCTCAACGCGCTCACCGGGACCACCCTGCCGATCACCCTGTTCGTCGACGCCACCGGAACGGCGTACGTGCATCGCCTTCCGCTCGACGCGCGGACCCTCACCGAGCAGGTCAAGGAGCACACCGGCGTGACGGTGACGCTGTGAGCCAAGGCAAGGTGCTGTCGCGGCCCGACGACCTCCCGACATGGTTCGACCCCCTGCTCGCCCGGGTGGCCACCTGCCGTACCGAGGACTTCACCACCCTGCGGCCCCCGGCCGACGGCGGCCGGGCCAGCGCCGTGCTGGTCCTGATCGGGGAGAGCGAACCGGCCGCCGACACTCCCGGCGGCGCCGACCTGCTGATCCTGCAGCGGGCCGCGACGATGCGTAACCACGCCGGCCAGCCCGCCTTCCCCGGCGGCGCCAGCGATCCGGGGGACGCCGACGCGGTCGCCACCGCGCTGCGGGAGGCCGAGGAGGAGGTGGGTCTCGACCCGGCGAGCACCGAGACGCTGGCCCTGCTGCCCGACCTCTACATTCCGGTCAGCTCGTTCGTGGTGACCCCGGTGCTGGCCTGGTGGCGGCGCCCGCATCCGGTCAGCCCGCGGCAACCGGCCGAGGTGGCGCACGTCGCGAGGCTGCCGATCAGTGAACTGGTCGACCCGCAGAACCGTATCCGGGTGCGGCATCCGAGCGGTTGGATCGGGCCGGCTTTCCAGGTCCGCGGCCTGCTCGTCTGGGGCTTCACGGCAGGGGTGATCGCGACATTGCTCGACATGGGTGGCTGGACCAGGCCGTGGAAGCCGGGCCCGCTCGTCGAACTGCCGGACGCCTCGGCCCCGGTGCCCGCGGCGCGCGGCGGCGCGCCCGACGAGGTGTTGCCATGATCGTGAAGTGGCCCACCGCCTCTACGCTGGGTGAGTGTCCGTGGTCGATGGCGTCCTGATCCTCCTCATGCTGATCTTCGCGATCAGCGGATACCGCCAGGGCTTCGTCATCGGGGCCCTGTCGTTCGGTGGGTTCTTCAGCGGCGTCCTGATCGGGCTCCAGGTGGGGCCGCTGATCGCCGACCGGTTCACCGACAGCACCGCCCGGCTCGTGGTCTCCCTCGTGGCGATCTTCGCGCTGGCCGTGCTGGGGCAGACGCTCGCCGGGTGGCTGGGCACGCACGTGCGCCGGGCCATCTCCAGCAGGCCCTTGCAGCGGGCCGACGACGCCGGTGGCGCGCTGATCTCCCTGGTCGCGGTGCTGGTGGTGGCGTGGCTGATCGCCGTGCCGCTGGGGTCGACCCCCTTTCCGGGCCTGAACCGCGAGGTCCGCAGCAGCGCAATCCTCGGCGGGATCAACAGTGTGATGCCGGAGCAGGCACAGGCGCTCTCCTCGGCGCTGCGCGACACGCTCGACACCAGCGGCTTCCCGGACGTGTTCGGCGGTCTCTCGCCGACCAAGGCGCGGGAGGTGGCCGCGCCCGACCCGGCCCTCGCGAATTCGCAGGTCGTGCAGAAGTCGAAGCGGTCGGTGCTCAAGGTTCTGGGTACGGCGCCGAGCTGTTCACGCCGCATCGAGGGTTCCGGTTTCGTGTACTCCGACGAGCGCGTGATGACCAACGCGCACGTCGTGGCCGGCACCCGGGAGGTGTCGGTCGAGGTGAACGGGCGGCGCGAGCGGGGGACGGTGGTGGTGTACGACCCGGAGCGGGACCTGGCCGTCATCCGGGTGCCGGGGTTGTCGGCGCCGGTCATGCCCTTCGTCCGCAAGGCCGCGTCGTCCGGGACCGGCGCGATCGTGCTGGGCTATCCGCAGGACGGCCCCTACGACGCGCAGTCGGCTCGGGTGCGCGACGTCGGGCCGATCACCGGCCCGGACATCTACGACTCCGGCGACGTGACCCGGGAGATCTACACGATTCGGTCGCTGGTCCGCAGCGGCAACTCCGGCGGACCGCTGATCACCACGAACGGTCAGGTGCTGGGCGTCATCTTCGCCGCGGCCGCCGACGACAAGAACACCGGCTTCGCGTTGACCGCCGGTGAGGCCGCTCCGGTCGCGCGGGCCGGCGTGAACAACACGAAGGGCGTCAAGACCGGCGACTGCGCCTGACGGCCGTCGGGTCAGGTGGTGTGGGAGAAGCGGCGGATGGTCAGGACCGCGGCCGCCATCGAGACCAGGAACAACACCGCCGCGGTCCACCAGCCCCGATGTGACGCGGGCGGTGCGGCGATCCGCGGGGCCGCGCCGAAGCCCGGCTCGGCGCCCAGCTTCGGGGCCACCAGTCCGTTGGTGGCGGTGTCCGGGGCCGACTGGGCCTGACCCGGCACCGGCGCGCTGCCGAACCGGGCGATCCCCGGCGACGGGGCCGTGTCGAGCGGGTTGTCGAAGACCGCCGGAACCGTCGCGGTGAGCGCACCCGTGGGGTTGACCAGGCCGAACCCGTACACCGGGTCGCGGCCGGCCGCACCGCGGTCCTTGGCGGTCTTGATGATCCGGTTGATCACCTCACCGGCCGGCATGGTGGGCCAGCGCGACCGGATCAGCGCCGCGGTGGCCGAGACCATCGGGGCGGCGAAGCTGGTGCCCTGCACCTTCCAGTAAGACCCGCCGGGCCGCGCGCCGACCAGCTGGGTCGCCGGCGCGGTCACCACCGTCTCGCGGCCGGTGATCGAACCGTCCCAGAGCTTGTCGCCGTCGCGTTCCATGCCGGCCACCGCGATCACGCCGGGCTCGCGTGCCGGGTACCAGACGCCGGTGTCGTTGGACGAGGTCGTCTGGTTGCCGGTGCAGGCGACGACCACCACGTCCTTGGCGAACGCGTAGTCCAGGGCGGCGGCGAGCGCCGCGCTGCTGCCGTTGCCGCCCAGCGACAGGTTGATCACACGGGCGCCGTGGTCGACCGCCCAGCGGACCCCCTTGGCGACGATGATCGCGTCGTCGTACCGATTCTGTTCGTCCAGGACGCGTACGGGAAGGATCTTGGCCTTCGGCGCGATGCCCACCACGCCGTTGTTGTCGTCGTTGCGGCCCGCGATGATCGCCGAGACCGTGGTGCCGTGGCCGACCTGATCGCTGTCGCCGTTGCCCTGGGGGTCGACCAGGTCGAGGCCGGAGAGCACCTGGCCCTGAAGGTCGGGATGGCTGAAGTCGACACCGGAGTCGATCACCGCGACCGTGACGCCGGCGCCGTTCGCGTAGGTCCACGCGTCCGTCACGTCGAGCGTTCGCAGAAAGGTCTCGTCCTCGCGGACCGAGTCGCCGAGCAGCGGCGTCGTGGGCTCGGCGAACGGCGTGGTGGCCCGGGCCGGTGCGGTCGGGACGCCGAGCGCGACCGCCGCGGCCAGCAGCACCCCGGTCAGCCGGCGTCCACTCAGCACGGGACACCGCCGCGGGACGTGCGCCATCGTGCCCTGCCGGGCCGGGAGCTCGTCGTTGCCGCAATCACCGTTCGCATCGCCATTCTGATCCTGGACGGTCGATGCAGATTACTCCGAATCGAGGCTCCATTGCTCCCGTCCGTCGATGCCTATCGCACCCGGAGTGTGTTTCTCAGAACGGCGGCAGGTGCGCGAGCTGCACAAGCCGGGTCCCTTCACGACGCGTGAGCAGGCGACCACGTCCCGGCGGCATCGGCGCGGGCCGGATCGCACCGACGAGCGGGCCCTCGTCGGGCGGCCCGGACATCACCATGCCGGGCGCTGCCAATTCGCGCAGGCGCTGGATGACCGGCTCGTACAGGGCCCGGCCCGCGCCTCCCGCACGGCGGGTGAGCACCAGATGCAGGCCCACGTCGCGGGCCTGCGGCAGGTAGTCGAGCAGCGGTGTCAGCGGGTTCACCGGCCCGGCCGCCACCAGGTCGTAGTCGTCGACCAGCACGAACAGCTCCGGACCGGTCCACCAGGAGCGTTCGCGCAGCTGCCGGGCGGTCACGTCGGGCCCGGGCAGGCGGCGTTCCATGTAGCCGGCCACCGACTGCATCAGCTCCAGCGTCTTCTGCGCCTGGATGCCGTACCCGATGCGGTGTTCCGACTCGGGCAGGTCCATCAGGCTGCGGCGATAGTCGACCAGGATGAGCCGCGCCTCCTGCGGCGAGAACCGGCTGGTCACCGTCGTCGCCAGCGCCCGCAGGAACGACGATTTGCCACATTCCGCGTCGCCGAACAGCAGGAAGTGCGGGTCGGTCGCGAAGTCGATCTCGACGGGCTGCAGATCAGCCTCGGCGATGCCGATCGGCAGGCGCAGCCCGCCGGCGCGATCAAGATCCATTTCCCGGTACGGGACGGAGGCCGGCAACAACCGCACGCGCGGCGCAACCGGGCCGTGCCAGTTGGTGGCGACCGCCTTGACCAGGTCGGCCGTGTCGCCCATGGTGCTCACCTCGGGCCGCACGGTCAGCAGGTGCAGGAACTTGTTCTTGTCGGTCGGGTGCTCCTGGATGCCCCGGCCGGCCATCTCCGGCACGGTGCTCGCCGCCCGCCGGTTGACCGTCGAGTCGCTCGGGTCGCCGAGCCGCAGCTCGAGACGCGAGCCGAAAAGGTCGCGGATCACCGGGCGGAAGTCCATCCAGCGCGACGTCGCCGCCACCACGTGGATGCCGTACGAGAGACCCCGGGTGGCGATGTCGGTGATCACCGGTTCCAGTTCCTCGTACTCCTTGCGCAGCGTGGACCAGCCGTCGACCACCAGGAACACGTCGCCGAACGGGTCGTCGCCCACCGCGGCCGGGTTCGCCCGGCGCTGCCGGTACGACGCCATCGAGTCGATGCCCAGCGCCGCGAACCGCGACTCCCGCTCACTGAGCAAGGTGGAGATCTCCCCGACCGTACGGCGTACGCCCACCACGTCCAGCCGCCCGGAGACGCCGCCGACGTGCGGCAGGTCCTTCAGCGTGCCGAGCCCCCCGCCGCCGAAGTCGAGGCAGTAGACCTGCACCTCGGCCGGGGTGTGGGTGAGCGCGAGCCCGCAGATCATCGAGCGCAGCGCGGTGGACTTTCCGCTCAGCGTGGACCCGACCACCGCCACGTGCCCGGCCGCGCCGCCCAGGTGCAGCCACATCACGTCCCGTACCTGCTCGCGGGGTTTGTCGACCATCGCGATCGGCACCTGCAGGGCGCCGTGCAGCTCGGGATTCGCGAAGGCCAGGCCCCGCACCGGGTCGGCGGCCACCGGGCCGAGCAGCTCGTCGAGCGCCGCGGACTGGTGCAGCGGCGGCAGCCACACCTGGTGGGCCGGCGGTCCCTGTCCGTTGAGCCGGTCGACCATCACGTCCAGCACGCTGCGGCCGGGCGCCGTCTCGGCCGGCGCGGGAGCCACCGGCTCGGCCGGTTCCGGAGCGGGCACGTACCTGGTCGAATACGCCAGCACCTGCGGGACCGCACCGGAACCGCCCGCGGCGGCCCCGGATCCGGCGTGGCGCAGCGGTCCCGAGACGTACGCGGCCTTGAAGCGCAGGAGAGGCTCGGTGCCGAACTTCAGGTAGCCGTGGCCGGGGGAGCGCGGCAGCTCGTACGCGTCCGGCACGCCCAGCACCGCGCGCGACTCCAGCGCCGAGAACGTCCGCAGGCCGATCCGGTACGACAGGTGGGTGTCCAGCCCGCGCAGCCGTCCCTCCTCGAGCCGCTGGCTGGCCAGCAGCAGGTGCACGCCGAGCGACCGGCCCAGACGTCCGATCTGGACGAACAGGTCGATGAAGTCGGGTTTGGCGCTGAGCAGCTCGGAGAACTCGTCGCAGATCACCAGCAGCGATGGCAGCGGGGGAAGCGCCGCACCGCCGGCCCGGGCCCGCTCGTAGTCGCGCAGACTCGCGTAGTTGCCCGCCCGGCGCAGCAGCTCCTGCCGCCGGACCAGCTCGCCGTCGATCGCGTCCACCATGCGGTCGACCAGCACCAGCTCGTCGGCCAGGTTGGTGATCACGGCAGCGGTGTGCGGCAACCGGTCCAGCGAGGCGAAGGTCGCGCCGCCCTTGAAGTCGATCAGGACAAAGTTGAGCGTCTCGGACGAGTGCGTGGCGGCCAGCGCCATCACCAGCGTGCGCAGCAGCTCCGACTTGCCGGAGCCGGTGGCGCCGATGAGCAGGCCGTGCGGGCCCATGCCGTCCTGTGCGCTCTCCTTGAGGTCCAGCTCGATCGGGCTGCCGTCGGCGCCCACCCCGATCGGCACCCGCAGCCGGTCCCGGTTGGGCCGCGGCAGCCAGGCCTGCGAGACGCTGAACGCCTCCGGGTCGCCGAGCCCGAGCAGCTCGGCCAGGCCCAGCTCGGTGGCGAGCGGGGTGTCCGACGACCGGCTCGCCGCGCCCAGCCGCAGCGGCGACAGCCGGCGCGCCACCGCCTCCGCCTCCTCTTCGGACAGCCGGTCTGGCACGCCCACCTCGGCCTCGTGCTCCATCGCGTACGTGTTGAGCACGCGCCTGTTCGCCGGCCCGGCCACCTCGAGGACCAGCAGCGACCGGTCCAGCAGGCGGGGTGGCTGCTCGTCCAGGTCGAGCACGGTGACGCCGTCGATGCCGTCGTCGAGCTGGGTGGCGCCGCGCAGGTCCGCGCCGTCCAGCACGATCACCACGTGCGGGCCGCTGCCGGCTCCGGACGGGTGGAACCGCGGCCGGTTGCCGATCACGTCCTCGAGCAGGCTTTCCAGGTCGGGTCCGGTGCTCGCGACCAGGCGGACGTGGCCGAGCGCGTCGGTGCGCGACGGATGCAGGTTGTGCGGCAGCCACTTCACCCACTCCCAGGACGCCCGCCGGTCCGGCCCGGCACACACCGCGACCAGCAGGTCGTCCGGCGCGTGGAAGGTGGCGAGCTGGGCGATCACGGCCCGGGTGAGGCCCTCCTTCTCCGGGCCGCGCACGAACACCCGCGCGAAGCCGCGCAGCGAGGCGGCCACCGGAAGGTCGGGAACCACCGAGTACGCGTCGAGGAAGCGCCGCAACGCACCGGCGGTCATCGGTTCCAGCTCGTCGAGCGGCCTGGTCACCGGCGGGATCAGTGGAGTCGCCAGGGTCTGCGGGCCGACCCCCAGCCGTACGACACCAAAGTCGGGATCCGCCGGACGCCGTTCCCAGACGCGGTGGCTGGCGGCGGTCGACCAGAGTTTGGTCGGGTCCGGATGCCGGTAGAGCAGGCCGACGCGCTGCTTGCCGGCCGTGTCCCGGACGCGGCGGCGCAGACCTGACAGATGGCGCAGGTACTCGCGGCGGGCCGCCATCATCTCGGCCTTCTTGGGCGAGCCGCTCGAGCCGAGGCTGGTGGTCAGCATGGCGATCGAGGAGATGCCGAAGAGACCACCGATCACATAGGAGTACGCCCCGCCGCGGCCCTGGCCCATCATCATCGCCATGGCCACCGAGCCGCCCAGCATCGGCAGCGCCATCAGGGCCTGCTGCCAGCGTGCGCCGGTGCTCTGCGGGATCTCCGGCGGCGGCTCGACGGCGATCTCGCCGGTCGGGATCTCCGGCGCGGGCCGCCGGGCCGACCGCTTGATCACCACCGTGCTCATGCCTGTGATTCCCCTTTTGCCGGACGTCACCCTCTGTGCGCCACGCCGTTACATCGCGACGCGCTCATGTTAAGTACAGTGCGCTAGGTCGTGCAGCCTCGTCGTCATCGATGGGATGTGGATCTTGATGGCTTCCTCCGGAGAGCGGCCGTGAGCGTCGGACTGGCCCGGGTCACGATCAGCGCGCCGCAGCGCCGCGTCGACGTCGCCCTGCCCGAGCACGTCCCGCTGGCCGAGCTGCTGCCCGAGGTGCTGCGGCACGCGGGCGAGGGTCTCGCCGACGACGGTGAGAAACACGGCGGGTGGGTACTGCGGCGCACCGACGGGGTCGCGCTGGCGACCGCTCAGGGTCTTTTCGCCCAAGGGGTACGGGACGGGGAGGTGCTCTACCTGGTCCCGGCCCACGATTCCTGGCCGGAGCTGGAGTACGACGACGTGGTCGAGGCGATCGCCGAGGGCGCGCGGCGTCGCGGCAGCGTCTGGACGCCGTCCTCGACCCGAACGGCCACTTTGGTCGCGGCCGGTGCGCTGCTGACGCTCGGCCTGATCGCGATACTGCGGGCCGGGCCGGCCTGGGACGGCGGGGCGATCGCCGGGCTAGGGCTGGCGATATTGCTCGCGCTGGCGGGAGTGACGGCCTCCCGCGCGTACGGGGATGGCTGCGCGGGGGCGGCCCTCGGGGCGTACGCGATGCCGTTCGCCTTCGCCGGGGGCGCCGTGCTGGTCGCGACGGGTGATCGGGCCGGCGTGCTCGGGCCGGTGCCCTGGCTGGGCGGGTCCGAACTGCTGACCGGCTCGATGGCGTTGCTGCTGGTGTCGGCGCTCGGCGGGGTCGGGGTGGCGGGCTCGCTGCGGTTGTTCACGGCCGGCGCGGTGATCGGGCTGCTCGGCTCGCTGATCGCGCTGGTCACTGTGGTCACCGACGCGGCCGGGGCGGCCGCGGTGCTGCTGGCGGTCCTGGTCTGCGGAATCGGGGCGTTGCCGCTGCTGGCGATCCGATTCGGCAAGATGCCCACGCCGCCGGTCACGCTGCCCACGGGGGCCGAGGCGGCCGAGGGCTTCACCGTGGGCAACACGCTGGACGCGGCCCGTTCCCGGCCGGATCGCGCCACGGTGTTCGCGGCCGTCTCGCGGACCGAGGAACTGTTGGCCGGGATGTTGCTCGGGCACGTCGTGCTGGCCGCGGGCGCGTTCCTGGTGCTGGCCACGGCGGGTTCGGTGTCCGCGCGGATCCTGATGGCGGTGTCCGCGGCGGCGCTGCTGCTGCGGTCCCGGCTGTTCGTGACGTTGCGGCAGCGGGTGCCGCTGGTGGCCGGCGGGCTGATCGGGATCGTCGCGCTCGGCGTCGACCTGCTGCGGGACGCCGGGCCGGGACTGTTGCTGCTGGTCACCGGCGGGACGCTGGCCCTCGCGGTGATCACAGTGGTGGCGGGGGCGACCTACTCCCGGCGGCCGCCGTCGCCCTATCTGGGGCGGGCCGCCGACCTGCTCGACACGTTGGTCGTCGTGTCGGTGATCCCGGTGGCCTGTGCCGTCGTGGGCCTGTACGCGGCGGTCGGCGATCTAGGGATCTGACAACGTCGAGGTGCGCGGGCCGCGTCAACGGGCGACGACGCGGCCCGGCTCCCTGCTCAGTGCTCGGCGCCCTCGGCCTCGGCCGCCTCGGCCCGCTTGAACGACGCGCGGATCTCCTCCTCGGCCTCGACCCGGCCCACCCAGGTGGCGCCCTCGACCGACTTGCCCGGCTCGAGGTCCTTGTAGACCGTGAAGAAGTGCTGGATCTCCATCCGATCGAACTCGCCTAGGTGGTGGATGTCGCGCAGGTGCTCCTGGCGCGGGTCCTCGTAGGGCACGCAGAGGACCTTGTCGTCGCGGCCCTTCTCGTCGCTCATCCGGAACATGCCGATCGCCCGGGCCCGGATCAGGCAGCCCGGGAAGGTCGGCTCCTGCACCAGCACCAGGGCGTCGAGCGGGTCGCCGTCCTGACCCAGGGTGCCCTCGATGAAGCCGTAGTCGGCCGGGTACTGCGTCGCGGTGAACAGCGTCCGGTCCAGCCGGATGCGACCGGTCTTGTGGTCGACCTCGTACTTGTTGCGCTGGCCCTTGGGGATCTCAACCAGAACGTCGAAATCCATCGTCTGCTCCCTTGTTCGCCCGCTGAGGAAACCGGTCACGGCAGGCGGCGAACGTCGGCCCGTTGTCCACAGGCCGCCCGGATCCGCGCGCAACGATGTGCCGGATGTCGCTAGTCTCCCCTAAGTCTTCGGCGGCGTACTAGGAGGGGCTCGTGGGGAGGCAAGATTCACACAACGGTCCCGGGCACGAAGGCGTGTCCGAGCCGCTGAACAGCTCCGAAAACGGTAACCCCGGGCCCGGCGCCGAGTCTGCATCTTGGTCGTCGTCTTCGTCTTCGTCGTCGTCCGGCGGGACGGCGGAGATCCCTTCGTCTCCTCCCTCTGCAGAGCCCCCAAGTTCCCCGGACCAGGCGAACCCCTCGTCAGATCTCGGCCAGGAACACCCTGAACCGGCACCCGCGTCAGACGATCGACAGATGAACCCGGACGCCTCAGCCGAGGAACGCGCCCAGAGCCCATGGGCGACGGCCCCGGGCGACGGCCCCCGCCCCACCCCACCGGCGCCGGCCACCCCTCCGGCGCCGGCCACCCCTCCGGCCCGGGCATCCGCCGAGCCCAAGCCACCGGCACCGGCCGCTCCGCCCCCTTCGGCCCCGGCGTCTTCTTCGGCCATCACGTCCCCTTCCGCCCCGGCGGCCCCTTCGGCTCCCGCGTCCCCTTCGGCCCCGGCGTCACCTTCGGCCGTCACCTCCCCTTCCGCCCCGGCGCCACCTTCGGCCCCCGCGACCCCTTCGGCTCCCCCCGCCGCTTCGGCCCCCGCGTCCCCCCAGCCGACGCCCTCGGCACCTGCCGCCCCGGTCCCTTCTTCCCCGGCGTCTGGGCCCGCCACATCGCCCGCCTCTGCGTCGGAACCCCCCTCCGCGCCACACTCGACCGCGCCTGATGCGCCCCGCGAGGCGTCGCGCCCCGACGAGCCTCAGACCACCTCGCCCACCGCGGCAGCGCCTCCGGCGGCACCGCCTGGCCCGGCTGCGCCTGCGGCTGCGTCGCCTGCCTCGGCCACACCTTCGGCTGCGTCGCCTGCCTCGGCCACACCTTCGGCTGCGTCGCCTGCCCTGGACGCGCCTCCGGCCTCGTCGTCTGGGCCGGAGGTGCCTCCGGCGTCGTCGCCTGAGCCGCCCACGGCTCCGGTCTCTCCGCCCAGCCGAACCGCGTCGCCCAGCCCAACCGCCTCCCCAAGTCCTGCCGCGCCAGGGCCGGTCGCGCCTCCGGCCGCAGCGTCAGTTTCTCGGCCAACCGCCGCGCCGACCTCGGGCACACCGGATGCCAGGCCCGCCGCAGCGGGATCTGCCGCCGGGCCGCAACCTGCCGCTCCGCCTGCCGCGACTCCTGGTGCCGTGGCTTCCGCTGCCCAGACGCCCGCAGCCGCACCCTCCCCTGAGGTCGCTCCACCTGCGGCTTCTCCCGAGTCAGCCGAGCCTCAGGCGCCGGCGTCGCCCGCTCCCGCCCCTTCGCCGAGTTCTTCTGCGGCCTCATCGCCCGCGGCGGCTTCGGGGTCCGTGCCGCCTGCCACGGCGGCGCAGCCCAGCGGCGCGGCGAGTGCCGCTTCACCGGCTGACGCTTCTTCGTCGCAGCCGGGCAGGGCAGCTCCGGCAGATGCACGATCTTCGGAGTCGTCACCGGCCGGGCAGGATTCGCCCTCGCCGACCGTGCGATCTTCGGCGTCGGTCCCTCCCGCGCCGGCCTCGCGCTCGTCCGCCTGGTTTCCCGCCGCGCCGCCGGGTAGTGAGGCGCCTTCCAGCGGTTCCGCGCCTGCGGCCCAGCCGGGACCACCGGGTCCGGCCCAGCGTCCCGCTCCCGCCGCGTCGCCCTGGGCTGCCGGCCCCGCATCTGGCCGGGCCTCGGCGGCGCCCGCTTCCGGTCAGGCGGAACCGAGCCGGGATCCTCGGCCCGCGTCGACCGCACCCGGCATCCCGACGCAGGGTGCGCCCGCGTCTTCTCCGGTCCCGGGCGTTGCCCTTCCGCCGCCGCACGCGACGGACTCGTCCGGCAGAGGCGCGACGTACGGGCGTGCGTCGGTGCCGGGTTCCGGCGGCAGCTCTGCCCCCGGTGGCTCGGCCCC
>NZ_CAKUCL010000180.1 GCF_934643405.1 uncultured Actinoplanes sp.
AACCGGCCCCGCGCCGGCCGGCCCCCGAACCGGCCCCGCGCCGGCCGGCCCCCGAACCGGCCCCGCGCCGGTCGACCCGGCGACCGGCTCGGCGTCGGTGGGTCCGGCGGCGGGCTCGGCGTCGGGAGGCCCGCGAACTGGTTCGGCGCAGGTCGGTCCGCGAACCGGTTCTGCGCAGGTCGGTCCGCGAACCGGTTCGGCGCAGGTCGGTCCGCGAACCGGTTCCGCGCCGGTCGGCCCCCGGACCGGTTCCGCGCCGGTCGGCCCGGCGACGGGTTCCCCGTCGGTGGGTCCGGCGGCGGGCTCGGCGGCGGGCGGTCCGCGAACCGGCTCGGCGCCGGTCAGCCCGACCTCCGGCGGCGCCTACGGCGCCGCCTCGCCCGGATCTCCGCACCTCGGCGGACCCGGGTCCGCACCGGCTCGTGGCGACGGTCCCCGCGCCAGGGGTGCGGCGCGGCCGGGCACCGGCGGCGCGGCCTCCGTTCCCGGCGGCATGGCCCCGGCGAACCCGCCGATGGGGTCCGCGTCCGTCAGATCCGGCCCGGCCTCGGTGAGCGGTGCCGCGTCCGGCGCAGCGGCCGTGGGCAGCGCCTCGGCATCGGTGCCCGGATCCGGCGGACCGGGCACGTCCGGCGTACCTGGGCCCGGCGGACCGGGCGCGCCCGGCGGCCCCGGACCACGGTCCGGCGGCCCCGGCCCGGGACAGCGGCCGTCCGGCCCCGGCTCCCTCGATCGGGGGAATGCCGACGCCCCGGTGGTCGGGGCGAAGGCCGGCGCCGCGAAAGCCGCCGCCGGCCTTGCCCTGCCTTCCGGCGAACCGGCCGAGGGCGGCCTGCGCGGTGAGCTCCGCGAGAAGTTGCGGTCCCAGCGACGGCTCCGGCTCGTGACCTTGCTGTCACTGGCGATCGTCGTTCTGGTCGTCCTGCCCGCAGTCTTCGGGCTGCGGTCCGCTTCGAGCGATCCCGTCTTCAGCTCCCTCGACGAGCTCGCCGTGCCGGCCTGGGCCGCGCAGAAGGTGGACGACCAGAGCAGCGGCAGCCGGTGGTGCTTCCTCGACTGCCGGTTCCGGGAACGGGTCGCGCAGTCGCAGAAGCCGTTCCAGGAGACGACCCAGGCCTACACCACGGCGCTCAGCCAGGCCGGCTGGCAGCCGTGGAAGGTGGGGGAGTGCCCGGAGGAGCCGATCCCGGCCGGTGCCGGCACCTACTCGTGCTGGAAGCGCGACGAGTTCACTCTGGACCTGTGGGTGCGCCTGCCCGAGTGCGCGGTCGACCAGGTCGCGGCCCAGGATCCGGCGCTCGCCGCGTCCGCCGCACCGACCCCGGCGACCAAGTGTGTCGGGTCGACGGTGAGCATCAAGGTGCAGAACGCGATCACCGACACCCGGGGCAAGCCGGCACCGCAGGAGAGCCCTCTCGTCGGGGAGACACCGGACCCTGTCATCTCGGACGATCCGCTATTGCAGCCGACACCGACGGCGTCCTGACGCGGCTTGCGGTCACGGACGGTAGGGTCTGCACGTTGACCCGCCGTACTCACGACCACCCGAAGAGGAGACGCGCCTGATGGATGCCGGAGAAATCGCTGGCCTGATCGCGGCGGGCGCCTTTCTGATGCTCGTCATCGTGCTCGCCGTGCCGATCCTGAAGCTGGGCCGCACCGTGGACGCCGCGACCCGTGCGATCAACGAGTTGAGCGACCGTTCCGGGCCGCTGCTCGGCGACATGAACGACACGGTGAAGAACGTGAACACGGCGCTCGGCCAGGTTCAGGTCTCTTTGGACGGTGTGAACGTCCAGCTCGCGAAGGTGGACACGATCACCGAGCACGCTGCCCATGTCACCGCGAACGTGGCGAACCTGTCCACCGTGGTGGCGGCCGCCGCCGCGAACCCGCTGATCAAGGTCGCCTCGTTCGGCTACGGCCTGCGCAAGACCGTACGGGCCCGTCGCCGGGCCGACGAGGAGCGTGAGGTGCGCGACACCCTCAAGCAGCGCCGCAAGGCCCGCCAGTAATCAACGAAGGGAACCAACCCGCCATGAAGCGGCTGCTCTGGCTCGGCGTCGGCCTGGCCGTCGGCGCTCTCGTCGTGCGCAAGCTCACCCGGAAGGCGAACGAATTCACCCCGTCCGGCATCGCCACCTCGCTGTCACAATCCGCTGGCGGCCTGGTCGAGTCGGTGCGTAGCTTCGTGGATGACGTCCGCGACGCGGCAGCCGAGCGGGAGCAACAGATCAACCAGGCGTTCGCCGAGGGTGAGCTGTTCGACGACGGGCTGGACGCCCAGGAGGGGAACCGATGAAGACGGCGGAGATCAAGCGGCGCTATCTGGCGCATTTCGAGGCCAACGGGCACACGGTCGTGCCGAGTGCCCCGCTGCCGGCCATCGACGACCCCAACCTGCTGTTCATCAACGCCGGCATGGTGCAGTTCGTGCCGTACTTCCTGGGTCAGCGCACCCCGGCGTTCCAGCGCGCGGTCAGCGTGCAGAAGTGCATCCGCACGCCGGACATCGACGAGGTCGGCAAGACCAGCCGGCACGGCACGTTCTTCCAGATGAACGGCAACTTCTCGTTCGGCGACTACTTCAAGGACGGGGCGATCAAGCTCGCCTGGGACCTGGTCACCAAGCCGGTCGACCAGGGCGGGTACGGGCTCGACCCGGAGCGGATCTGGCCGACCGTCTACCTCGACGACGACGAGGCGTACGGGCTGTGGAAGGCGATCGGGGTGCCGGAGTCGCGGATCGTGCGCCGCGACAAGAAGGACAACTACTGGTCGATGGGCATCCCCGGTCCGGCGGGCCCGTGCTCGGAGATCTTCTACGACCGCGGCCCGGAGTACGGCCGTGAGGGCGGCCCGGCGGTCGACGAGGATCGCTACATGGAGATCTGGAACCTGGTCTTCATGCAGTACGAGATCACCGACGTGAAGTCGAAGTCCGACTTCACGATCGTGCAGGAGCTGCCGAACAAGAACATCGACACCGGCATGGGGCTGGAGCGCATCGCGTCGATCCTGCAGGGTGTCGACAACCTGTACGAGATCGACGAGGTCCGCCCGATCCTGGCGCGCGCCGCGGAGATGACCGGCAAGCAGTACGGCGCGCACTCGGGGCACGTCGCCGGCGAGTCACACCCCGACGACGTCCGGCTGCGGGTGATCGCCGACCACGTCCGTACGGCGTTGATGTTGATCGGTGACGGCGTGACCCCGAGCAACGAGGGCCGTGGCTACGTGCTGCGCCGCATCATGCGCCGCGCGATCCGGTCGATCCGGCTGCTCGGCTGGCAGGGCGCGGCGCTGCCGGAGCTGCTGCCGGTGGCGCGTGACTGCATGTCCCCGTCGTACCCGGAGCTGGCCGAGGAGTTCGGCCGGATCTCCACGTACGCGTACGCGGAGGAGGACGCGTTCCTGTCCACGCTGCGCGCGGGCACGACGATCCTGGACACCGCGATCACCGAGACGCGCGCCAAGGGCGGCAAGTCGCTGCCCGGCGACAAGGCCTTCCAGCTGCACGACACGTACGGCTTCCCGATCGACCTGACCCTGGAGATCGCGCAGGAGCAGGGCCTCGAAGTCGACCAGGACGGTTTCCGGCGGCTGATGGCCGACCAGCGGGCTCGCGCGAAGGCGGACGCGGCCGCGCGCAAGACCGGTCACGCGGACCTGTCGTCGTACCGCGCGGCGCTCGACGAGGGCGGGCCGGTCGAGTTCACCGGGTACCAGGAGGTCACCCGCGAGTCCCGGGTGCGGGCGCTGATCGGCGGCGGCGGCCGGCTCGAGGTGGCCGGCGAGGGCGACTTCGTCGAGCTGGTGCTCGACACCACCCCGTTCTACGCCGAGGGCGGCGGCCAGCAGGCCGACACCGGCGTGATCAAGGTGGGCGGCGGCCAGGTCGAGGTGGTCGACGTGCAGCAGCCGCTGCCCGGCCTGATCGTGCACAAGGCGCGGGTGATCCGCGGCGAGGTGCGCTCCGGCGAGACCGGCTTCGCGGAGATCGACGTGACCCGCCGCAAGGCGATCTCGCGTTCGCACACCGCGACCCACCTGATCCACCAGACGATGCGCGCGTTCCTCGGCGAGTCGGCGACCCAGGCGGGCTCGCTCAACGCGCCGGGCCGGCTGCGGTTCGACTTCAACACCCCGGGGGCCGTCTCGCCCGCGGTGCTCAACGACGTCGAGCAGCAGGTCAACGAGGTGCTGCTCCGCGACCTCGAGGTACACGCGTTCATCACCACCCAGGAGGAGGCGCGCCGGCTGGGCGCGATGGCTCTCTTCGGGGAGAAGTACGGCGATGAGGTCCGTGTGGTTGAAGTCGGCGACTACGCGCGGGAACTTTGTGGCGGCACCCACGTGGCCCGCTCCGGCCAGCTCGGCCTCGTGAAGATCCTCAACGAGGCGTCGATCGGTTCCGGCGTGCGCCGGGTCGAGGCGCTGGTCGGCATCGACGCGTTCGGCTTCCTGGCGAAGGAGCACCTGCTGGTGTCCCGCCTCGCGGAGCTGTTCCGGGTGCCCGGCGACCAGGTCGCCGACCGGGTGGAGCAGACCGTGACGGCGCTGCGCGACGCGGAGAAGGAACTCGAGAAGATGCGCGCGCAGATGGTGCTCGGCGGGGCGGCGTCGCTCGCGGCTCAGGCCAAGGACGTGCGCGGTGTCGCGTATGTCGGGACCGAGGCGCCCGAGGGTGCGGCGGGCAACGACGTGCGTACCCTGGCCCAGGAGATCAGGGGCAAGATCGACGCCGCGCGTCCCGCGGTGGTCACGGTCGCGGCGCGGTCCAACGGCAAGGCGTCGCTGATCGTGGCGATCAACGGCGCGGCCAAGAACCGCGGTCTCTCGGCGGCCGACCTGGTCAAGGGCGCGCTGTCCGGCCGGGGTGGCGGCAACGCCGATCTCGCGCAGGGCGGTGGCCTCCCGGCCGACCAGGTTCCGGCGCTGCTCGCGGCGGTGGAGAAGGCGGTGGCCGACACCGCGGCATGAGCTACGCTCTCGGTTCGATTCCGCACAGGCGGTCGGACAGAACTACGGAGGGTGGCCGGATGAGCGCACTGTCGCGGGGTAGGCGACTGGGCGTAGATGTCGGTAAGGTGCGCGTCGGGGTCGCGGTCAGTGACCCCGACGGGATTCTGGCCACCCCCCTGGTCACGGTTGCCCGTGACATGGGCGCGGCACCCGGCGCCGTGCCCGGCGATATAGCCGAGCTTGTCCGCCTGGTGGGGGAACACGAGGCGGTGCAGATCGTGGTGGGACTCCCGGTTCGCCTGAACGGCGTCGAGGGTCCTGCGGCAATCGACATTCGTGCGTACGCTGGGCGGTTGGCGGAGGCGGTCGGTACTGTGCCGGTCGTTCTGGCGGACGAAAGGATGTCGACCGTGGTGGCTAGTCGCAGGCTCGCCGAGCGCGGCGTGCGGGGCAAGCGGCAGCGGGCGGTCGTCGACCAGGCGGCTGCGGTGGAGATCCTGCAGAGCTGGCTGGACGCGCAGCGGAGGCAGAGATGATCGACGAGCTGGACATGGCGTTCGACGAACACGCCGAGTCGGGCGGTATCCGCAGCCACCGGCGCGGTGGCCGTGGCGGCAAGAAGAGCCGTGGCAAGTCCGGCATCGCCTTTTTGATGGCCTTCATCCTGCTGGCCGTGCTCGGCGGCGGGGTCTTCTTCGGGTACAACAAGGTCAAGGACTTCTTCACCGCGGCCGACTACGACGGCGCGGGCGCCGAAGCCGTGCAGGTGTCCATCCCCAAGAACGCGACCCTCACCGACATCGGCAACACCCTGGTCGACTCGGACGTGGTGAAATCGACCAAAGCGTTCGTCAACGCCGCGAACGACAATCCGCGCAGCAAGAACATCCAGTCGGGCACGTACAACCTGAAGAAGCAGATGTCGGCCGCGAACGCGGTGACGCTGCTGCTCGACCCGAAGTCGCGGGTGAGCAAGGGCGTGACGATCCCCGAGGGCAAGACGGCCAACCAGGTGTACGAGATCCTGGCGAAGGCGACCGGCCTGCCGGTCAACGACTTCAAGCAGGCCGCCAAGGACCCGGAGGCGCTGGGCATTCCCGACTTCTGGTTCAACCGCACCGACGACCAGAAGAAGACCAAGTCGGTCGAGGGCTTCCTGTTCCCGGACACGTACGAGTTCGACCCGAAGGCGTCCGCGGCCGACGACCTCAGGCTGATGGTCAGCCACTTCATGAAGGTCGCGGAGGACACCGACTTCGTGAACCGGGCGCAGACCGAGCGCAACATCAGCCCGTACGAGGTGCTGACCATCGCCTCCCTGGCCGAGGCCGAGGCCGGCAACTCCGACGATCTCGGCAAGGTGGCCCGGGTCGCCTACAACCGGCTCTACGGCGACGACTTCCACTGCAAGTGCCTGGAGTTCGACGTCGGGATCAACTACTACTACCAGCTGACCGGGCAGAAGACGAAGAGCTCGAAGCAGATGACCCACGACGAGCTGTTCAACCCGAAGAACCCGTACCGCCTGCACGGCAGGGACGGCATGACGCCGACCCCGATCAACAACCCGGGCAAGGCCGCTCTCGAGGGCGCGCTCGCCCCGCCGAAGGGCGACTGGCTGTACTTCGTGGCGATCGACAAGAAGGGCCACTCGGCGTTCTCGGTCACCTACGCCGAGCAGCAGAGGAACGAGGCTCTGGCGCGCCGCAACGGCGTCCTCTGAGTTCCGGCCGCGCGACGCACGTCCGTACAGTGATCTGGTGCAGACCAGCCAGGACGCGCGTCGCGCCGCCGTTTGCGGCAAGCCGATCGCGCATTCGCTCTCCCCGGTGATCCACAACGCGGGGTTCGCGGCCGCGGGCCTCACCGGCTGGCGGTACACGTCCTTCGAGTGCGCCGAGTCCGAGCTTGCCGCCCTGGTCGAGAGCCTCGGCCCGGAATGGGCCGGCCTGTCGCTGACCATGCCGCTCAAGGAAGTGGCGCTCACCCTCGCTGCCGAGGCGTCACCCATGGCGGCGGCGACGGGTGCGGCAAACACTTTCGTACGGCGTGACGACGGCACCTGGTTCGCCGACAACACCGACGTCCCCGGCATGCTGCGCGTCCTGCGCGACGCCGGCCTGCGGGACCGCCCGGCGATCACGGTGCTGGGCGGTGGCGGCACCGCCCGCGCCGCCCTGGCCGCGGCCGCCGGTCTCGGCGCCGACGAGGTCACCGTCGTGACCCGCCGCCCCGAGGCCCGCGACCAACTGCTCCCGGCCGCCGAGACGCTCGGGATCCGGATCACCGGCACCGGCTGGGCGGACGCGGCCGCCGCCCTGGACGCCGACGCGGTGATCTCCACGGTCCCCAAGGGCGCCGCCGACGAGCTGGCCGGGCAGGCGAAATGGCGTCCCGGCACGGTGCTTTTCGACGCGATCTACGATCCGTGGCCGACACCACTGGCCGCGTCCGCCGCCGCGCGGGGCCTGGCCGTCGCGTCCGGCCTGGACCTGCTGCTGGCCCAGGCGCTGAGCCAGTTCGAGCAGTTCACGGGCGTTGTGCCGGCCCCGGAGGCGGCCATGCGCGAGGCCCTGTTCGCCGCGGCCGCCGCTCGCTGAGCACCCCTCGCCCGGGTGTCCGGAGGGCGGGACGGCGGCAGGGCGGCGGCCGGTGGTGCCCGTCGCGTGCCACACTGTGACCCGTGTTGCGCTGGCTGACCGCAGGTGAATCCCACGGCCCCGCGCTCGTCGCGCTCCTCGAAGGCGTTCCCGCCGGGGTCGAGGTCACGACCGAGCAGATCGGGCGCGATCTCGCGCGCCGCCGCCTCGGCTACGGCCGCGGCGCGCGCATGCAGTTCGAGCAGGACGAGGTCGAGGTCATCGGCGGCATCCGGCACGGCCGCACGCTGGGCAGCCCGGTCGCGATCCGGGTGGGCAACACCGAGTGGCCCAAGTGGCGGACGGTGATGGCGGCCGACCCGGTCGACGAGGCCGAGCTGGCCGCGCAGGCCCGCAACGCGCCGCTCACCCGCCCCCGCCCGGGCCACGCCGACCTGGCCGGCATGCAGAAGTACGGGCACGTCGACGCCCGCCCGATCCTGGAGCGCGCCAGCGCCCGCGAGACCGCCGCCCGGGTCGCCATCGGTGTGGTCGCGAAGGCGCTGATCAAGCAGGCGCTCGGCATCGACATCGTCTCGCACGTGATCGAGCTCGGCTCGGTGGCCGCCAAGACCGGCCTGATCCCGACCCCCGAGGACGCCGAGCGCATCGACGCCGACCCGCTGCGCTGCCTCGACCCGGAGGCGAGCGCCCGGATGGTCGCCGAGGTCGACCAGGCGAAGAAGGACGCGGACACGCTCGGCGGCATCGTCGAGGTGCTGGCGTACGGCGTACCCCCGGGTCTGGGTTCTCATGTGCAGTGGGACCGCAAGCTGGACTCCCGGCTGGCCGCCGCGCTCATGTCGATCCAGTCGGTGAAGGGCGTCGAGATCGGCGACGGCTTCACCCAGGCCCGTTCGCGGGGCTCGGTCGCCCACGACGAGATCATCGTGACCCCCGACGGCGTCCGCCGGGTCACCGACCGGGCCGGCGGCCTGGAGGGCGGCATCACCAACGGCGAGCCGTTGCGGGTGCGCGCCGCGCTCAAGCCGATCTCCTCGCTGAACCGGGCGCTGCAGACCGTCGACGTGGTCACCGGCGAACCGGCCACCGCGATCAACCAGCGGTCCGACGTGTGCGCGGTCCCGGCCGGCGCCGTCGTGGCCGAGGCGATGGTCGCGCTCACCCTGGCCGAGGCCGCGGTCGAGAAGTTCGGCGGCGACTCGGTCGCCGAGATCCGCCGCAACCTCGCCGGATACCTCGAGACGCTGGTGATCCGCTGATGGCACCGATCGCGGTCGTGGTCGGCGCGCCCGGCGCCGGCAAGACCACCGTGGGCGGCGCGGTCGCCGCGCTGCTGAACGTGGCGTTCGCCGACGCCGACGCGATCATCGAGGCGCGCGCCGGCAAGCCGATCCCGGAAATCTTCTTCGACGACGGCGAGGAGACGTTCCGCCGGCTGGAGCGTGAGGTGATCGCCGAGGCGCTGGCCGGCTTCGACGGCGTGCTCGCGCTGGGCGGCGGCGCGATCCTGCACGAGCACACCCGGGAACTGCTCAAACAGCACACCGTGGTCTACCTGTCGGTGGAACTCGCCGACGCGGTCAAGCGGGTGGGGCTGGGCTCCGGGCGGCCGCTGCTGGCGGTCAACCCGCGAGCGACGCTGAAGTATCTGATGGATCAGCGACGGCCGTTGTACGCGTCGGTCGCCACGCACACGGTCGCCACCGACGGCCGTACGCCCGAGGAGATATCGGCGGAAGTCGCCGCCTTGCTCAAGGCGGTGTGACGCACCGAACCGTTCCCTCGCGCCCCGACCAGGGGAAAGACTGTCTGCATGTCACGCGCGGTGCGATTCGAAGAGTATGGCGACGTGGGCGTTCTGAAGGTCGAGGACGTCGAGCCGCCGCAGCCGGCCGCCGACCAGGTCCTGGTCGAGGTCGTCGCGGCGGGCATCAACCCGGGTGAGATCTCCATCCGCAACGGTTCGTATAAGGACCAGTGGCCGGCGACCTTCCCGTCGGGCCAGGGCAGCGACTTCGCCGGCCGCGTGGTGCAGGTCGGCGGATCGGTCACCGAGTTCGGGGTGAACGACGAGGTGCTCGGCTGGTCCGACTGGCGTTCCTCGCAGGCCGAGTACGTGGTGGTCCCGGCCGACCACCTCACCCGCAAGCCCGCCGCCCTGGACTGGATCCGGGCCGGAGGTCTCTTCGTGGCCGGGGTGACCGCGTTCGCGACGGTCCGCGCGGTGCAGCCCACCGAGGGCGAGACCGTGGTGGTCAGCGGCGCGGCCGGCGGCGTCGGCTCGATCGCCGTGCAGCTCGCGCGCAACACCGGCGCGCGGGTCATCGGCATCGCCGGCGAGGACAACGCGGCCTGGCTGCGGTCGATCGGCGTCACCCCGATCACCTACGGCGAGGGCCTGGAGAAGCGGCTGCGCGACGCGGTCCCCGACAAGATCGACGCGTTCATCGACACGTACGGCGACGG
The DNA here is from genome assembly GCF_934643405.1 of uncultured Actinoplanes sp. GTDB lineage: Bacteria > Actinomycetota > Actinomycetes > Mycobacteriales > Micromonosporaceae > Actinoplanes. The sequence goes on from NZ_CAKUCL010000180.1 coordinate 10,035, forward strand.
CTACGTGGACCTGGCCGTCAAGCTCCAGGTGGACCCCGCCCGGATCAACACGATCATCGACTTCGCCGGCGCGAAGAAGGCCGGCGCGAAGACCGAGGGCAGCGCGGACGCCAGCGACGCCGAAATCCTGCGCTTCCTCGCGGAGGAGGTCGCCTGGGGCCGGGTCCTGCTGCCGCTGGCCGCGATCTATCCGTTGGAGGCCGTCCAGGAGGCCTACACCGAACTCGACCAGCGCCACACCCGAGGCAAGATCGTCCTGTCGATGGAGCTGGCCCGGGACGCGGGCCGCCAGGGCCCACCAGAGGCGTAGGTTCGTCCCGGCCGTACGCGCCCGCTCGCCGGCGACCCGTCACGGCCGGGGCTTTGGTTGTCCGCGGGGCGGGCTTTCCGGGGTGACGATCAGTTTGTCCTCCCTTCCAAGCGCTCGATCCGCTCGATCAACGGCGCGATCTCCGCCCGTACGGCCTTGAGCAGCGCCCCCGCCGCGTCCGCCTTCCCGGCGTTGGCCGTGCGCAGATGGGAGTACCCGGCCACGGCCGCCGCCACCGCGCGGCGGGTCGCCTTCGCGTCCGCGCCGCGCGAGCGCAACATCTCGCCGGCCGCGCCGTCCGGCTCGCCCGCGAGCGCGATCAGCAGATGCTCGCAGCCCACGTAGTTGTGCCCGAAGCCGACCGCCTCGGTCACGGCCAGTTCCAGCGCGACCGCGGCCGGCGTGCTGAACCGCAGCCCGTCGGCGGCCCGGCCGGGCTCCGGTGTGGACGGTGCGGTCAGCGACTCCGGGGCGATGTCCATCGCGAGCAGCACCTGAAGCGCCAGGTTGTCCCGCTCGGCGATCAGGCCGGCCAGCAGATCGCCGGTGGTCAGCGTGGCCGCCCCGGCCTCCTTCGCGCGGTCGGCGGCCAGCGTCAGCACGGTCACGAGCCGGGCGGTGAAACTCGGCAGCCGGGTCGCGAGGCGGTCCCGGTCGAGATCCGACAGGACGGCCTCGCGGATCGTGGTCATCCGCCGCACCGCCTGCTCCAGGGCGCGCTGGCAGATGGTCGAGACGGGCAGTCCCGAGTCCCGGACCGCGTCGGCGAGATCGTCGGGCAGGTACACGTTGACTTTCGGCATGAGGCGTTTATAACCCTGCCGGGGTTAGAAGGATATAACCCCAAGGTCGGCCGGATAGGGTGCGGACGTGACACGAATCCCGGTGACCGGCGACCGTCCGTACGAGGTGGTCGTCGGCCGCGACCTCGGTGAGGAGCTGCCCGGCCTGATCGACGGCGCCGCTCAGGTCGCGGTCCTGTTCTCGGCACCGCTGCGCGAGCGCGCGTCGCGGGTGGCCATCGAAGCGGGCGGGAAACCGCTGCTCATCGAGGTGCCGGACGCCGAGGCGGGCAAGACGCTCGACGTCGCCGCGTCGGTCTGGGATCGCCTGGGCGAGGCGGGCTTCACCCGTACGGACGTCGTTGTGGGTGTGGGTGGCGGCGCCGTCACCGATCTGGCCGGCTTCGTGGCCGCGAGCTGGCTGCGGGGCGTGCGGTGGGTGCCGGTGCCGACGTCGCTGCTCGGCATGGTCGACGCCTCGGTCGGCGGCAAGACCGGGGTGAACATCGCGGCCGGCAAGAACCTGGTGGGCGCGTTCCATCCGCCGGCCGGCGTGCTGTGCGACCTGGACGCGCTCGACACGCTGCCCGTGGACGACCTGCGCGCCGGGATGGCCGAGGTGATCAAGTCCGGGTTCATCGCCGACCCGCACATCCTGGAACTCGTCGAGGCGGATCCGGTGGCGGCGCTCGACCCGCGCGGCGAGGTGCTGCCGGAACTGGTCGAACGAGCCGTGCGGGTCAAGGCCGAGGTGGTCAGCGTCGACCTCAAGGAGTCGGGGCTGCGCGAGATCCTCAACTACGGGCACACGCTCGGGCACGCCATCGAGAAGCGCGAGAAGTACACGTGGAAGCACGGGCACGCGATCTCGGTGGGGCTGGTGTTCGCGGCCGCGCTGGGCGAGCTGTCCGGGCGCCTCGACGAGCCGACCGCGCGCCGGCATCGCGACATCCTGGAAAGGGTCGGGCTGCCCACGGCGTACGCGAGGGAAGCCTGGAGTGATCTCCTGGCCGCGATGCGCGTCGACAAGAAGGCGCGGGCAGCGACCTTGCGGTTCGTCGTTCTCGACGGGCTGGCGAAGCCCGGCATTCTGAGCGGACCGGACGAAGAGCTTCTGGAGCGTGCGTACGCGACGGTGGCCCGCTGATCCGCCCTGCTCGATCACCACGTCGTCGCAGGCCGGGACGGGTGTGCGATGCTTACCCGGCGGCCGGGACGGGCCCACCCGGAATCGCGGGGGGCCGGCCGGCGTTGCACCACCTGGCCCGATTCGCCGCAGCGGAGTGACCGCCGGTAAACTCGTTCGGTCACCGATACGTCAAGAACAAGGCAGGACATGGCTTCCACGAACGACCTGAAGAACGGCCTGGTGCTCAACCTCGACGGCGACCTCTGGGCCGTCGTGGAGTTCCAGCACGTCAAGCCGGGTAAGGGTGGGGCGTTCGTGCGCACCACGCTCAAGAACGTGCTCTCCGGCAAGGTCGTCGACAAGACGTTCAACGCCGGCACGAAGGTCGACACCGCGACGGTCGACAAGCGCACGATGCAGTACCTCTACCAGGACGGCGAGGACTTCGTCTTCATGGACCTGGACACGTTCGACCAGATCACCGTCCCGGGTGGCACGGTCGGCGAGAACGCGAACTACCTCCTGCCCGAGGCGGAGGCGACGGTCGCGACCCACGAGGGCGTCCCGCTGTACGTGGAGCTGCCGACCAGCGTTTTCCTCGAGGTCACGTACACCGAGCCGGGCCTGCAGGGCGACCGCTCGACCGGCGGCACCAAGCCGGCGACCGTCGAGACCGGCGCGACCGTCCAGGTCCCGCTGTTCATCACGACCGGCGAGAAGATCAAGGTCGACACCCGCGACGGCCGCTACCTCGGTCGTTCCTGATCATGGCAGAGGGCCCCAAGACGCAGATGCCGGCGCGTCGCAAGGCGCGCAAACGGGCACTCGAGGTCCTCTACGAGGCCGACCTGCGCAACCTGCCGCCGCGTGAGGTCCTGCAGACATACCTGGATCGCATCGAAAAGCCACATCCAGACCATTTGCCGTACGCCGTGGGCCTGGTCGAGGGTGTGTCGGACCACCTGGACCGGATCGACGAGCTGATCGCCAGCTACGCCGAGGGCTGGACCATCGACCGCATGCCCGTGGTCGACCGCAACCTGGCTCGCATCGCCATCTACGAGCTGCTGTACGTCCCGGAGATCGACGACCCGGTCGCGATCAGCGAGGCCGTGGAGCTGGCGAAGACGATGTCCACCGACGACAGCCCGCGCTTCCTGAACGGCATCCTCGACCGCATAGCCGAGTTCGCCACCAGGTGATCCTCCCGAACGGCCCGGAAGCCGCGCTTCCGGGCCGTTTCGCGTGGTCCCGTCCCGCCGCGCGCGCCATCCGGTTGGGTCTGAGTCCGCGCCCGCTCCCTGCACCGGTTGAGCGTGACTCCCGCCCACTTCCGGCATAGCCTGACCCGGCATGACTCCTCGCCCACTCCCTGCACAACCCGGCTGAGGTGGTGAACGTGGACATTCGGGTGCGGTTTGCGGTGGTGGGCGGCGAGGTTGGCCGGCTGCATGCGCGTGCGTTCGGCGTGAGCGGGCGCGTCGCCGGGTGGGGCGAACGGCTCGAACGACACGCACTCACCTGGGTCGGCGCCTTTGAGGACGACCGACTTATCGGATTTGTCCAAGTGGCGTGGGACGGCGGCGCCCATGCTTTCGTGCTGGACACCGCGGTCGATCCGGACTGGCAGGGACGCGGCGTCGGCGCGACGATCGTGAAGACGGCGGTCGACGAGGCGCGGCGGGCCGGCTGCGAGTGGGTTCATGTCGACTACGAGCCCCACCTGGAAACGTTCTATGTGGACCGTGGCGGCTTCCGCCCCACCAGCGCGGGCTTGATCCACACCCGCTGACCGGGCTCCACGCCAGCCCGCGTGGCTCGATCCACGCCGCTGGCCGGCGTCTACCCGAGTTCGGTCGGCTTGATGCACGATTGCTGACTCGCCCTACGCGTCGGCTTGCCTCCCGGTGACCGGCTCCTGCCTGACGGCGTAGTCGGTCCAAGCCCGCTGACTCTTGCCCGGATTGCGCGGTCGCGGCAATTCGCGCGTCGATTGACGCCACGTTCGATGCAAAACCGGCCGACGCGTATCGGATAGAAGCCTCGCAATGGGCCCGTCCGCATCGAAGATCTGCGTCTATCCGGCCCGCGCCGGCCCGTTTGCGTTGGGATCGGCGTCTAT
>NZ_CAKUCL010000181.1 GCF_934643405.1 uncultured Actinoplanes sp.
GCGTAGTCGCACGCCTGCCGCAGCGAGTCGGCCAGCGCGAGCCGGCGGGCCGCCTCGGCGAGCGACGGCGTGTCCCGCGGCGGCGCCGGCTCGCCGAGGTCGGCGTCCACCAGCGCCTGGCGGATGTCGTGCACGCTCGCCTGGGCGGCCACGACGGCCCGGTCGGTGGCCGGCACCGCCACCCCGGCCAGGTCGGCCGGCGCGCAGTCCAGCGCGGCGGCGATGTCGGCGAGCATGAACCTGTTGTCCGCCGCCTGACGCCCCCGTTCGATCCGGCTCCAGGTGGCGTGCGAGACACCGGCGCGGCTGGCGGCGTACCGGATGCTCCACCCGCGCAGCAGGCGGCGGGCCCGGATCCGTTCGGCGATGCCGGGATCGGCACCAGGTCGTGGCGTCATGCCCCGACGCTAGGCCGCCCCGCGTACGAAGCGGTACAACCCTGTACCGGAACGGCTCAGCGGCGATCCCGCAGCGCCCTCTCGATCATCGTGATCGTGTCGTTGCCGCCGAGACTCATGCGGTCCAGGTTTGCGAACTTCGTTCGGATCCGGGCGACCTCGGTCGCGTCCTTGACGAAGTGGCTCGGACGGCCGAAGCCTTCCATGTAGACGACGTTCAGGTCGGTGGCCTCGCGGTACTCGAGGATGACCACCGACGACGAAAGAAACGGATGCTCACCGAGCGGGCCAGCGCCACCAACGCCTCGTAGTACTCGCTGTCGCGAACGCCGTAAAGGTCGAGAAGGTCTTTGACATCGCGAGGGGAAACGGAGACGCGCGCCGCCTCGATCCGCGTCACCTTGGCCGCGTGCCACTCGAAACGGTGGGACACCTGGTCCTGCGTCAGGCCGGCCGCTTCGCGGCAGTGGTCTTGGCGCAGACGTCCACCTGACCGTCGCCGAGCGGATCGGTGAGCGCCGTCGCACGTCTAGGTGCGGGCGGCCTTGCGCGCGCGGTACGCGTTGACGGCCGCTCGGTTGCCGCAGCCGGACTCGCAGAAGCGTTTCGAGCGGTTGCGGGTCAGGTCGACCACCACGTTGCCGCAGCCGGGGTACTCGCAGACGCGCAGCCGGTCGAGCTGACCGTCGCGGACCACGTCGACGAACGCCATCGCCGCCTCCACCGCCATGCGGGTCGCCAGCGGCGCGTCGGCCGGGGTGGCGTGCAGGTGGTACGGCCAGTCGTCGTGGCGGACCAGCTGGGGCAGCGCGTTCGACTCGCGCAGCAGGCCGTTGACGATCTCGACGACTTCGTCCTCGCCGGCCTCCCACAGGCGGCGCAGCCGGGGGCGCAGTGCCTGCACGGCGCGCAGCTCGAACTGCGTGCGTTCGCGCCGGCCGGTCCAGCCGTAGGTCACGAAGAACCGGTCGAGCGCCTCGACGTCGGGCAGCTCGGAGTTCACCAGGGCGGCCGCGGCGGCCAGCGCCACCTCGGTGTCATGGGCAAAAACCACGTTGACTCCTGTCATGCACCCGGTTAGCGTCATGAGCGTACCAGCCTTTAGCCCATGACACTGCGGAGTCTCGATGCGTACGGACCGATCCGCGACCGGCCTCGGCCTCGCCCTCGCCCTGCTCTCGGCCGCCACCTTCGGCACCTCCGGCACGTTCGCGCGCTCGCTGATCGACGCGGGCTGGTCGGCGGGCTCGGCGGTCGCCGCCCGGGTCGGTGTCGCCGCGGTCATCCTGGCGGTCCCGGCGGTGCTGGCGCTGCGCGGCCGGTGGCGGGTGGCCCGTCGCGCGCTGCCCCGGGTGGGCCTGTTCGGGCTGCTCGCGGTCGGCGGCGCGCAGCTCGGCTTCTTCAACGCGGTGCGGTACCTGCCGGTCGGCGTGGCCCTGCTGCTGGAGTACTCGGGGATCATCCTGGTGGTGCTGTGGATGTGGGCGCGGCACGGCGACCGGCCCCGGCGGCTCACCGTGGCCGGCGCGGCCGCGGCCCTGATCGGCCTGGTCCTGGTGCTGGACGTGGCCGGTGGCGGCGGGATCGACCCGCTCGGCGTGATCTGGGGCCTGGTCGCCGCGGTCGGCCTCGCGACGTACTTCGTGCTGTCCGCCCGGGTCGATCCGCAGCTGCCGTCGGTGGCCCTGGCCTGCGGCGGGATGGCGTTCGGCGCGGTGGTGCTGGTGCTGCTCGGGGTGGCCGGGGCGCTGCCGCTGCACGCCACGTTCGGTGAGGTGAGCTTCGCCGGGCACGCGACGAGCTGGCTGGTGCCGATCGCCGGGCTGTCCGTGGTCGCGGCCGTCGTGTCGTACGTGAGCGGGATCGGCGCCGCCCGGCTGCTCGGCGCCGCGCTGTCGTCGTTCGTGGGGCTGACCGAGGTGCTGTTCGCGATCCTGTTCGCCTGGCTGGTGCTGGGCGAGCTGCCCACGCTCGTCCAGGGGATCGGCGGGGTCTTCGTGATCGCCGGGATCGCTCTGGTGCGGGTGGGCCAGCTGCGCGCCCCCGTGACGGAGCCGGAACGCCAGCCGGCGCTCGCCTAGGAGGCGGTCACCGCGGTCGCCGTGATGGTGCCGTCGGTGCCGGTGTTGCCCTGCACGGTGACCGCGCGGCCCGCCGTGAGCGCCGCGATCGTCGCGGTCTGCTGGATCTTCGTCGACTCGCCGAGCCTCACGGTGACCGTCCGGCCGTCACCGGTCCGCAGCGTCAGCGCGGTCGCCGTCACCGACTGCAACGTGCCGGTGGTCGCCGGGGCGCCGCCGCCGGGGCGCGGGCCGGGCCCGGCCGACGGCCGCTGATCCGGCGAGGGCGACGCGACCGGCGAGGCGACCCGGCCCCATGTTTTCTGCACCGCGACCCCGCCGAGGAACCCGCCGGCCAGCAGCACGGCCGCGAGCAACCAGGGCGTGGCCCGGTCGTGCCAGCGCCGGGGCGCGGCGGCCGCGATGGCGGCGGGCAGGTCCTCGCCGGCGGTCACCGGCCGGATCCCGGTGTCGGTGTCGGTCACGACCGTCTCCTACTCGTAGCGAAGTGCGTCGATCGGGCGCATCCGGGCCGCGCGGGCGGCCGGCAGCCCGCCGAAGAACAGTCCGATCACGACGGACACGCCGAGCGCCAGCGCCACCGAGCTCGGCACCACGATGGGCGTGACGCCGGCGATGGTGAAGGTCGCCCCGATCAGCGCCGCGGCCACCCCCAGGCCGCCGCCGAGGAAGCTCAGCAACGTCGCCTCGATGAGGAACTGGGTCGCGATGGTGCGCCGCGGCGCCCCGAGCGCCTTGCGGATGCCGATCTCCCGGGTCCGCTCGGTGACGGTGACCAGCATGATGTTGGTGATCCCGATCCCGCCCACCAGCAGGCTGATCGCCGCCACCGCCCCGAGCAGCGTGGTGAACGTGTCCGCGGTCTCGGTCTGCGTCCGCAGCAGCTGCGAGGCGCTGCGGATGCGGTACCCGGCCGTCCCGCTCGACGAGACCGGCACCCGCTGGTCGAGGATCGTGGCGATCTGCGACGTGACCGTGGCGACCGCGCCCGGGCGGTCCGCCTCGACGAGGATCGAGCTGAGCGCCCCGTACCCGGTCAGCACCTGCCGCACCGCCGTGATCGGCGCGATCGCGACGTCGTCGGCGTCCGAGCCACCGTCCGGCGAGCCCTTGGCCGCCAGCACGCCGGACACGGTGAACAGCGAGCCGCCCACGGTGACCTGCTCACCGACCGGGTCGGTGCCGGGGAACAGGTCCTGCGCCACGGTCTGCCCGATCACCACGACCCGGCGGCCCTGCGCGTTGTCGTCCGCGCTGAACGCCGCCCCGCTGCGCACCGGCGTGTTCGAGGCCGCGAAATACCCCGGCGTGGTGCCGAGGAGGGAACTCACCTCGCGCGAGGAGTTCCCGTACGCGACAGTGGCCGCGGTGCTGACCACGGGCGACACCGACCGCACGTCCGGCGCCAGCACCGGGTCGGCCATCGCGTTCGCCACGTCGATCGTCAGACCGCCGGCGCTGCCGCGCGCGGCCGGCATCACGGTCAGCGTGCTGGTGCCCAGCGCCGCGATCCGGTCCGACACCGCCTGGGCCGAGCCGTTGCCGACCGCCACCAGCAGGATCACCGAGGCCACGCCGATCAGGATGCCCAGCATGGTCAGCGCCGAGCGCAGCTTGGTGGCCGCGACGCCGCGCAGCGCGAACCGGAGGGTCTCGGCGACGTTCACGCGGCCACGCCCCGCCGCGAGTCCGCCTCGACCCGCCCGTCGAACAGCCGGATCAGCCGGCCGGCGCGGGCCGCCACGTCCGGCTCGTGGGTGATCAGCACGATCGTCCGGCCGGAACGGTGCAGCTGGTCGAAGATGCCGAGGATGTCGGCGGTGGACCGGCTGTCCAGGTTGCCGGTGGGCTCGTCGGCCAGCAGCAGCGCCGGCTCGGTGACCAGCGCCCGGGCCACCGCGACCCGCTGCTGCTGCCCGCCGGAGAGCCGGCTCGGCTCGTGCTCGGCGCGGTCGGCGAGACCGACGGCGTCCAGCGCCGCCAGCGCCCGGCGTCGGCGCTGGGCGGCGGGCACGCCCGCATAGGCGAGCGGAAGCTCCACATTGGCGACCGCGGTCGTCCGGGGCAGGAGGTTGAAGGCCTGGAAGACGAACCCGATGAGCCGGTTGCGGACCAGCGCGAGCTGCCGGTCGGACAGCCGGCCGACGTCGACGCCGTCCAGCAGGTAGCGTCCCGAGGTGGGCACGTCGAGGCAGCCCAGGATGTTCATCAGGGTCGACTTGCCGGAGCCGGACGAGCCCATGACCGCCACGTAGTCGCCGCGGCCGACGGTCAGCGACACCCCGCGCAGAGCGTGCACCGTGGTGTCGCCCTCGCCGTACACCTTGGTCAGCTCCCGCACGTCGAGGACCGGGCGCGTCACGGCGGCCCCCCGCCGAGGCCCGGCGGTTGCCGGTCGTCGCGGCCGCCGCCGTCCGTGCCGGCCGTGGCGCTCAGCGGGACCACGACCTGCTCACCGGGGCTCAGACCCGACTTGATCTCGTACGCCGTGTCCCCCTGGACCCCGACGGTGACCTCCCGTGTCTCGGTCGTCCCGCCGGCGCCGGCCACCGTGACGGTGTACCGGTTCCCGCTGACCGTGACGGCGGCCGAGTTCACCATGACCACATTGGCGGCCGTGCCGGTGGTGACGGTGACCGTCACCGACTGCCCCGGCCGGGCGCCGCTGGGCAGCGCCCCGATGCTCAGCGTCACCCCGTAGGTCACCACGCCGTTGCTGACGGTCGCGGACGGGGCGAGGGCCAGCACCCGGCCGCTCGCGGTGGCCCCGGCGAGCGCGCTCCACCTGATCGTGGCGGCCTGCCCGGCCCGGACCGAGGTGGCGTCGGCCTCGCTGAGCTTCGCCTCGACCTGCAGGTCGCTCAGATCGGCGATCTCCACGAAACGGCCGGCGGCCGCCGCGGACGGCCCGCCGGTCGGCGCCGAGCCGGCCCCGGACGCCGGGGAACCGACCGTACCGTTGACCGCGGTGACCGTGCCGGCCATCGGCGCGACGAGCTTCGTCGCGGCCAGGTCGGCCTGCGCCGAGGTGACCGCCAGCCGGGCGGTGGCGACCTCGTTCGTGGCGGTGGTGGTGTCCGCGCCGGCGACCTGGGCCCGGGCCAGCGCGTCCCCGGCCGCGTCCAGGTTGGCCTGGGCCAGGGCCAGCCCACGCCGGGCGGCGGCCGGGTTCACCTCGGCCAGCAGCTGACCCTTGACCACGGTCTGCCCGACCTTGACGTGCACCGCGGTGACCGTGCCGGACGTCGCGAAGGCGGCCGCCGCCGAGGTCACCGGCTGCAGCGTGCCGTCGGCTGAGACGGTCGCGGTCACGGTTCCCTTGCCGGCCACGACCGTACGGGAACCGGCCGCGGCCGTGGCCGTCGTGGTGCCGCTGTCGCGGACCAGCACGGTGGCCCAGCCCGCCGCGCCGAGCGCGAGCGCAGCCAGGAGAAGGTTGACGAGCAAGCTGGGAAGCCGGCGCACACCCCATCATTACCGGCGTAACGTCTCGATCGCGGCGGAACCGGAGAAAAGCTCGCTACCAGGACCGTACGACCTTCTGTCCCTCGGTGATCCCCGCGGTGATCTGCGTGTACGGGTCACCCCGCAGCCCGACGCCGACCTGCACCGACCGGCCGTCGGCCGTGCGGACGATCCCCTTGCCGTTGCCCGCGTCGTGCACCGCCGTGGACGGCACCCGCAGCGCGCTCGCCACCGAGGCGGTCCGCACCTCGACCGCGGCGCTCTGGCCGCTGAGCAGCTCGGCCGGCTGGTGCGTGAAGGCGAGCCGCACGCCGTACGTGACCAGCGTGCCGTCCGGGACGCCCAGCGGATCCACCTGCACCACCGTGGCCGGGAACTCCTCGCCCACCCGGTCGGCGAGGGTCACCGTGGCGGCCTGCCCGACCGCCAGCCGGCCCGCGTCCGCCTCCGGGAACGACGCCGCCACCTCCATCCGGGTGTCGGCCAGCGTCACGAAGGCCGAGCCCTTGCCCGTGTCGCTGCCCACGGTGCCGGCCACGCTCATCACGGTCCCGGCGATCGGTGCCTTGATGGTGGTCCCGGCCAGCTCCTCCTTCGCCTCGGCGAGCCTCACCTTCGCCCGGTTGACCCGCTCGGTGGCGGCGAACACCGCGTCGGTGCCGACCGGCTGCACCGCCGCGGCCCGCCTCCCCGCCGAGGCCACCACCAGCTGCGTCTGCGCGTCGGCGAGGGCGTCCTCGGCGTCGGCGACCGCGGCCGCCGCGTCCGTGTCGTCCACCGTGGCGAGCACCGCACCCTTGGCCACCCGCGTCCCCGGCCGCACCGCGACGGTCTCCACCGTCCCGTCGACCCGGAACGACAGCGGCCGGGTGCCGGCCGGCTGCACGCTGCCGGTGGCGGCCACCGCGGCCACCACCGCCCCGGTGTCCGCCGCGACGGTCGCCACCACCGGCCGGGCAGGCCGGTCGCCGCCGCGGTCCAGCACCCACGCGCTCACCCCGGCCCCGGCCGCCACCACGGCGAGCCCGCCCGCCACCCACTTGCGCCTCATGAGTCCGGATTCAACCCGCTGCCCCCGGCGCCTGTCCGCCGAACTGCCGCAACCGGGCGGCCGGCTCACCCCCGGCCGTCGACGGGCCCGCCGCTGTGCACCGGCCGGACCTCGACCCCGCCGCCCTGCCGCACGACCGGGTTGGTGCGCGCGATCGCCACGGCCGCGTCCAGGTCGGGCGCCTCCAGCACAAAGAAGCCCGCCACGACGTGCGAGGCGTCCAGGAACGGCCCTTCGCTGACCGTGCCGCCGCGGACGGACGTCGCCATCCGCCGGGGCGTCAGGGCGTACGCCGCGACCAGCGAGCCGCTCCCGGCCAGCGCGTCCCCGTGATCGTCGCACTCCGCCAGATCGTCCGGCGTGGCGGCCGGCGCGTGGGCGGAGTCGCCGGCGTAGATGAGCACCGCGTACTGGGCCATGACATTTCCTCCGAGCCGGTGGCCGGCCCGGACCGGCCGGGCAGAGCGCCTGAGCGACCCACACCCTGCCACAGACCAGGATCGCCGTCTCCCCCACTCGGTCACGCAGCCACCGGCGGCTTCGCCTGGCTAGGCACCGGCCGGTGCGTCGGGCCGATGACGGAATGGCCGAGGCGATCCGACCCAGCTCCTCACCGACCAAACGTGTCAGCCACGTCAGTTCTTGCCCTTGTTCTTGTTCTTGCCCTTGCCCTTCGCCTTGCCGCCGTCCTTCTTGCCGCCCTCGGGCGCCGCGGGTTTGCCGGCCGATTCGCGTTCGACCGGTCGGCCGGCGGGCGCCGGGGCGGCGGGTCCGCCCGCACCGCCCGCGGGGTGCGCGGCCGGTTCGGCGGGCGTCCTGGCCGGGACCGACGCGGACGGCCCCTGCACCGACATCTCGGCCACGCAACCCGTGTCGTTCAGGCGGAACGACACCGGCAGTGCCGCCACCTCCCCGTACGCCAGGTCGAAGCCGGCCGCCACGGAACCGCCCGCGGGCAGCGAACCGCCCGTCGCGTGCACCGTGGAGCCCTGCTGCGACCACTCGACCCCGCGCCCGCGCAGCAAGCGCTGCCCGGGCGGAAGCGCGAAACTCAGCCGCCACCGCGGGAGCGTGGCCGCTCCGGTGTTGCGAATCGTCACCGCGGTTGCCGCGCGGCCACTCTGCGTGCCGTGCATGGCATAGCGGACGGTGCAGGCCGGGGGCGCCACGGTGGCGGCGGCGGCCGGCGCGGCGCCGGTGACCGGGCCCGCGCCGGGGCCGGCACTCCACTGCCACGCCACCAGACCGCCCGCCAGCAGCGCGGCCGCACCGAGGGCCGCGACCGCGGGCCGCCGCGACGGCACCGGACGGGCCAGTTCCGCCGTCTCGGCCCGGGACAACGGGGACACCGTACGCGCCGGCAGTCCCGCGATCTCGCCGAGCCGATCGGCCACCTCGGCCGCCGTGGGCCGGTCGCCGGGCCGTTTGGCCAGGCAGCGGTCGATCAGCCGGTACACCGACGGGGGCAGGCCCGCGATCGGCGGCAGCGGCGCCGGCTCGGCGTACGCGTGCGCCCGGATCATCTGGGTCGCGGTGGACGCCAGCCAGGGCAGGCGGCCGCAGAGCATCAGGTAGAGCAGCAGGCCGAGGGCGTACACGTCGGTGGCCGGGCGCACCGGGCCGCCGCTGATCCGCTCCGGCGCGAGGTAGGCGGGCGTGCCGAGGTTGTCCGCGTCGACCTCGCCGACGGCGGCCGAGATGCCGAAGTCGACGAGTTTCACCCCGGAGGCGGTCGCCATCACGTTGCCGGGTTTGACGTCGCGGTGCACGATCCCGCGGGCGTGCGCGGCGGCCAGCGCGGCCGCGGTCTGCGCGCCGATCAGCACCGCGGGCTGCCACGGCAGCACCCCCACCGCCAGCAGGTCGGCCACCGACTGCCCGTCGACCAGCTCCATCACCACGTACGGCGTGGGCGTACCGTCGACAGTCGACTCACCGTAGTCGTACACCTCCACGACGTGCGCGTGCTTCAGACCCGCCGCCGCCCGGGCCTCGTCGCGCAGCCGGCGCAGCACGACGGGGTCCTCGGCGAGGCGGGAGTTCATCACCTTGACCGCGACGTCGCGTCCCAGCACCTCGTCGCCGGCGCGCCAGACGACGGACATGCCGCCGTGCCCGAGCCGCTCGCGCAGCCGGTATCGTCCGCCGATCAGCAGCCCGCTCTCCACGAAGACAGGCGATGCCCGCAAAGCGGGTGGATCAAACGGCGGCCGGCGCCGCCGGATCGAACAGCGTGGTCAGGTGGTTGCCGCCGACCCGCTCCGAGGTCGTCCTCGGCAGGCAGGTGTGGCCGAGGGCCAGCGCCCGGTCGCTGATGAACGGCTTGGCGCGGTCGTCCTTGCCGTGCGCGGCGACGATCACGTGCACCGGCGTGCTCAGGTGCCGCAGCGCGGGCAGCGTCTTGCCGCCGCGGCCGGGCAGGTCCGGCGCGATCACCTGGGCCTGGGGCAGCGCCTCGGCGAACCCGCGCCACACCTGGGATGTGCTGGTCAGACCGTGCAGCGCCAGAACGGTGGGATCGCCGCCGGGGTGCCAGCCGGCGCAGGTGAGCCCGGCGATCTCGCGACGCTCTTCGCTCATGCCGCGAATCTCCCGGGGGTCGGCGAAACACACCGGCGCGCGCGGCAGTGTGTGGGCGGCAACCATGTGCGCCGGACCGCGGAAGCTCGTAAGTTCAGGCGCATGGTGGTCGATCTGGATCTGAGCGGGCGGACGGCGCTGGTGACCGGCGCGGGCAGCGGCATCGGCAAGGCTTGCGCGCAACGCCTCGCCGCGGCCGGGGCCTCGGTGATCGCGGTGGACCTGGACGAGAGCTCGGCGAAGGAGGTCGCGTCCGCGATCGGCGGCCGCGCGATCACCGCCGACCTGTCCGACCTGCCGGGCATCGCCTCCCTGCCCGCCGCGGTGGACGTGCTGGTGAACAACGCCGGGCTGCAGGTCGTCGCGCCGCTCACCGATTTCCCGGACGACAAGTTCTCGCTGATCCAGAAGGTGATGGTCGAAGCGCCCTACCGGCTGGTCAAGTTGGTGCTGCCGCACATGTACGACCGGGGCTGGGGGCGGATCGTCAACATCTCCTCGGTGCACGGCCTGCTCGCCTCGCCGTTCAAGTCCGCCTACGTCACCGCCAAGCACGGCCTCGAAGGACTGTCCAAGGTGACCGCTCTCGAGGGCGCCGGGCACGGGGTCACCAGCAACTGCATCAACCCCGCTTTCGTCCGTACGCCGTTGGTCGACAAGCAGATAGCCGACCAGGCCCGGATGAACGACCTCCCGGAGTCCGAGGTGATCGAGAAGATCATGCTCGACCGGGCGGCCATCAAGAAGCTGATCGAGCCCGATGACGTCGCCGAGCTGGTCGCCTACCTGTGCACGCCGCCCGCGGACTCGATCACCGGCTCGTCGATCACCATCGACGGCGGCTGGACCGCGCACTGATGCTGCCGCTGGAATACCTCGGTCTGCTGGCGCGCGAGGCCGCGCCGGTCGAGTTCGAGCGGCCGCTGATCGCCGCCCGCGCCGCCGGGGCGCCCGCCGGCGACCTGGCCGCGCTGGAGGAGGTCAAGGTCGCCGCGCTGCGGGTGCGGGCGCTGCTGGAGCGGCGCAAACGGCGCGAGGAGGAGCTCTCCGGCCTGTACGACACGGCCGGCGACCTGGCCGGACTGCGCGATGTGGACGCGGTGCTGCGGGCGATCGTGCACCGGGCACGGACGCTGCTGGGGGCGGACGTGTCGTACATGACGCTCAACGATCCGGAACGCGGCGACACGTACATGCGGATCACCGACGGCTCGGTGGCGGCCAGCTTCCAGCACCTGCGGCTGCCGGCCGGCGCCGGGCTGGGCGGCCTGGTCGCGGTCACCGGCACCCCCTATTCGACGGCCGATTACCACACCGACCCCCGCTTCCGGCACACCACGGAGATCGACCACGGCGTACGGGACGAGGGCCTGGTCGCCATCCTCGGCGTGCCCCTGCGCCTGGGGCCGACAGTGATCGGCGTGCTGTTCGCGGCCAACCGCACCGAGCGGCCGTTCGCGCGCGAGGAGGTGGCTCTGCTCGTCTCGCTGGGCGCGCACGCCGCGATCGCCATCGACACGGCCCGGCTGCTGACCGAGACGCAGGCGGCGCTGGCCGAGCTGTCGGCGGCCAACAAGGTCATCCAGGCGCACAGCGCGTCGGTGGAGCGGGCGGCCGACGCCCACGACCGGATGACCGCGCTGGTGCTGCGCGGCGGCGGGGTCGACGACGTCGCCGCCGACCTGGTCGACGTGCTGGACGGCGCCCTGCTCGTGCTCGATGCCGAGGGCCGGTCCCTGGCGACCGCGAAGGCGCCGGGGTGCGCCGCCGACCTGCCCTCGCTGGACGGGCCGGCGGTCGCCGAGGCGGTCGCCGCCGCCCGCGGGGAGGGGCGCACGGTGGTGCGCGGGGATCTGTACGTGGCGGCGGTCGTCGCCGGCGCGGACAACCTCGGCGCGCTGGTGTTCCGGCCGAGCGGCGCCCTGGCCGGCGCCGACCAGCGGATATTGGAGCGGGCGGCGCAGGTGACCGCGTTGCTGCTGCTGTTCCGGCGCACGGTGGCCGAGGCCGAGGGCCAGGTCCGGGGTGAGCTGCTCGACGACCTGATCAGCCGGCCCGGCGACGAGGACGCGTTGCGGTCGCGGGCCCGGCGCATCGGGGTGGACCTGGACGCCCCGCACGTGGTGATCGCGGTCGCGGCGGACGCGGCCGGTGGCCTGCGCCAGCGCGCGGTGTCGTGGGCGCGCACGTTCGCGGCGGCGCGGGGCGGGCTGGCCGCGGCCCGGGACGGGCGGGTCGCGCTGATCCTGCCCGGCTCGGATCCGGGAGGCTCGGCGCATCTGGTGGCCAAGGAGCTGGGCCGGGCGCTGGGTGCGCCGGTGACGGCCGGCGGCGCGGGGCCGGCGTCCGGCCCGGCCGCAATCTGTCCCGCGTACCGCGAGGCCGACGCCTGCGCCACGGCGTTGATCGCGCTGGGCCGGACCGGCGACGGGACCAGCACGGCCGAGATGGGGTACGTGGGCCTGCTGCTGGGCTCGTCGCGCGACGTTCCCGGCTTCGTGGACGGGGTACTGGGTCCGGTGCTCGACTACGACCGCAAGCGCGGCACCGCCCTGATCAAGACGTTGGAGGCGTACTTCGGCGCCGGCGGCAGCCTGGCCCGCGCCGCCGACGTCCTGCACGTCCACGTGAACACGGTGACCCAGCGCCTGGACCGCGTCGCCCGGCTGGTGGGCGACGGCTGGCAGGACCCGGACCGCGCCCTGGACATCCAGCTGGCGTTACGCCTCAACCGTCTCCGCTCCCTCTCCCCCTCCTCCCCCTAGGCTGGCGATCATGAACGAGTTCGACGTGCCCGTGCCCGGCGGCAACCTGCGCGTCGTCGACTGGCCCGGCGACGGTCCCCTGGTCATCGCCGCGCACGGCATCACCGCGAACGCCCTGTCCTGGGCCGCGGTGGCACGTGCCCTCGACGGCCGGGTGCGGCTGGTGGCCCCGGACCTGCGGGGCCGGGCCCGCAGCGCCGCGCTGCCCGGCCCGTACGGACTCGCCGCCCACGCGGCCGACCTCATCGCCGTGGCCGACCACCTCGGTGCCGCCGAGGTCGCCCTGGTCGGCCATTCGATGGGCGCTTTCGTGGTGGCCGAGACCGCCGTCCGGTACCCCACCCGCGTCTCCTCGGTCCTGCTGGTGGACGGCGGGGTGCCGCTGACGCTCCCACCCGGCGTTACCCCCGACGAGGCCCTGCTGCACACCATCGGCCCGGCGATGCAGCGCCTGTCGATGACGTTCCCGACGCTGGACTCGTACATCGCCTTCTTCGAGCGGAATCCCGCGCTGGGCCGCTACTGGAACGCGGACATCTCCCGGTATGTCGAGCGCGACTACAACGGCACCGGCTCGTCCTGCAACGTCGAGGCCATCCGGGCCGACGGCGCCGACTTCCTGACCAGCCCGGCGGCCGCCGCCGGCTTCCCGATCCTGTGGGCGCCGCGCGGCATGCAGGACCAGGAGCAGGGCCTGTACGACGCCGGGCAGCTGGCCACGATGGACGCCGAGCAGATCCCGGACGTCAACCACTACACGATCCTGCTGGGGGCGGGCGCGGCCCGGGTGGCCGACCGCATCCACGAGGAGGTGTCCGCCCCCACTCGCTAGCCGGACCGCGGTTCTGGGAAGCTGCCCGGTATGCGCGTGATGAGCGGCCGGGATGTCGACCAGGCGGTGGCCGAGATGGCGCGCGTCCTCACCCCGTACGCATCGGCGGATTGGCGGTGCCGGGCCGGCACGCTGGAATGGAGCTGCTGGACGACGACCGCCCACGTCGCCCATGACCTGCTGGCCTATGCCGGGCAACTCGCCGCCCGGCCGGACGACGCCTACCTGCCGTTCGACCTGCGGGTCCGCGACGACGCGACGCCTCGCGACCTCCTGCGCACCGTCACCGCGGCCGGCCGGCTGCTGAGCACCATGGTGGCGGGATCCGAGCCGACGGCGCGTGCCTGGCACTGGGGACCGACCGACCCGGGCGGCTTCGCGGCGCTGGGCGTCACCGAGATCCTCATGCACACCTTCGACATCACGACCGGGCTCGGGATCGCCTGGCATCCGCCGGAGAGCCTGTGCGAGGCCGTGCTCGCCCGGCTCTTCCCCGGCGCCCCGCCGGGCGACCCGGTCCGCGTCCTGCTCTGGTGCACGGGGCGCGGGGACCTTCCCGGCCGTCCCCGGGTCACCTCATGGGTCATGAAGGCCGCCGTGGAGTAGTCCGGTGGCCTGAACCCGTGCCCGCCCACCCCGTTGAACGGGCTGGCAACCACGGCGCCCACCTACGACACGGGACGGACGATTCATGGCGAACCTGAACCACTATCACTTCACGACGGTCTGGCGCCTGACGTTCCCGCCCGGCGAGGTCTTCGCGGTGCTGGCCGACCTCGGAAGCTACACGGCGTGGTGGCCCGGCATGCGCCGGATCGATCGCGTGGACGCGACGGCCTACGAGACCGAGGTCCGCTCGGTTCTGCCGTTCTCCCTCGTCTTCCGCACCGTCACGACCCGTCAGGACCGGCAGGCCGGGGTGTTGCAGGCCGACCTGCGCGGCGACCTCGAGGGCTTCTCCCGCTGGACCGTCGCGGCCGAGGACGGCGGCGCACGGGCGACCTTCGAGGAGGAGGTGATCGCCCGCAACCGGCTGCTGCGCGTGCTGGCGCCGGTCGCGCGGCCGGTGTTCCGCTGGAACCATGCCGTGCTCATGAACCGTGGTGAGCGGGGACTGCGGGTCTTCCTGGCAGGCCGCTCCTCCGCGGGGCAGTAGACGAGGTCAGAGCCAGAGGTGTTCCTCGGCGATGGCCCCGTCGCGC
>NZ_CAKUCL010000182.1 GCF_934643405.1 uncultured Actinoplanes sp.
GGAGGCTTCACCGGCCGGGCGCCGGTCGGCGGCACCGTACTCGCCACCCGGAGCATCGCCGCCGACCTCGGCGCCGAGAGCGCCGACAGCGCCGGGAGCGCCCGCGGCGCCGAAAGCGCCGGCAGCGCCCGGAGCGCCGGGAGCGGGGGCCGCGGCTTTCTCAGCGTCGATGAGCTCGGCTTCGGCAGCAGCGTGGTCGACGCCGACCCCGATCTTTTCAAGCTGCTCACCACCGCGCTCCCCGAGGCGATCGCCGGCGATGTCCTGACGCTCAGCACGGTCACCGGAACCGCCGAGACCGCGGAGTGGCTCATGGCCCGCTTCCCCCACGCCGTGGCCGAGGCGATGGAAGGGTACGGAGTGGGGATTGCCACTGAGGGGATTCCGTTCGCGGAGCTGCGAACCATCTCCAACCCGATCGGCCCCCGCGACCGTGCAGCGTGGCGCCTCAAGGAGGCGTTCGCGGCATTGTCCACAGCTTCGGGCACCTTGTGGACAGCCTGTGGATAACTTCACCGATGTGGGCAGTCAGACAGGCGAGGCTCCGCACCGGGATCGCTGGTCACCACTACCGTGTGCACGTGGCTCTTTCACTAGCTGTCTCTCCGTGCCCGAATGACACCTTTGTCTTCCACGCTCTGGTGCATGGCCTCATCCCCGGCACGCCCGAGGTCAACCTGACCTTCGCGGATGTGGACGTGACCAACACGGCGGCCGAGCGCGGCGAGTTCGACCTGGTCAAGGTGAGTTACGCGGCGCTGCCCTGGCTCCTGGACGACTACGAGTTGCTGCCCACCGGCGGCGCCCTCGGCCGCGGCTGCGGACCTCTGGTGCTGGCCCGCACGCCCGATCAGGACATCAGCGGCGCGACCGTGGCGGTGCCCGGGGACCGTACGACCGCCTATCTGCTCTTCCGCCTGTGGGCCGCCGACAAGCAGCCGGCCCGCATCGAGGTGGTCCCGTTCCACGAGATCATGCCGGGCGTGGCCGAGGGCCGGTTCGACGCGGGACTGGTGATCCACGAGGCCCGGTTCACGTATCAGCGGTACGACCTGGTGTCGCTGGCCGACCTGGGCGAGTGGTGGGAGGCGGACACCGGCCTGCCGATCCCGCTGGGCGCGATCCTGGCCAAGAAGGGCGCGGTCGACCCGGCCGAGGCCACCGAGTGGATTCGCAAGTCGGTCAGCATGGCCTGGGCCAACCCGGACGCGAGCCGCGACTTCATCCTGGAGCACGCGCAGGAGATGGAGTCCGAGGTCGTCAAGCAGCACATCGACCTGTACGTCAACGAGTTCACGCTGGACCTGGGCAAGGAAGGCCTCGCCGCCGCCGACGCCCTGCTGCAGCGTGCGGCGGCGGCGGGTTTGACGCCGGCCGTCAAGCCGTTCCTGTAGGGAACCGGCCGGGCTCTTGAGCAAGCCCGGCCGGTCCAGAAATTCAGACCTCGAACTCCCGCGCCACCGCGTGCACGAGCTGCGCGATCTTCAGCGCGGTCTTCTTGTCGGGGTACCGTCCGCGGCTCAGACCCGGCTGGACCTGCGCCTCAAGCACCTTGATCATGTCCTCGATCATGCCGTGCAGCTCCTCGGCCGGACGGCGGCGCAGCTCGGCCAGCGACGGCGGTGCGTCCATCAGCTTGACGCCCATCGCCTGGGCGCCCTTGCGGCTGTCCACCACGCCGAACTCGATCCGCTGTCCCGATTTCAGCTCGGCCACCCCGGCCGGCAGCGCGCCCTTGGGCAGGAACACGTCTCCGCCCTCATCGCTGGTGACGAACCCGAATCCCTTCGTAGCGTCGTACCACTTCACTCGACCCGTGGGCACCGCTGACCTCAACTTCACTCAATGGAAACAACCGCTCACCGCAAGGCTACTTAAGCGGTGGGCCCGGACCCAACTGCAATCTCACGCAGCAGCGCCGGAAGCCCGAGAAGATCGGGCAGCACGTACGCCGCGCCGGCGTCCCGCAACTGATCGGCCGAGCAGGGCCCGGTCGTCACGCCGATGCCCGGCACGCCCGCGGTCCGCGCCGCGACCATGTCGCCGACGTGATCCCCGACATACCAGCGCACGCCGTGCTCGACGAGCGCGGCGCCCTTGCCCTCGGCGAACAGATCGCCCGCGACCTCGTCCACCACCATCCCGAGATGATCGAGGTGCAGGTGCGCGAGCCGGCCCAGCTTCGACGTGACGACGACCACCCGTAGCCCGAGGGCGCGAACGGCGTCGATCGCCTCCCGGGCACCGGCCGTGGGCACGGCCGGCGCCACCGCGTAGTCCGGGTAGAGCGCCCGATACGTTCTGACCGCCGCCTCCACCCGCGCGGGCGGGAACCAGTGGCCCATCTCGGTGCGCAGCGGCGGGCCCAGCCGGCTCACCGCGAGGTCGGCGTCGACGAAGACGCCGGTCTTCTCGCTCAGTGCGCGATAGGCCGCACGGATGCCCGGCCGGGAGTCGATCAGGGTCATGTCCAGGTCGAACCCGACGGCGGGCGGCACCCGAGAGCCAGAGGTCACGCCGGGGTCGACGGGATATAGGTCAGGCGGTTCACCGGCAGCGGGAAGGTCTGGTCGTCACCGAACGGCGATGGCGCGGCGGCGCGGTCGGCGACCAGCTCGGACACCGTCAGGTGCCCCTGCATGTCGACGGACTGCGTCTGACGCTGGCCGGCCCCTCCGGTAACGGCGGTACCCGGCAGGTTGTTCTGTGCGGCCACGGATGTCCCCTTCAAGTGTTCCCGTCAGCGGTCCGGCGATGCCCGGACACCCCACCATCGTCCCACGGTCGCTAGCGTTGAGAACGATGGCCACCACATTCGCCGATCAACTCCGGTCGCTCACCGACGAGGCGCTCGGGGCGCTCATTCAGCTGCGCCCCGATCTTGTCGTGCCCGTGCCGGCCGACGTCTCCGCCCTCGCGGTGCGCGCCCAGTCCCGCGGGTCGGTCGCCCGCTGCCTCGACGGGCTGGACGAGTTCACCCTGCTCATCCTGGACGCGGCCCGGCTGAGCCGCGACGAGAAGACCGCGCTCACCTCGGTCTCGGCGATCCTCGCGCTGGCCTCGGAGGCGAGCGAGGACGACGTACGGGTGGCGATCGACCGGCTTCGGGTCCGGTTCCTGCTGCACGGTCCGCCGGACGCGCTGGAGGTCACCGGCGCGGTCGACGAGGTGACCTCGCCATATCCGGCCGGTCTGGGCCGTCCCGCGGACTACCTGGACCCGCAGGCCGCCGCACTCTGCGAGGACCGGGCGAAACTACGCCGTACGGTCCTGTCCGCCCCACCCGCCGCCCGTGCCGTGCTGGACCGTCTCGCAGCCGGCCCGCCGATCGGGGCGCTGCGCCGGGAGACGGTGATCGAGCCGGTGCGCTGGCTCGTCGAACATCACATCCTGGTGGCCGTCTCGGAGGCGGGCCGGGCGCCGCGGGCCGACGGCGAGCTGGTCGAGCTGCCCCGCGAGATCGGCATGCTGCTGCGGCGTGACACCGGTCCGCTGGGCGTGCTGCGGCCGTTCCCGCCCATCCCGGACGGCACCGCGCGGGAGCCGCGTTCGGTCGACTCGGCCGGCGCGGGCCAGGTCATGGAGGCGGTGCGGAGCACCGAGGCGCTGCTCGAGGCGCTCGCGGCCGAGCCGGCTCCGGTGCTGCGGGCCGGTGGTCTGGGCGTTCGCGATCTCAAGCGCCTGGCCCGCTCGGCCGGCCTGGACGAGTCGATGGCCGCGTTGCTGCTGGAGACGGCATACGCGGCCGGGCTGATCGGCGAGGTGGAGGCGAGCGGCAGCGCGCGGTCGGTCACGGTGAGCCGCGCGTCCGGCAGCGTCGACGAGATCTTCCTGCCCACCGGGTCGTACGACCTGTGGCGGGCGCTGAGCATCGCGCAGCGCTGGACCGCCCTGGCCCGCGCCTGGCTGGCGATGACCCGGCAGCCGAGCCTGATCGGGCAGCGCGACGAGCGGGACCGGCCGATCAACGTGCTGGCGCCGGACGCCGAGCGGGCCGGGGCGCCGCAGGCCCGGCGCGAGGCGCTGCTGGTGCTGTCCGACCTGAAGCCGGGGACCGCCCCGCAGGCCGACGAGGTGCTCGGGCTGCTCACCTGGCAGGCGCCACGCCGGGCCCGCGGCCGGGAGGCGGCACACCGGGACGCGCTGTCCGGCGCGGCCGCGCTCGGGATCACCGCGCTCGGGGCGATCACCTCGTACGGACGGCTGCTGCTCGAGGATCCGGAGGTCGACGAGGGCGATCCGCTGGGTGTGCGGCCGGCGACCGCGCAGCAGCCGAGCGACGCGATCCGCGCCCTGGACGAGCTGTTGCCCGCGCCGGTCGACCACTTCCTGGTGCAGGCCGACCTGTCGGTGGTGGTGCCCGGTCCGCCGGAGCCAGAACTGGCCGGTGAGCTGGAGGTGGTCGCCGAGCCGGAGTCGGCCGGCGGCGCCAGCGTGTTCCGGGTCACCCCGGACAGCGTGCGGCGGGCCCTCGACGTCGGTTACACGGCGGCCGACCTGCACACTCTTTTCAAGAGGCGTTCCCGTACGGCCGTGCCACAGACCCTGACGTACATGATCGACGACGCCGCCCGCCGTCATGGTGGGCTGCGCGCCGGTTCGGCGGGGTCATACCTGCGCAGCGACGACGAGGCCCTGCTCGCCGAGGTGCTGGCGGACAAGCGGCTGGGCACCCTCAACCTGCGCCAGATCGCCCCGACCGTGCTGGTCAGCCCGCTCCAGGTGGCGCGGATGCTGGGCGCGCTGCGGGATGCCGGGTTCGCCCCCGTCGCCGAGGACGCGGGCGGGGCGGCGGTGCTGGCCCGGCCCAAGGTGCGGCGGGCGCCGACCCGCACCTCCCAGGCCATCCGGATCAGCGACCACGCGGGCACGCCGATGCTGGCCGGCCCGCGCCTGGCCGGGGTGGTCGAGCAGATCCGTCGCGGTGACATCGCCACCCGCGCGGCCCGGCGTGCCCCGGTGACCGTGCGCGCCGCGAACGGGCAGGGCGCGCCCGGTGTGACGTCGGTGCAGCGGCACGGCGAGGCGATGGCGGTGCTGCAACAAGCCGTACGGGAAAAGGCCCGGGTCTGGGTGGGTTATGTCGACTCGCACGGGGCGACGCTGTCCCGCCTGGTGCGGCCGGTGTCGCTGAGCGCCGGTTATCTGCGGGCCGAGGACGAACGCACCGAGACGCTGCACACCTTCGCCCTGCACCGGATCACCGCGGCGGTTCCCGAGGGACAGGAGTAGCCGGGGAGGTCGCGCACCCCCGAGGCTCCCGCGCGACCGGCCCCCCGCATTGAAGTAAACGCCGAACACCTCCGGGCGGTTGCACTCCGTCGATGAATTCCGGCGGCGCCCTGGGGTTCCGCCGCGCCGTGTCACACTGGAGGGTCGGTTCGAGCTCGTTCGAAGGGTGTCAGGTGAACGGACCACTGATCGTGCAGTCGGACAAGACTCTTCTGCTGGAGGTCGACCACCCCGACGCTCAGGCCTGCCGGATGGCGATCGCGCCGTTCGCCGAGCTGGAGCGCTCGCCCGAGCACGTGCACACCTATCGCCTCACCCCGCTGGGCCTGTGGAACGCGCGGGCGGCCGGTCACGACGCCGAGGGTGTCGTCGATTCGCTGATCCGCTTCTCGCGGTACCCGGTGCCCAACGCCCTGCTGGTCGACGTCGCCGAGACGATGGACCGGTACGGCCGGTTGCAGCTGGTCAACGACCCGGTGCACGGGCTGGTCCTGCGCGGGCTCGACAAGATCGTGCTGATCGAGGTGGCCAAGTCGAAGAAGCTGGCCGGCATGCTCGGCGCCCGGATCGACGACGAGACCATCGCGGTGCACCCGTCCGAGCGCGGCCGCCTCAAGCAGGCGCTGCTGAAGCTGGGCTGGCCCGCCGAGGACCTGGCCGGTTACGTGGACGGCGAGGCCCACGCCATCGACCTCGCCCAGGACGGCTGGCATCTCCGGTCGTACCAGCAGGAGGCCGTCGACGGTTTCTGGGCCGGCGGCTCCGGAGTGGTCGTGCTGCCCTGCGGCGCCGGTAAGACGCTGGTCGGCGCGGCGGCGATGGCCACCGCCAAGGCGACCACGCTGATCCTGGTGACGAACACGGTGGCCGGCCGGCAGTGGAAGCGCGAGCTGATCGCCCGCACGTCGCTGACCGAGGAGGAGATCGGCGAGTACAGCGGCGAGCGCAAGGAGATCCGCCCGGTCACCATCGCGACGTACCAGGTGCTGACCTCCCGCCGCGGCGGCGCGTTCACCCACCTCGACCTGTTCGGCGCGCGCGACTGGGGGCTGGTCATCTACGACGAGGTGCACCTGCTGCCGGCGCCGATCTTCCGGTTCACCGCGGACCTGCAGGCCCGGCGCCGGCTGGGGCTCACGGCCACTCTGGTACGGGAGGACGGCCGCGAGGGCGACGTGTTCTCGCTGATCGGCCCGAAGCGTTACGACGCGCCGTGGAAGGACATCGAGGCGCAGGGCTGGATCGCGCCGGCCGAGTGCACCGAGGTCCGGGTGACGCTCACCGAGGCCGAGCGGATGACCTACGCGGTGACCGAGTCCGAGGAGCGGTACCGGGTGGCGGCGACCGCCCGCACCAAGCTTCCGGTGGTCCGCGCCCTGGTCGACAAGCACCCGGGCGAGCAGGTGCTGGTCATCGGCGGATACATCGACCAGCTGCACGAGCTGGGCGAGTACCTCGACGCCCCGATCGTGCAGGGCTCGACCACGAACAAGGAACGCGAGCGCCTGTTCGACGCGTTCCGGGCCGGTGAGCTGCGCACGCTGGTCATCTCGAAGGTCGGCAACTTCTCGATCGACCTGCCCGAGGCGGCGGTGGCGATCCAGGTGTCCGGCACGTTCGGCTCGCGCCAGGAGGAGGCCCAGCGCCTCGGCCGGGTGCTGCGCCCGAAGGCCGACGGCCGCCAGGCGCACTTCTACACGGTGGTCTCCCGCGACACGATCGACACCGAGTACGCCGCCCACCGTCAGCGTTTCCTGGCCGAGCAGGGCTACGCCTACACGATCGTCGACGCCGACGACGTCATCGGCCCGCCGCTGCCGCAGATCGACTGAGGATGTGGAGAACGAGGGCCGGTGTTCGACCGGCCCTCGCCCGGCGTGTCAGCCCACCAGGGGCAATGCCGCTCCCATGCTGATCAGCACTCCGACCAGAATGATGATCCTGATTGTCACGGATTCCGGGATACGGACGCAGAAGGCGAGCTCGAACATTTTTGCTCCTGGGTTGGACGGGATCTCAGAAATGTGAAGCACTACGCGATCGGGATGTGTGGCGCCGCTGCAACGGCTGTCCCGTCGGTAGCAATCTCTCAACGCCGCATCCAACGTCCGGGTGATGCGGCGAATCGGATTCTTCCGGATCTGCTGGCGGTCTCCTTGACGCCATCTAGGCGGGCTTCCGGCGTGTTAATCGGTGAACGAAGCGACCGCGCATCGGTTACGGACGCGATCAGGATGCGCGATCCTGCACATAACGACCGAACCGGCGTCAGGTAGCGGGTTGCCGCGCCAGATCGACGAACATCGCCCTCCGGACCGGGGAAGAGGTATAACGAGTGCGACCCATTTCCGGTGACGTGTGATTTCAGTCATCGTGACGCTTCTGGGCGACCTCCGTTAAATTCACGATTGTGCTAGATCCCCGAGTTGAACGGTGGGGTCTATCTCGAAGGCCTTCTCCTGGGTTGGACGGGTGATCGAGAGGGGTTCGGCGGGCGTTTCTGCAAAAACGGACGCCGGCCCCGCACGTCCACCGAGTCAGACGCGTGCCATGGCCAGATAGGGGCCGGTGACGCTGTGCGGGTCGGCGGCCACCTCGGCCGGGGTGCCCAGCGCGACGACGCGGCCGCCCTCGGGGCCGCCGCCCGGGCCCATGTCGATCAGGTGGTCGGCGGCGGCCAGCACGTCGAGGTCGTGATCGATCACGACGATCGTGGCGCCGCCGGCCAGCAACCGGTCGAAGACGCCGATCAGCGTGCGGATGTCGACCGGGTGCAAGCCGGTGGACGGCTCGTCCAGCACGTAGAGGACGTTGCGCTGGCTGCTGCGCAGGCGGGCCGCGATGCGCAGCCGCTGCGACTCGCCGCCGGACAGCGACGGGGTCGGTTCGCCCAGGCGCAGGTAGTCCAGGCCGACGTCGGCGATGGGGCGCAGCGGGCGGACCACCGCGGGCAGGCCGGCGAACCGGTCGAGAGCCTCGCGGACCGTCAGATCGAGCACTTCGGCGATGGTGAGCCCGTCGACGCGTACGGAAAGGGTCTCGTCGTTGAATCTCGCGCCGTGACAGGTGGGGCATGCGACGTTGATGTCCGGCAGGTACTGCACGTCCAGGTCGATCGACCCCAGGCCGCGGCAGGTCGGGCACTGGCCGTCCTTGGTGTTGAACGAGAAGTGCCCGGGCGTCCGGCCCGAGGCGGCGGCGAAGTGGGCGCGGATCGCGTCGAACGCCCCCGAGTACGTGCTGGGCGTCGAACGCGCGTTGAGGCCGATCGGCGTGGCATCGATCTCCACCACCTGCCGGATCGAGCCCAGATCCAGCGCCTTGACGTGCGACGGCAACGGATTGCCGGTCAGCTCCGCACGGGCCGCGGGGATCAGGCTGTCGAGCACGAGAGCCGTCTTGCCCGCCCCGGACGGCCCGGCCAACGTGGTCAGCCGGTTGATCGGAAAGCCGGCGGTGACGTCGCGAAGGTTGTAGAGGCTCCCGACCGTGATCGTGATACTTGCCGTGCCCGGTCCCAGCGGCACCCGATCGACCGCCCGCCGGCCCGCCAGGAACGGTCCGATGATCGACTTCCGGTTCTTCCGGATCTGCGCGGGCGTCCCGGAGGCGACAACCGTGCCGCCCAGCCGGCCGGCCCCCGGACCCATCTCGATGATCCAGTCGGCGGTACGGATGACGTCCAGGTCGTGCTCGACGATCACCACCGAGTTGCCGTTGCCGGCCAGCGCGGCGATCGTCCGGCGCAGCCCCTCGACATTGCTCGGATGCAACCCGACCGACGGCTCGTCCAGCACGTACAGCATGCCGGTGGTGTTCGCCCGTACGGTCGAGGTCAGCTCGATGCGTTGGCGCTCGCCGGTGGACAGCGTGGCACCGGCCCGGTCCAGTCCGAGGTAGCCGAGCCCCAGGCCGAGCAGGGGTTCGATGGCCCGGGTCAGCTCGCCGATCAGCCCGTCGGTCAGCCGGCTCAGCTCGGACGGCATCAGCGGCGGCAACGTGCGCGCGAACCCGAGCAGGTCGTCAAGACTCAGCGCACTGATCTCGGCGAGGTTGCGCCCGGCCAGCCGCGAGGCCAGCGCCTCCGGCCGCAACCGGGTGCCGTGGCAGGCCGGGCAGGTGTGCGAGCTCAGATACTTGCCGTTCTCCGACTTGCGGGCGGCGGTGACCGCGTTGTCGTACGTGACGTTGAGCTGCACCTGCCGCCCGTTGCGCCCGGACACGGTGACGATCTGCTTCACCGGCTCGCCGTGCAGGACGAAGTCTTTCTCCTTGCGGGTGAGGTTTCCGTACGGGACATCCAGCCGGACACCCAGTTCGCCTGCCGCATACATGCTGAGCCGGCGGCCGCCCACGTTCCACGGCAGGACGGCACCGTCCGCGATCGTCTTGCTGGGGTCGGCGACCAGCGTGTCCGGGTCGACGTCGAACACCGTGCCGATGCCGTTGCAGGTCGGGCACGCCCCGACGGAGTTGAACGCGAACGACTCGGCGCCGGGCGCCTCGAACCGGACGCCGCATGTCGGGCAGGTGATCTCCATGGCCTGCGTCGCAATGGAGGGCGGGACGTCATGCCCGTTGGGACAGCGATGCGTGCCCAGCCTCGACATGATCAGCCGGAGCACGTTGAGCACCTCGCTCATCGTGCCCACGGTGCTGCGCGGTCCCGGGACGGGCGGGCGTTGCCGCAGGGCCAGCGCCGGCGGCAGATGGTCGATCCGGTCGACGTCCGGCCGCTCGGCCTGGGTGAGCCGCCGCCGGCTGTACGTGCTGAGCCCCTCCAGGAAGCGGTGCAGACCCTCGGCGTAGAGCGTGCCCATGGCCAGCGACGTCTTGCCCGAGCCGGACACCCCGGCGATCAGGACCGTACGCCAGAGGGGAACGTCGACGTCGAGATCGCGCAGGGTGTTGTGGCGCACGCCGCGGACCTCGATGGCCCGCGGCAGATCAATGACCATCGGGAAGGGCCGGCCCCTTGATCAGCAGGTCGGCCAGCAGGTCACCGTGCTCCTCGATCCGCTCCAGCACCTCGACCGCCGGGAACTGCCGCGCCGGCTCCGCGCCGGTGGCCACCGCCTCGACCTCGTCCCAGGTGAGCGGGGTCGAGGCGGTCGGCGTCTCCTGGGCCCGCAGCGAGTACGGCGTCACCGTCGTCTTGGCCGCCGCGTTCTGACTCCAGTCGATGAAGACCTTGCCCGGCCGTACCGCCTTGGCCATCTTCGCGGTGATCGAAGCGGGCACCATCGTCGCCATCTCCTCGGCGATCCGCTTCGCGTACGCCGACACCACCTCCGCGTCCTGCGTGCCGGATATCGGGCAGCAGAGCTGCATGCCTTTCTTGCCGGAGGTTTTCGGGTACGCCGTGACCCCGTCCTCGGCCAGCCGGTCCCGCATCAGGACCGCCACCGCGCAGCACTCCTGGAGCCCGGCCGGCGCGCCCGGGTCGAGGTCGACGACGAGCAGATCCGGGTCCTCGCCGATGCGCCACTGCGGCGTGTGCAGTTCGAGCGCGGCCAGGTTGGCCAGCCAGACCAGCGTGGGCAGGTCGTCGACCACGATGAAGTCGATGGTCTCCCGGCTCTTGGTCGACCCGGGGACGGGCAGCGTCTCCAGGTGCACCCAGTCGGGCGTGCCACCGGGCTTGTTCTTCTCGAAGAAATGCATGCCGTCCACGCCGTTCGGGAAGCGGATGCGGGTGACCGCACGGCCCGCCAGATGCGGCAGGATGACCGGCGCCACCCGGGTGTAGTAGTCGATGACCTCGCCCTTGGTGAAGCCGGCCGACGGGTACATGACCTTGTCGAGGTTGGAGAGCTCCAGATCGCGCCCGTCGATCGACACCGTGAGCCGCTCACCGGCCATCGTCGTCCTCCTCCGCGCACTCCTGCGGCGTCTTGTCGTCACGCAACCTCAGGAACCTGGGGAAACGCAAGCGTCCGTCCGGGGTCCGGTTGCCGTAGCGGATCTCCACCACCAGCTCCGGACGTACCCAGTGCGCGCCCTTCGCATCCTCCCGGGGCACCACACCCTTGACGAACGGCGACTCCCTGGTCGCGAGCGGCTCCAGCGCGTTGAGCAGCTCCTTCTCCGAGACGTTGCTGATGCCGCCGCCGACCCGCCCGCGGAACGCGAGCCCGTCCGGGGTGGGCACGCCGACCAGCAGGCCACCCAGCTTGCGTGCCCCGGACCGCCAGCCGCCGACCACGTAGTCGCCGGTGCGGTCGAACTTGACCTTGATCCACTCGGGCGAGCGTGTGCCGGGCAGGTAGACCGAGTCGGACCGCTTCGCGACCACCCCCTCGAGGTGGTTCTCCCGGGCCGCGGCCTGGGTGGCCGACCCGTCACCGAACGACGGCGGCACCATCCAGCGCGGCCCGGCCAGATCGAGCTCCTCGAGCTTCTCCCGGCGGGCCAGGTACGGCAGACCGGTGTAGTCGTTCCCGTCGTGATAGAGCAGATCGAAAATCATGTACGTGACGGGGAGTGTCGCCGCCAATCGCGCCGCCCGGGCCTGCTCGCGGACGTGCATCCGCTCGGCCAGCGCGGTGAACGACGGCCGGCCCGCCGCGTCCAGCACCACCATCTCGCCGTCCAGCAGCGTGCCCTCGGGCAGATGCAGGTCGGCGATCTCCGGGTACGCGGCAGTCACCACCGCTCCCGAGCGCGCGAACAGAACCGGGGACCCGCCGGTGAAGAGGGCGAGAACCCGGACGCCGTCCCACTTGAACTCGTAGCTCCAGCCGGAGCCGGACGGCAGCGCGCCGGCGGTGGCGAGCATCGGAGACAGCGGCGCACCAGGCACCCGATCACCATAGGCAGGTCGGAACACCTTACGCAGGCGTCTCAGTGATGCCATCCTGATCGAGACACCTCACGCTGGGTATAGGAGTGATCATGCGAGCGATCTGGAAGGGCGCGGTTTCGTTCGGCCTGGTGTCGATCGCCGTGAAGCTCTATTCGGCCACCGAGGAGAAGGACATCCGCTTCCACCAGGTGCATCGCACCGACGGCGGCCGGATCAAGTACCAGCGCACCTGCTCGATCGACGGCGAGGTGGTCAGCTACGACGACATCGCCAAGGGGTACGACATCGGCGGCGGCGAGATGGTGATCCTCACCGACGAGGACTTCGCCGACCTGCCGCTGACCACGTCCCGGGCGATCGACGTGCTGGAGTTCGTGCCGGCCGACCAGATCGACCCGATCCTGTTCGCCAAGGCGTACTACCTCGAACCGGAAGGCCAGGCCGCCAAGCCGTACGTGCTGCTGCGCGACGCCCTCCAGGACGCCGACCGGGTGGCCATCGTCAAGATCGCCCTGCGTCAGCGCGAGCAGCTGGCCACCCTGCGGGTGCACGAGGGCGTGCTCGTGCTGAACACGATGCTCTGGCCCGACGAGGTGCGCAGGCCCGAGTTCGGCTTCCTCGACGAGGACATCGAGACCCGGCCGGCCGAGCTGGCCATGGCCTCGTCGCTCATCGACTCGATGGCGGGCAGCTTCAAGCCGGAGGAGTTCACCGACAACTACCGGGCCGCGCTTCAGGAGGTCATCGACGCCAAGGTCGAGGGGCGCGAGGTCGTGCAGCCGGAGGAGGCCGAGGAGGAGCCGTCGGCGGCGATCGACCTGATGGCGGCCTTGAAGGCGTCGGTGGAGCGGGCGAAGAAGGCGCGCGGCGAGGAGGGCGCGCCGGCGGCCTCCGGTTCGGCGGCTTCGGCTGCTTCGGCTGCTTCGGCTGCGTCGGCCAAGAAGGCTCCGGCCAAGAAAGCCGCCGCCGCTTCGGCGAAGAAGGCGCCCGCCAAGAAGGCAACCAAGGCCACGCCCGCCAAGAAGGCTGCCAAGAAGTCGGCGTGACTAGAGTTGGCCCGTGGCATTGACGTGGGCTGAGTCTTACCTGGGCCGGGTGCGGGCGAGCGTCGGGGACACCGACACCATCCTCTTCGTGGGCGCACGCGGCGTGATCATCGACGAACAGAACCGGTTGTTGCTGATACAGCGCTCCGACAACAAGCGCTGGGCCATCCCCGCGGGCGCGATGGAGCTCGGCGAGAGCATGGAGGAGTGCGCCATCCGCGAGGTGTGGGAGGAGACCGGCCTGCGCGCCACGTCACTGACCCCGTTCGCCTTCTACAGCTCCTACACGTACACGAACGAATACGGCCACACCTACCAGCAGATCCTGATGTCGTTCCGGATCCACGCCTGGGAGGGCGAGCTGCAGCGCCAGACCGAGGAGTCGGTGGACGCCGGTTTCTTCCCCTTGGACGCGCTGCCCGGCCCGAAGTCCTTCATCATCGACGAGACGCTGGAAGACCTGGCCGCATACGAGGCCACGGGCCGCCTGGTCCTGAAGTAGTCCCCGGCGCCGCGCCGCCTCATCGGCCAGACCCGAGAGGCGGCGCGCCGTCCCGCAGACGCCCTCTCCGAGGCCACCAGGTTCTCCCGTCCGGCAGGTCCAACATGGATCCACTCGACGAGGCGCGCGCGGCGTCGCGACATCAGCGAGGGCACCCACCGGGCCCGATGCGGCCGACCCAGCAAGCCCCGCGCGGCCACCCGGAGCCCCGCACGGCCACTCCGCGAGTCCCGCGCGGCCACCCAGAGCCTCGCGCGCCCCCCAGAGCCTCGCGCGCCCGCCCACGAGCCCGACGCGACCACCCAGCAAGCCCCGCGCGGCCGCCCAGAGCCTCGCGCGGCTACCCGGGCAAGTCCGGCGCAACTCACCCCGCGAGTCCGGCGCGGCGACCCACGAGCCCCGCGCCGCCACCCGGCGAGCCTGGCGCAACCACCCGGCGAGCCCGCGCGGCCACCCACGAGCCCTGCGCCGCCACCCGGCGAGGCTGGCCCAACCCCCCAGCGAGCCCCGCGCGGCTACCTAGCGAGCCCCGCGCGGTCACCTAGTGCCCTGACCAAGAACGTTCACGGTGTTGGATGACATGCCGTGTGGGCTGATGGCGGGGTTGCGGTGTGGCGG